>NZ_JAZGQK010000025.1:0-137871 GCF_036422035.1 Plantactinospora sonchi
GGCGCCGCGCCCGGGTGTCAATCTCTCGGCATCGGGGCTCGACGCCGAAGTCGACATCGACCCTCACCCAATCGAACACTCGTTCTAACTACTGGAGAGAGTACACCCCGACACCGACAAGAACGCAAGTAACCGCGGTCGGTCGGCGAGGTCGAGGGGGTGTTCCATCGACCTCGCCCGACCCGGGACGCCGGGTCACGGCCGTGCCGTGGCCCGGCGTCGTCAGGTCACGGTCAGCACCACCTCAGGGTGGAGTTGACCCGGGTGACATTGCGGATCACGTTGTTGGCACCACCGCAGGGGTTCTGGGTGACGTTGGTGTTGGTCACCGTCAGGTTCTGCAGGGTGATGCCGGAGGAGATCGGAAACTCCGACCGCGCCGCGATCCGAACCTCGCCGCCACCGGTCACCGTTCCCGACTGCCCGGCGATGGTGACGTTGTAGCAGTTCTCGATCAGGATCGAGTTGTTGCCGGTGTTCGAGATGGTCACCCGGTCGATCACCGCGCCGCCGCTCTCCGAGACGCAGAAGATCCCGCGCCCGCCGCCCCGGGCGATCACCGTGCCGACCCGGATGTTCGTCGGGTAGCCGCTGCCCACCCGGCCGTTGCGGTTGGCCATCCGGAACGCCGCGTACCCGGTGCCGGCACCGGCGTTGTCGGCGTCGACCGTACCGATGGTGGCGTTGATGGTGTCGTTGAGCAGCAGCCCGGACTCGCCGACGTTACGGGCCGTCACGGTGCCGACGGTCAACCCGTCCACCCCGTACGTCTCCACGGCCTGGCTGCGACTGCCCTGGACGTACACGTTGTCGATCCGGATGTTGCGGACCTTCACCGCCCGGTCGCCGCCGTGGTTGTCGATCCGCACCCCGAGACCGGCGGAGAGCCGCATGTCGATCTGGCCGAGCGTCAGGTTGTTCACGTTGCGCATGAAGATGCCGTACAGCGGCGAGCCGGTGAGGTTCAGGTGCTGCACCTCGATGTCGGTGGCACCGCGGGCGTACACCGGGGCCTGGTCCCCGGAGCCGGAACCGGTCACGTTGATCGTGCCGCACACGTCGAGGATCGTGTAACTGGGCAGTGACAACCGGGAGTTGGCGCTCACCGAGCCGGAGCCCCGGACGACCACCCGCTGCTTCGAGGTACGCCCCGACGACAGGCTGTTCACCGCCGCCTGCATCGCGGAACGCATGTCGCTGCCGGTGTAGACCGTGCTGCCGCCGTTACGGGCGGTCCAGGTGCCGCCGTTCAGCACCGCCTCGGCGTGGAACGAGCCGGTGCCGCAGTCGGCGAGGACGCCGACGTCGCCGGCGGTGGAGTTGCGGAGGTCGGTCGTCTCGCCGCCGTCCGGTGAGACGAGCACGTGGTGGGCCCCGGCGTCGACGGTGGCGGCCGCGTCGGCGGGCGGTACGCCGATCGCCGTACCGAAGCCGGCCAGCATTGCCGCGACGGCCACGACGAGGGCGGTACGCCAGCCGCGCCGTCGGGTTCCGGCGTCGGGCGGGATCCTGGTGGTGATGAGTGTCATCGGTCCTCCTGAGCTGGGAACGGTGGCCGGGAAAACCGCCCGACGAGTTGACCGATCGCAGGGGAAAAGGCTTTCCCAGCGTTCCGGCAACGTATCGAATCGTTTCAATAGAGTCAATGCCATCCATCGATGGATCCGCCCCCGGGCCAACAGCCCTTCGTAATGGCCAATACTTACTTCGCCCCTGACAGGGCGGCGGGTAGCCTCATCCGGTGGCGACAACACGCAAGCCGGCGCTCGGCGTACTGATGGTGCTCTCGTCAGGGGTCCTCTTCGCGGTCAACGGCACCGTCTCGAAACTGGTCCTGCAGGCCGGCGTCGAGGCGCCGCAGCTCACCCTGCTCCGCGCCGCGGGCGCGTTCGTCGGCCTGCTCGCGCTGAGCGTGGTCCTGCGCCCCGGCATCCGCCGCCTCCGGGTCACCGCCGGACAGCTCCCCCTGCTGATCGGGTACGGCCTGGCCGGGTTCTTCCTCGTCCCGATGCTCTACTTCGTGGCGATCTCCCGGATGCCGGTCGGGATCGCGCTGCTGTTCGAGTACACCGCCCCGCTGCTGGTCGCCCTCTGGGCCCGGTTCGGCCAGCGCCAGCAGGTCCGCTCCCGACTCTGGGGCGGGCTGGCGCTCAGCCTCGTCGGACTGGCCTGCGTGGCCGAGGTCTGGGGAGAACTCAAGCTGGACACGCTCGGGGTGCTCGCCGGGCTGGGTGCCGCCGTCCTGCTGGCCGGCTACTACGTGCTCGGCGCCCGGGGCGTACAGGAACGGGACACCCTGTCGCTGACCACCTGGGCGTTCGGCACCTCCGCCGTGGCCGGGCTGCTGGTCCGGGCGGTCACCGACGGAACCGGCGGCTGGGAGCCGCTGGGCGCGACGACCGAGGCCGGCGTGCCGGTCGCACTGCTCTGCGGGTACGTCGTCGTACTCGGCTCGATCGTGCCGTACCTGCTGGTCGCCGGCGCGCTGCGGCACCTCCCCGCGACCAGTGTCGGAATCCTCGGCATGGTCGAGCCGGTGATCGCCGCCGCGGTCGCCTGGACCGTCCTCGGCGTCGGCGAGGCGCTCAACGCCGCCCAGCTCGCCGGCGGCCTACTGGTACTGGCCGGTGTCGCACTCGCCGAGACGGCCCGGATCAGCGCGCCGCCGGCCGCGCCGGGCACTCCCGCACCGGCTCCCGACGTGATCGCCGCGCCCCGCTGACCGACGACGCCGCCGGAGACGCCGCCTACCGAGCAGCGCCGATACCCTCCACTGGCCCGCGCCACCGAGGCTGCGTGCCGGAGACGCCGCCTACCGACGCGCCACCGAACCTGTCCACCGGCCACGGCGCTGGCCGGCGCCGCGCCGGCCGGTCACCGCCGGAGACGTGCCGACCGGGGTCGACCGGCGTAGCGCGCCATCAGCCGTTCGGCGACCGGGGTCAGCGTCACCAGCAGCGCGAGGGTGGTCGTCGCACCGAGCAGGAGCCCGGCCAGCACGTCGTGCGGATAGTGCACGCCAGCCACCACCCGCATCGCCGCCACGACCCCGGCCACCGGTACGGCGACAAAGCCGAGTCGGGGCGCCAGGACGACAATCCCGGCGGCCAGCGCCCCGACGACCGTCGAGTGGTTGCTCGGAAAGGACCAGTCACCGGGCGGCGGGCACGGCACCCAGGTGGCCACGTCCCCGAACGCCCGGCAGGGCCGTTCCTGGTCGACCACCAGCTTCACCGCCTCGCTGGTCAGATACGCCAGCAGCGCGCCCGCCATGACCAGTACGGCACCGGTCGCCGCCGAGGTCCGACGCCGCCACCCGGTCCACCCCGTCCAGGCCAGCAGGCCGGCGAGGGCCAGCACTCCGGCGAGCGCGACGTGCTCGCCGGGGGCGTGCAACCAGTCGGGCAGCCGACCGGCCCCACCGACCACCGCCCGGTACGCCTCGGCGGACGGCCCGTCGGTCACCACCTGCAATCGCGGGTCCCCCAACCCGCCGGGGGCGAGCAGGGTCACCACCACCGCGCCCGCCGCGAGCGCCAGTACCGCCACCAGGATCCGTCGCATGGTCGTCATGGCGCCCCAAGCTAGCCACGACGACGTTCCCTGACTCCGCCCGAAGGTCATCTCGGTCGTACGACCTTCGTCAGCGGTACCGACATCAACAGTTGCGGCGGTGATGCCGCCCAGCGGGAGGGCCCGAAACCGATCATCCCTTCACAGTGGACCACTCGCCCCATTTATCGCGATGTGCCACGCCGTACCGCGACCGTGGACGCTGTCCACACCACCCGTGGAAGCCGGTGGCGAAAAAACTCTATACGCTGTACGGTGTACACTCCACGGAGTTCCGTCCCCCCTTCCCGAGGGAGCACCGAGTGAAGATCACCTCATCCGCCGTGTCACTGAACGTCGACGACGTCGCCGCCTCCAGCGACTTCCTCACCACCCACTTCGGCTTCCGGGAGGAGATGGCCGCCGACGGCTTCGCCTCGCTGGCCCGCGACGACGCCGGGATGAACGTCGTCTTCCTGCGGCGGGGCCTGGCAACGTTGCCGGCGGACCAGCGCGACGACCACGCCCGGGGACTCATCCTCGCCTTCGTGGTCGACGACCTGGAGGGCGAGCTGGCCCGGCTGCAGGCCGAAGGGGTGACCATCACCATGCCGCTCACCACCGAGGAGTGGGGCGAGCGTGCCTTCCAGGTCCGCGACCCCAACGGCGTCATCGTCCAGCTCGTCGACTGGAACGGTCCCCGCTGAGGGTGTTCCCACCAGGGGCGACCCGGTCCGCCGCCACCTGACCCCGGCCCAGCCCCCACCCCGCCGCCACCTGACCCCGGGCCAGTGGGCGTCCGGGCCGGCACCGGGCCGGGTCGGGTCGGGTGACGGCAATTCGACTGGACGTGGGCCGCCGGGTTCCGGGCAAGATGATGCCCATGCAGTCACATCCCAACGTGCAGGCGGTACAGGACGCGCTCGACAACGCGGGCGGCCGGGACGGCTCCGGCGCGGCCAGCCGGGTCCGCGTCCTGCCCGAGGCGGTACACACCGCGGCCGCGGCAGCCGCCGCGCTCGGGATCGAGGTGGGCCAGATCGCCAACTCGCTGATCTTCAACGCGGACGGGGAGCCCCTGCTGGTGCTGACCTCGGGAGCACACCGGGTGGACACCGCCCGGGTCGCCGCGACACTCGGGGTGAGCACGGTCAAGCGGGCCACCCCGGAGTTCGTCCGGGAGCACACCGGCCAGCCGATCGGCGGGGTCGCCCCACTCGGGCACCCGAAACCGGTCCGTACCCTGGTCGACACGGCACTCGCCGGCTACCCCGAGATCTGGGCGGCGGGTGGCGTGCCGCAGGCCGTCTTCCCCACCACCTACGCCGAACTGCTCCGGATCACCGCCGGCAGCCCCGCCGAGGTGGCTTAACGCTTCCCAGGGCGAAGCCGGGGGATTTCCGGCTCAGACCGCACAGGACCGCCCTCCCGGGAGGAGGTGATCGCATGTCTCACGTCGCCGGCACCAGCACGGTCGCGTTCCACCGTGGCGAGGATCGTCCTCGCGGCGTTCCGGTCGCGGCAGGCGGTGTACCCGCAGTCGTCGCACCGGAAAGTCCGCACACCCAGCCCGAGGCGTTCCTTCGTTCTCGTACCGCACTGCGAGCAGGTCATCGTGGTGTAGGCGGGCGTCACCTGCTTGCACAACGTCGGCCCGCGTCCAGATCTCTGCTGGTGGACGGCCTCGTTCCACAACCAGCGGCCCGGATACGGCATTTTCGCAGCTCGGGCCGCCCTTACCTCCCCATGGCCAAAGCCAGGGGCTTCTCAGGCGGCTTCTGATGACCCGGCCCGACCCGGGAGCCGGTCCGCCGTACGACGGAACCGGGTCCGCCCGGTTGGTCACCCTGCACGTCTGGCGCGTTCCCAGGCGGTCGCTGCCCCGGGCCCTGGCCCGGATGGCGGTCGACCGGCACCGGCTGCGCGGCACGCCCGGCGTACGGTTCGGCAAGCTGCTCGGCACCGGCGACGGCTTCGGGCCGACCGACGCCGACCCGACCCGGTGGGCCGCCCTGGTCGTCTGGGCGGACCCGGCCCGGGCCGCCGGATTCGACGACACACCGGTGGGCCGGGCCTGGCGGCGGATCGCCCACGCCGGGGTCCGGCTCGACCTGCGTCCGCTCGCCAGTCGGGGGCGCTGGGCCGGCACCGAACCGTTCGGCACCCTTCCCACGGGTAGCGCCCGTCCCACCGCGCCCGGCCGGCCACTGCTCGCCCTCACCCGGGCCCGGTTGCGCCCGCACCGGGCCGTCGCCTTCTGGCGGGCCGTACCCCCGGTCGCCGCCGCGGTACGGGAGACACCCGGCCTGCTGGCGCGCTTCGGCATCGGCGAGGCACCGCTCGGCTGGCAGGGCACGGTCAGCATCTGGCGTGACGCCACGCACCTGACCGACTTCGCGTACCGTCACCCCGAGCACCGGGCGGCGATCATGCGTACCCCCACCCAACGGTGGTACGCCGAGGAACTGTTCGCCCGGTTCGAGGTGTGCGATCTCGTCGGTGACCCGGCGGTGCTCGGCTGGGTCGGAACCGACGACGACCAGGGGTTCCGACACTGGCCGAGAGTGAGGAGCGGACGAGCATGAGGTTGGTGCCGTGGCAGCCGGACGATCTCGCCCGACGTCTCGACGACGTGGTGGCGGTCTACGGCGAGGCGATGGGTTACCGGTCCGAACTCCTGGAGTCCCGGCGCGGCTACATCGCGACCCACGTACGCCGACCCGGCTTCCGGGCGGTCGCCACCGTCAGTACCAACGGTCACCTGGTCGGCTTCGGCTACGGATACCTCTCCGCACCCGGACAGTGGTGGCACGACCAGGTGCACCACGCGCTGACCGACGACGCCCGGAAGACCTGGTTCACCGACTGCTTCGAAGTGGTCGAACTGCACGTCCGCCCGGCGGCCCAGGGACACGGGCTCGGCGCCCGCCAGTTGCGCGCCCTGCTCGGCATGGCCACCGGCGGCACCACCCTGCTCTCCACCCCCGAGGCGGACGAGCGGACCTCCCGGGCCTGGCGGCTGTACCGGCGGTTCGGCTTCGTGGACGTGCTGCGGGACTTCCACTTCCCCGGTGACGAGCGCGCCTTCGCCGTGCTCGGCCGGACGCTGCCGCTGGCGCCTCCGGAATCATGAGCCGCCGGCCGGGACGGGTGTTCCCGCCGACGGACCGGAAACCCGCACCGGCCGCCCGGCCGGCCGGGACACTGGCCCGTCGACTGCCCTGGCTCCTGCTCGGCGTACTGGTGCTGGCCCAGATCGGTTATCCGTTGACCGGGGACACCGTACGGGCCCGGCTGACCGTGGCCACGGTCGGACTCGGCTACCTGCTGTCGGTGAGCCACGCCCTGCTCAGCCGCGGCCCCCGTACGGCGGCGGCGCTGGTGCTGGTGACCACCGGTGGCGGCCTCGGGGTCGAACTGCTCGGCGTGGCGACCGGGGTGCCGTTCGGCGGCTACCACTACTCCGGCGAACTGGGCCCGAAACTGGCCGGGGTGCCACTGGTCATCCCGCTCGCCTGGACCTGGATGGCCTGGCCCGCCTGGCTCGCCGCGGTCCGACTGAGCCGTCCCGGACCGGGCCGGGTCGTGCTGGCCGCCGTCGGACTGGCCGGCTGGGACGTCTTCCTCGATCCACAGATGGTGGCCGAGGGCTACTGGAGCTGGCAGGATCCGGACCCGGCCCTGCCGGGGGTACCGGAGGTGCCGGTCAGCAACTATCTGGGCTGGCTGCTCTTCGCGACACTGCTGATGTCGCTGCTCGGCCCGGTCGCCGGCCGGGCCGCCCGGCTGCCGAACGGCGCCGACCCCCCGATGTACGCCCTCTACCTCTGGACGTATCTCGGTAGTCTTCTCGCGCACGCGGTCTTCCTGGGTCTGCCCGCGTCGGCCGGCTGGGGCGCGCTGGCCATGGCGGTCGTCGCCGGTCCGCTCGCGGTGACCCTCGCCCGGCGCCGCCACACCCGGCCCCACACCGCCAGCGCCAGCGCCGGGGCCACCGACAGCGCCCGGGCCGCCACCAGTGCTCCGCGCACCGGTGCCCCGAGCACCGGCAGCGTCCCGAGCACCACCGGCGGCGACACCGCCGCGAGCGGGCGGACCGGATGACCGCCCTGGTCACCGCGCTGGCCTGGACGGTCGCCGGCATTGTCGGCGGCCTGACCGCACACGCCGGGCTGAATGCCGCCCGCTGGCTCCGCCGGCCCCCGAACCGGGCGACGGTCCGGGAACCCGTCGCCGTGCTGCTGCCGCTGCGCGACGAGGCGGACCGGGTCACCCCGTGCCTGCGCGCCCTGCTGGCCCAGCGGGGCGTACCCGAGCTGGAGATCGTCGTACTCGACGACGGGTCGACCGACGGCACCGCCCAGGTGGTCCGGGCCGTGGCCGGCGACGACCCCCGGGTACGCCTGCTGTCCGGCGCACCGCCGCCGGCGGGTTGGCTCGGCAAGCCGTACGCCTGCCAGCAGCTCGCCGACCGGGCCGGGCCGGCGGCGACGGCGCTGGTCTTCGTCGACGCCGACGTGGTCCTCGCTCCGCACGCGGTGGCGGCGGCGGTGGCGACGCTGCGGACGGCCTCGGCGACGCTGCTCTCGCCGTACCCCCGGATCGTCACCGGATCGGCGGCGGAACGCCTGGTCCAACCGCTGCTGCAGTGGCTCTGGCTGACCTTCCTGCCGCTGCGCGCCATGGAACGTTCGGCACGGCCGAGCCTGGCGGCGGCGGGCGGCCAGTTCCTGGTCCTGGACCGGGCCGGCTACCGGCGGGCCGGCGGACACGCGGCGGTCCGGGACCGGGTCCTGGAGGACATCGAGCTGGCCCGGGCGGTCAAACGCGCCGGCGGCCGGATCGCCCTCGCCGACGGGTCGACGTTGGCCGACTGCCGGATGTACCGGTCCTGGTCGGAGCTGCGGGACGGCTACGGCAAGTCGCTCTGGGCCGCGTTCGGCCCAGCCGCCGGCGCCACCGCCGTCATACTGCTGCTCCTCCTGCTGTACGCGGTACCGCCGGTGCTCGCCGTCGTCGCGGCGTTCGGCGGCGCCCGCACGGCCGCCCTGGGCGGGCTGACCGGCTATCTGCTCGGGGTCGCCGGTCGACTGGTCAGCGCCCGGGCGACCGGCGGACGCGGCTGGCCGGACGTATTGGCACACCCGGTGTCGGTCGTGCTCCTCGGCTGGCTGACCGTCCGGTCGTACCATCTGCGGAGGCGGGGACGGCTGTCGTGGCGGGGGCGACCGGTGCGCTGAGCCGCCGATCGGGACAACAGCCCCCGGCGTACCGGTGAGGAGGCGGGCGGTTCGTGGCTCGGGTGGTCGTGATCGGCGCCGGGGTGGGCGGTCTGGCGGCCGCGGCCCGGTTGGCGGCCCTCGGCCACGAGGTCACCGTCTACGAACGCGCCGACGAGGTCGGCGGCAAACTCGGCCGGTACCGGCGGGAGACCCCGGTCGGGACGTTCCACTTCGACACCGGCCCGAGTCTGCTCACCCTGCCGCAGGTCTTCGCCGACCTGTTCGAGGCGACCGGCGCGAAGCTGGACGAGTACGTCGACCTGACCCCGCTCGACCCGATCGTGCGGCACCACTTCCCGGCGTCCGGGCCGGACACCCCGGCGACCGTCCTCGACTCCTGCGCCGACCCGGACGTCTTCGCGGCCCGGATCGGGGCGGTGTTCGGCGCACCGGCGGCCCGGGACTGGCAGCGGCTGTGGCGTCGGGCCGGACGGGTCTGGGCGGCCTCCTGGCGGGACGTCCTGCGCAGCGCCGTCGACTCGCCGCTGGCACTGACCCGGCTGGCCTGGCGGCTGCCGGAACTCGCCGCCATCGCCCCCGGCCGGACCCTGCGCGGGCTGGGCCGCCGGCACCTGCGGGATCCCCGGCTGCGGATGCTGCTGGACCGGTACGCCACGTACACCGGTGCCGACCCTCGCCGGGCAGCCGCCGCACTGGTCGCGATCCCGTACGCCGAGATGCACTTCGGCGCCTGGTACCCGCGCGGCGGGCTCGGCACGCTGGCCGACGCGCTGCTCTCCCGCTGCCTCGACCTGGGAGTGGTGGTGGCGACCGGTACCACCGTCACCGGCATCGACGCGGCCGGCGGCCGGGTGCAGGCGGTACGTCTCGGCGGCACCCGGGTACCGGCCGACGTGGTGGTGGCCAACGTGGACGCGCTGACCCTCTACCGGGACCTGCTGCCCACCCCGGACCGGCTGGCCCGGCTCGCCGACCGGAGCCTGGCCGGTTTCGTCCTGCTGCTCGGGGTACGCGGCGAGTCGGGGCTGGCCCACCACAACGTCTTCTTCCCCACCGACTACGACGCCGAGTTCGACGCGGTCTTCGGCGATCCGGGGCGGGGGGTGCCGGCCCGGCCGGTCCCCGACCCGACGGTGTTCGTCAGCGTCCCCGCCGACCCGCTGGTCCGGCCCGCCGGGCACGAGGCGTGGTTCGTGCTGGTCAACGCGCCCCGGCACGGCCGCACCCTGGGTGGTGTCGACTGGCGTCGCCCGGGGCTGGCGGACGCCTACGCCGACCACGTCCTCGACGTGCTCGCCGCGCGTGGTGTCGACGTACGGGACCGGCTGGTGTTCCGGGAGGTGCGTACCCCGGCCGACCTCGCCACGACGGCCGGCGCACCGGGCGGGGCGATCCACGGCAGCGCCGGCGGTCTGCTCCGGCCGCCGAACCGGGGGCCCGTCCACGGGTTGTTCCTGGTCGGCGGCTCCACACATCCGGGCGGCGGGCTGCCGATGGTCACCCTCTCCGCCCAGATCGTCGCCGAGCGGATCGGTCGGTGAGGAAGGGACCCTTCCTATCGCATTCGGTAGACGAAGGGCCCCTTCCTCACCACCGGTCGGCGGGTCAGCGCTCGGTGCCGGGCGGCTCGGTCCCGCTCGGCTCCCGGCGGGTCAGCTCCACCTCGGTGGGCTCCAGACGGACCAGTTCCCGGCCGGCCGGGGCCCGGCCGATCGACTCGCGTCGAGCCCCCTCCGCCGCCGTCGAGGTGCCCGGCCCCTGCCCGCCCGGCCCCTCCAGGGGCGTCCCCGGCCCGGCCGGTCCGGCCGCCGGCTGCCGGGCCGCCGGCTGGTTCCCGGTCGGTTCCGTCCGGTCCAGGGAGCGGCGGACCACGGAGAGCAGCTGAACCATCCCGAAGAAGCCGAGCAGCACCCAGATCGCCGTGGCCAGCGTGATCGTGCCGGCCGCCAGCTCCGGCATGACCAGCCGGGCCAGCCCGGCCACCAGCAGGCCGACCACGGCGACGCTGACCCGGCTCGGCCGCTCCCCCACGGTCACCGTGCCGATCTCCTTCATCCCCGCCGAGACGGAGCGGGCCCGGGTGTACTCGTGCAGCCAGGACAGCGCCCCGGCGGCGACCACCAGCCCGCCCGGGGCCCCCAGCAGCCAGAACCCGACCAGCCAGCAGACCTCACCGACCCGGTCCGCCAGCGAGTCGTAGACGTACCCGAGCCGGGTCGTCCGGCCGGTGACCACCGCGACCGCACCGTCGATGCTGTCCGCGACCGAGGCGAGCAGCACAAGAACGGCGGCGAGCACCGGGCCGAGCACACCGGTCGGACTCCGCACGATGGTGACCGGGACACCGACACAGAGCAGTACGCCGACAACCGTCACCGCGGTCGGCGGCACCCGCAGCCGGGCCAGGGCACAGCCCAGCACGTACGACATCCGCAGCCAGCGCCGTACCGAGGTGGTCGCCATCCGGGGATCGAAGCCGCCGTGCAGCCGCGCCCACTTGACGGCGTACTCGTCCCAGGTCAACCGGTTGCCCACCTCTGGCTCAACCGCCGGACGGCGCCCGAGGTCGCGCCCGGCGGGTTGTCGTCCCGCCCGGCGGATCGGCCGGGCCGGCGGCGACCGCCCCGGCGCGCGGCCTCCCGGACCCGGCGGCCGACCTCACGTCCGGGCCCCCACCTGGAGGTTCTGCCAGACCTCCCGGGTCGCCGTCGACCGGTTGAGGGTGATGAAGTGGATGCCCGGCACCCCCTCGTCGAGCAGCCGCCGGCACATCTCGCTGGCCTGCTGGATGCCGAGCCGGTGGACCGCCTCCGGATCGTCCGCGATCCGCTCGAACTGGGCGGCGAGCGCGGGCGGGAACGGCGCCCCGGAGAGCTGCTCGGAGCGTTCGATGGTGCCGATCTGGGTCACCGGCATGACGCCGGGCAGGATCGGGGTGTCACAGCCGGCCGCCGCCACCCGGTCACGCAGCCGGAGATACTCGTCGGCGTCGAAGAACATCTGGGTGATCGCGAAGTCGGCTCCGGCCCGGCACTTGCGGACGAAGTGCTCGGTGTCGGTGTCGATGTCCGGCGAACGGGGGTGCTTGTACGGGAAGGCGGCGACGCCGACGCTGAAGTCGCCGGCCTCGCGGACCAGCCGGACCAGATCCTCGGCGTAGTGCACACCCTCCGGATGCGGGACCCACTCCCCGGTCGGGTCGCCCGGCGGGTCCCCCCGCACCGCGAGGACGTTGCGCACGCCGGCGCCGGCCAGCCGCCCGATCACGTGCCGCAGCTCGGCGACCGAGTGGTTGACCGCGGTCAGGTGCGCCATCGGCAACAGGGTCGTCTCGGTGGCGACCCGTTCCGTCACCGACACGGTGGTGTCCCGGGTCGAACCGCCGGCCCCGTAGGTGATCGAGACGAACGACGGGCGCAGCGACTCCAGCTCACGGATCGCCTGCCAGAGCAGGCGTTCACCCTTCTCGGTCTTCGGCGGGAAGAACTCGAACGAGAAGGTCGGCCCGCAGCCGCGGACCAGATCCCCGATCGACGGTCGCGAGTCGGGGAGTACGGAGGGGAGACCGAGCGCCACGAGGTGACTCTACCGGTTCAGAAGGTCACTCCCGCCCCTTCCCGCACCGTACGGGGCAGGTGTCCGTTTCCGCCCGACGCACCCGGCCACGCCGGAGGCCCGGGGCCCTGCCGCGACCGCAGCCGATCGGGCGATCCACTAGCGTCAGGGCGTGACCGAACCCGCCCACGTCCCACCGGTGGACCGCGCTGGACTACGCCAACGGGTCGACGCCTCCCTGGCCAGGTTCCTCGCCAGGCAGCGCGCCTGGATGGCCGGCGTCGACGACGGACTCGCCGCGGTCGCCGACGCGCTGGAGGCGTTCGTGCTCGGCGGCGGCAAACGGCTCAGGCCGGCGTTCGCCTACTGGGGCTACCGGGGCGCCGGCGGACCGGACTCCGACAACATCGTCAGTGGGCTGTCCGCGCTGGAGTTCGTACAGGCGAGCGCGTTGATCCACGACGACCTGATGGACCGCTCCGACACCCGGCGCGGTGAACCCTCGATCCACCGCCGGTTCGCCGCCCGGCACCAGGCGGCGGGCTGGGCCGGCGACCCGGCCGGTTTCGGCGACTCCAGCGCCATCCTCCTCGGCGACCTCTGCCTGGTCTGGTCCGACGAACTGCTGCACGGCAGCGGCCTCGACCCGGTGGTGGTCGCTCGGGCCCGGCCGGTCTTCGACGAGATGCGCACCGAGGTGACCATCGGGCAGTACCTGGACGTGCTCGCCCAGGCCAGCCGGGACACCTCGGTCGAACGGGCCAGCAAGGTCGCCCGGTACAAGGCCGCGAAGTACACCGTCGAGCGTCCGCTGCTGCTCGGCGCCGCGCTGGCCGACGCACCCGCCGCCGTCCGGGCCGCCTACTCCGGGTACGGGCTGCCGCTCGGCGAGGCGTTCCAGCTCCGCGACGACGTACTGGGGGTGTTCGGCGATCCCGGGCAGACCGGCAAGCCGGCCGGGGACGACCTTCGTGAGGGCAAGCGCACCTATCTCATCGCCGCCGCCTTCGAGGCGACCGACCAGGCCGGACGGGACCTGCTCGGCAGCCGGCTCGGCGACCCCGACCTCGACCCGTCCGGGGTCGACGCCCTCCGCGAGGTGATCACCGGCAGCGGCGCCCTCGACCGGACCGAGCGCCGGATCGCGATGTTGACCGACACCGCGCTCGCCGCGCTGGTCGGCGTCGAACTCGACCCCGAGGCCCGCGAGGTCCTGGTCGACCTGGCCGTGGTGGCCACCCGCCGCAAGGACTGAGGTGTAAGGAAGGGCCCCTTGTTATCGCTTTTTGTTTAGGAAGGGCCCCTTCCTAACACCCCGGTCGGGGCGACCGGTCCCGTGCGACGATCGGAGGCGTGCCTGCCCGGGATCGCCTCACCCGGCTCCGGACGGTCGGGTTCGCCGCCACCAGCGTGATGGCGGCGAGCGCGTACGGGGCGGGAGCGCTGCCGGCGGGCGACGCGGACGCCGCCGTACTGCCGGGTGGCGCGGTTGCCGCACCGGCCAGTTACTGGTGGGGTCTGGCCGGCTGGCTGGTCGGGTTGACCGCCCTCGCCGCCGTCTGGTGGCGCCTCGGCGCCCGGATCACCGCACCGGCACCGGCACCGGCACCGTCCCCGGCACCGGCACCGGGGACGGTACGGCTGCGTGCGCTGCTCGGCACCGGCCTGCTGTGGGCGGTGCCGCTGCTGTTCGCGCCACCGACCGGAAGCCGGGACGCGTACGCGTACGCCTGCCAGGGCGCGCTGTGGCTCGACGGCGTCGACCCGTACACGGTGGGGGTGCTGCCGGGCGGGTGCGTCTGGTCGGACGCGGTGCCCGCGTTGTGGCGGCACACCCCGACCCCGTACGGGCCGCTGGCGGTGGCGGTCTCCGGCGGGGTGGTCGCCCTCGCCCGCCTGGTGACCACGTCCACCGACGCCCAACTGTTGATCGCGGTCGCGCTGCTCCGGGCCGTGGCGCTCGCCGGTGTGCTGCTGGTCGCCGGCTGCCTGCCCCGGCTGGCCCGGGCCTGCGGCGTCGACCCGGTACGGGCGTCGTGGCTCGGGCTGCTCTCGCCGCTGGTCATGATCCATGCGGTGTCCGGGGTGCACAACGACGCGCTGATGGTGGGACTGGTGGTGGCCGCGCTCTGGCTGAGCCTGTCCGGAAGGGGCCCTTCGGCTACCGGCGGCGGGAACAGCAACCGCTTCCTCGTGCTGTGCGGGGCTGGGGCGCTGCTGGGTCTGGCGGTCGCGGTCAAGGTCACGGCGGTGCTGGCGGTGCCGTTCGTGGTTCTGCTCGGCACGGTGCGGACGTCGCCCGCCGACATGCCGCCGGCCAGGACCACGCGGGACAGGGCAACGCCGGGCAGGGCGGCGCCGGCCGGCCCGGTCGTCTCCGCTGGTGGGGCGGTGGCGGCGGGTGGCGCGTGCGCCTTCGCCGGGCTGAGCCTGGTCACCGGACTCGACCTGGGCTGGCTCGGCGCGCTCACCGACACCGGCCGTCTGGTGCAGTGGACGTCGCTGCCGACCGGCCTGGGCATGGCGGCCGGATACCTGCTGCGGCTGGTCGGTCATCCCGAGGCGTTCGACCTCGCGGTACGGGTGGCCCGACTGCTCGGCCTGGTCACGCTGGCCGCGACGGTCGTCGTGCTCCTCGTCCGCGCCTGGTCGGCGACCTCGGCACCGGGTCCGACGGCCCGCCGCCGGGTGGTGGTCGCGACCGGCCTCGCCTTCGCGGCACTCGCGGTGCTGTCGCCGGTGTTCTATCCCTGGTACGCCCTGACCGCCGTCGCCGTGCTCGCGGCGGGTCTGTCGGACCGGTGGCGCGGTCGGGCCGCCGGCCTGGTGCTGCTGGCCAGCTTCCTGGTCCTGCCGGACGGGCTGGGGCTGGCGGTGCTCAGCAAGCTGCCGGGTGCCCTGTTCGACGTGGCGCTCGTCGTGGTCCTCGCCGTCGGGGTGTACAAGGCACGCTCACGGCGGGGCCGGGCCACCTGACGCCGGTGGTCCCGGACCCGCCGGGGACGACGAACCCGCCCCGCGGACCGTCGTCCGGGCCCGGGGGGTCCCCGGTCGGACGCCGGAGCAGGCGGGTCGTGGTGCCACCCGTCAGTCCACGTCGGTGCAGACGTCGTGGGTACTGCCGTGCAGCATGGTGATCGTCTTGTCGTACGTGGGACTGAACTCGACCTTGAACTGTCCGTCCACCAGCCACAGACCGCGCGGCAGGGAGCCGGCGTTCTCCCGGAAGCCGAGCAGCACCGGTCCGGTGACGTACCACGTCATCGAGCCGTCGGTGGCGTACTCGACCAGTGAAGTACCGCTCGCGTCCGCCGTCGACCTGGCCCCGGTCTCCAGGTTCGTCACCTCGTTGATCAACGCGCCGGTGTAGATCTCCCGCCGGGGGGAGCCGTCCGGGTACACCGCCAGCACCAGTTTGCGTACCTCGTCCACGACGGGCTGGACGCGGACCGCGAAGTCACACCGTGCCCCTGCGGGCATCTCGAACGCCTCCTGCGGCGCCGGCACCCAGCCACCCTGCCGGCGTTCCTGGTCGGCCGCGACGGCCGGGGCGGCCGGGAGGACCGGGGCAACCGATCCGGTCGTGACGAGTCCGGCGGCGGCCAGGGAAAGGGCGGCTCGCTTCGTCCAACGCATGTTCACTCCAGAACCTCTCGGTGATCGGGCCGGACCAGGATCACCGTCTCCACTCACCACGTCGTCACCACCACGACGGCGAATCCGCGCCGACCCGGGCCCGCCGGTCCGCCGCAGCGGCCGACGATCACCACCGGCGCACCGTCCGACAACCGGGTACCGGGGCCAGCCAGTCCCAACAGACATGGAATTCCGACTACTCGGGCCCTTCGAGGCGCGCCACGACGGTCAGCCGGTCGAGCTCGGCAGCCGACGCCAGGAACGGTGCGTCCTCGCCCTCCTCCTGCTCGACCTGGGCCACGTGGTGAGCACCGACCGGCTCATCGACCTGCTCTGGGCCGGTCGGCCGCCGGGGTCGGCCCGCAGCGCCGTGCAGACGTACATCGGTCGGCTCCGCGCCTCGCTGACCCCGTACGGCGTCCGGATCACCACCCACGGCGACGGCTACCTGGTGGCGGCGGAAGGGCACCAGGTCGACGTCGAGGAGTTCAACCGGTTGACGTACCGGGCGAGTGACGTCACCGACCCGGCCGAGCGGATCCGCCTGCTCGACCGGGCGCTGGCCCTCTGGCGCGGCCCGCTGCTCGCCGACACCGCCGACGACGCGCTGCGCGAGCGACTGCACGGCCCGCTCGGCGCGCTTCGGCTCACCGCTGTCGAACTGCGCGCCAAGGCCCAGCTGGCGCTGGGGCAGCACGCCCATGTGATCACCGACCTGACCCCGCTGGTCGACCGGGACCCGACCCAGGAGCAGCTCGTCGCCGCCCTGATGACCGCCCTGTACCGGGGCTCCCGGCAGGCCGACGCGTTACGGCTCTACCAGGTGACCCGGCAGGTGCTGGTGGACCAGCTCGGCATCGAGCCGGGCGCGCGACTGCGCGAGGTGCACCGGCGGATCCTCCGCGACGACCACCGACTCGACCGGCCCGGACTGCCCTGCTACGAGGTACGGATCCGGGACGAGAGCCTGCCGTGGAGCGTCGGCGGGCATCCGGCGCTGGAGTTCTGCAACACGTTCGCGGGATGGGGCCACGAGCCACCGCTGCCGGGCTCGGAGTGGTTACGCGGCTATCGCACGCTGGCGGTGTGGACCGGCTACGTGGGGCTGGTCGACGACGTCGCGGTGAACCGGCTGGTCGAACTCGACCGCCGCGATCCGGGGTCCGCCACCGCCGTACTCGACGAGGCCCGCGCGCTGCGTACCCGGTTGTACACCTGCCTGACCGATCCGGAGAACCGGTCCGCGTTCGACGCCGTCGCCCGGGCCGCGGAAGCCGCCGCGAAGGCGCTGGTGTTCCGAGCCGAGGCGAGCGGCCGTGGCCGGTGGTGGCCGGACCTCGCGGCCGGACTGCGAGTGCCGGTCCACGCCGCCGCGTGGAGTGCCGCCGAACTCCTGGCGGACCCGCGACGGCTCACCATCCGGGTCTGCCCCGACAAGCGGTGTGGGTGGCTGTTCCTCGACGAGAGCGGACTACGCCGGTGGTGCAGCACAGCCACCTGCGGCCGGCCGGCCACGGCGGCTCCGTGCCCGAGTTCCTGACCCCTGGCGGCCCGGGCGCCCCGGCATCTCACGGCACTTCCCGACCTGCGGAGCCGGGCCGTGGCGGGTCCGGCGGCGACCCTCCGCCTCCGGTGCCCCGCCGGCGCAGGAAGGGCAGCCACGGCGGGGGCGCGCCCTCGCCCGCCACCGGGCCACGTTGTACGCCGGCCCGGCCCAGCCGGACCCAGACGGTCAGGGTGAGCAGGACCAGGGCGAAGCCGAACAGCAGGTCCTCCACCGGCGCGTACACCAGCCGCCAGCCGATGATCGCGTCCGGGTCGTACCGCACGATGCGCCGGCCGGTCAGGATGCCGTTGGAGACCAACTGGAAGAAGACGATGATCGGGTACGTCGCCCAGAAGACCGGCCGCAGCACCAACCTCGTACGCAGTACGACGAGGTCGACCAGCAGTACGCCGGCCACCCCGAGCAGCACCGCCGCCGTGTAGCTCACCGCGCCCCGCCCCGCGACGGTCCGTCCCGGGACGCCTCGTGGCGCAGGGGCCCGCTCCAGGGAGGCCCGCCCCGCAGCGGCTCGTCCGGAAGCGGCTCAGGCTGGGGAGGCTCGTCCCCGGCCGGCCAGCGTCGTACGGCCCGGACCGCCTCGAACCCAAGGATGGCGCAGACCGGTACGACGACAAAAAAGAGCACCTCGTCCAGCGGCAGGCCGCCGGGCAGCAGAACGCCGGTGATCTGCTCCGGGTCGAACGTCCAGTGTCCGGCGGCGATCGCCGCCAGGTCCCAGAGCACGAAGACCACGACCACCGGCAGCAGGGTGAGCAGCAGACGCCGCCAGCGGCGCAGCACGTTCACCCGCAGCACCGGCTCCAGCCACAGCGCGCAGCCGAGGCAGCCGGCGAGCACCGCCAGATAGCCGAGGTGTCCCATCGGCGCGAGGCCGTCTCAGAACCCCGTCGCCTGGGCCCGCCGTTTGACCTCCCGGGCCCGGTGGTCGCCGAGGGCGTCGGCCGGGGTCCCCGGCAGGGTCTCGTCAGGCAGGTAGAGCCAGCGCAGCGCGGCCTCGTCGCTGTACCCGGCGTCGTGCAGCAGGGTGAGGATGCCGGGCAGGTGCTTGCGTACGGTCTGGTTGGCCACCAGTTCGGCCGGGACGACCCGGACGCCGTCCCGACGGACCGCGAGCAGCTCCCGGTCGCGGATCATCTGGTGCACCTTGCTGATCGACACCTCAAGACGCTCGGCCACGTCCGGGAGGGCCAGCCAACCGGTCGGTTCGGTCGGCTGCGCGTCGGCGGGTACGGATTCGGTCACCCGATCACCTTGCCACGTGGCTGCCGACCGATCCCAGACGGCTCCCGGACCGCCGGCCCGGAGTGTCGGGGCCGGCCGCCCCGGAGGGCCGGAACCAGCTGTCTCGGAGGGCCCGACCGCCTCGCGGGCGGGTCGGGGCCGGCCCTTCGCGGAGTAGCGGACCGGGCTGGCGCGGAGTAGCGGACCGGGCTGGCGCGGAGTAGCGGACCGGGCCGTGCCGGAGGGTGGGGCCGGTCGCTGCGGAGGGTCGGAACCAGGTTGTCCGGAGTGTCCCGGAAAGCCAGCCCGAACTGTCCGTAATCGCACCTCCGGATTTCCGTTCGGTGTCGGCTGTGGCATCCTGTTCTGCCGCCACCCTCTGGAGACATAGACTGCCTGCCGATGGACATACAGGTCGCCGACACACTGCTGAACTCGCTCATCGACGGGCGTTACCGCATCCGCGCGCGTGTGGCCCGGGGCGGGATGGCGACCGTGTACACGGCGATCGACGAGCGCCTCGACCGCATCGTGGCAATAAAGATCATTCACCCGAACCAGGCCAACGCGCCGCAGGTGCAGCTCGCCGGCTTCCTCGAACGGTTCACCGACGAGGCCAAGACGATCGCCCGGCTGACCCACCCCAACGTGGTCGCCGTCTACGACCAGGGCACGCACGCCCGCCTGCCGTACCTCGTCATGGAGTACGTGCGCGGGCGGACGCTGCGAGAGATCCTCGCCGAACGCGGCCGGCTCAACCCGAGCGAGGCGCTGGCGATCATGGAGCAGATGCTCGCCGCGATCGCCGCCGCCCACCGCGCCGGCCTGGTCCACCGGGACGTCAAGCCCGAGAACGTACTGGTCGCCGAGGCACCGAGCGGCGGTATGGCGAACCTGGTCGACAGCGTCGTCAAGGTGGCCGACTTCGGGCTGGCCCGGGCGGTCGAGGCGAGTTCCGAGACCGACGGCGCCAACCAGCTGATGGCCACCGTCGCGTACGTGGCACCGGAACTGGTCACCGACGGACGGGCCGATCCGCGCACGGACGTCTACGCCGCCGGGATCGTGCTCTTCGAGATGCTCACCGGCCGGGTCCCGTACGACGGTGACCGTGCCGTCGACGTCGCCTGGCAACACGTCGACCGCGACGTGCCGCGCCCCTCCACGCTGGTTCCCGGCCTGCCGCCGGTCCTCGACGAGCTGGTGGTCCGGGCGACCCGGCGCGACCCGGGCGCCCGGCCGACCGACGCGGGCGCGCTGCAGGCGGAGGTGCAGGTGGTCCGGGACGATCTCGGCACCATGGCCAACGCCAACACGACGATTCTGCGCCAGATCCAGCCGGCGGAGCAGCCGACCATGGCGGTGCAGCAGCCCACCATGGTGGTCGCGGCGGTCCAGCCCACCGAACGGCCGTCCTGGGCCCGGCTGCCGGACCAGCAGCGGGAGCGGCCCGCGCCGCACCGTCGACGGGCCGCGCCGCCGCCCACCGGGCTCGCCGGGCGGTTCGCGGACCTGCGCGACCGGCTGCTGGCCGACCGCGGCGGCCGGATCGCGGTCGGTGCCGCCGCGCTGGCGGTCATCCTGGTCATCGCCGGGGTCGGCTGGTGGTTCGGGGCGGGCCGCTACACCGCCACGCCGAACCTGGTGAACCTGGCCGGCACGGACGCGCAGTCCCGCGCCGACCGGGCCGGTTTCACGGTCGAGTTCACCGAGCCCCGCTACAGCGAGCAGGTCCCCAAGGACGCGGTGCTGGCCCAGGACCCGGGCTCGGACGAACGGATCGTCCGGGGCGGCACCATCACCCTGACCCTCTCGCTCGGCCCGGAACGCTTCCCGGTTCCCGACGTGGTCGGCAAGTCGCTGGAACTGGCCCAGCTCGATCTTGAGGATGCCGGGCTCCGGATGAAACGCGGCCCCGACCGGTACGACGACAACCTGGAGGAAGGCGTCGTGATCTCGGTCAAGCCCGAGGTCGGTGCCGAGGTCAAGGCGGGCGATGAGATCACCGTCACGGTGAGCAAGGGCCGGGCGCCGATCACGGTGCCGGTCCTGATCGGCAAGAACGTCAACGAGGCGCGGACGATCCTGCAGCAACTCGGCCTGCAGATCGTCGTCGAGCCGCAGGACTCCGACAAGCCGAAGGACGAGGTGCTCTCGCAGAGTCCGCAGGACGGGGCCGGTGTCGAGGCGGGTGCCAAGGTCACGGTCAAGGTCAGCAATGGCCCGCCGCTGGTCGCCGTGCCCTCGGTGATGAACTTGCCATGTCCGCAGGCGAGGCAGATCCTGGAGGGGCTGGGGCTCACCGTCGGTGGGCTGCAGATCAACCCGAACGGACCGGTCCGGTCGCAGAACCCCGGTCCGAACACTCCGGTACCACCAGGATCCCAAGTTGCCATCACCTGTTTCTGACCCGACCCCGAACTCTTCTCCCCCGGCTGCCGCCCGGCCGAGCCGGCCCATCGGATCGCACACTCCGACCTCCGGCGGGCTGGCCCGGGCCGCGCTGCCGTACGTCGACGCCGCCGGCTCGGAAGCGGTCCAGGTCTACGTCGGCAACTCGCGTGGCTGGGCGCTGCCGCCCGGCGACCCGGCCCAGGACGCCGCGTTCCTGGCCGGTTGCGCCGAACGGGGCGTTCCGGTCTACATCCACGCGTCGCTCCTGACGAACCTCGGCTCCCCCACCCCGGCCACCGTGGAACGCTCGGTGGCGACGCTGGCACACGCGCTGGCCCGAGGCACCGCGATCGGCGCGACCGGAGTGGTCTTCCACGCCGGCAGCTCGGTCGACGCCGGTCACGCCGACGCGGCCATGCGCCAGGTCCGGGAGGCGTTGCTGCCGCTGCTCGACTCCACCTCCGCCGCAGGTGGCCCGAAACTGCTGGTGGAGCCGAGTGCCGGCGGGGGGCGGTCGCTGGCTTCCCGGGTGGAGCACCTCGGGCCCTACCTCGACGCGGTCGACCGGCATCCGTGGCTCGGCGTCTGTTTCGACACCTGCCACGCCTGGGCCGCCGGCCATGACCTGGCCCGCGAGGGCGGCATGACCGAAGCCCTGGACGCCCTGGTCACCGCGGTCGGCGCGGAGCGGCTGTGGCTGCTGCACGCCAACGACTCGCGGGATCCGTGCGGCTCGACCCGGGACCGGCACGAGACGATCGGCAAGGGCGCGATCGGGGAGGCCCCGTTCGCCGAACTGCTGGCTCATCCGGCGACCGCGGGTGTGCCGGTGATCGTCGAAACGCCGACCGAGCAGCATTTCGGGCACGCCGACGACATCAGCACGCTCAAACGACTCCGCCCCTGACCCGGCCCCTGAGCTCGGGCAGGTAGGCCAGGGGCGCCGGGACCGCGCGGCAGACTTCGGCCCGCTGCGGGCGTCGGACACCCGGCACCGGACGCCGGGCGGGATGACCCGGGCCACGTCCGACCGGCGCCCAGGGTGAACGGAGCGTGGTCGGGGCGTACCGTGGCCGCGATGCGACGCCTCCGACCACTGCCCGCCATCCGGCGCCGATGGTCGTACTGTGCCCTGCTCACGCTGCTCTTGCCCGGACTGGCGCTGGCGGGTTGCGGGGCCGGGTCGGGCACCGGGCGGGACGGAACGGTCTCCGCCGGGTCACCGGCCTCCCCCGGCCCCGGGCGCAACGGCACGACCGCCACCACGCTCGAACCCGCCTTCGTGTCCGAGATCACCCCCGTCACCGCCGCCGACCTCGGTCAGAGCTGGCGGCCCGGCTGCCCGGTCGGGCCGGACCAGCTTCGACGCGTACGGCTCAGCTACCGGGATTTCGACGACCAGCCGCAGGTCGGCACGATCGTCGTACACGAGTCGGTCGTCGCCGACGTGATCACGATCTTCCGTACCCTGTACCGGGCGCACTTCCCGATCCGCCGGATCCAGCCCGTCGACACGTACGGCGGTAGTGACGACAGGTCGATGGCCGACGACAACACCTCCGGCTTCAACTGCCGTCAGGCGGTCTCGACCGGCCCGGCCAAGTGGTCGGTGCACGCGTACGGGGCGGCGATCGACGTCAACCCGGTGGAGAACCCGTACCTGATCGACGGCCGGGTGCTGCCACCGGCCGGTACGGCGTACACCGATCGCGCCGACGACCGGCCCGGGATGGCGGTCCCGGGCGGCACGCTGGTCGAGGCGTTCGCGGCGGTCGGATGGCACTGGGGCGGCGAGTTCCGCTCACCCGACCACCAGCACTTCAGTCAGCACGGCGGCTGACCGGCCACCGCCCCGGCACGCCTCGACCGGTCAGCCCCGGAAGATCTCGGTGAGCACCTCGACCGCCCGCTCCACCCCGGCGTCGTCCAGGTCGTGATGGGTGACCAGCCGTCCGGTACGCGGACCGAGGACCGAGACGAGAACACCCCGGGCCCGGGCGGCCGCGCCCAGCGCGGGGGCGTCGAATCCGCACTTGGTGAGGTCGAGCGGCACGATGTTGGTCGTCACCGGACCGGCCAGCACCCCGAACGGGGCGAGCGCCTCGGCGAGCCGGGCCGCCCGGACGTGGTCCTCGGCGAGCCGGTCGATGTGGTGCCGGAGGGCGTACCGGCCGGCGGCGGCGAGCACACCGACCTGGCGCATGCCGCCGCCCATCCGCTTGCGGACCACCCGGGCCCGCGCGATCTTCTCCGCGCTGCCCAGCACCAGCGAGCCGACCGGGGCGCCGAGCCCCTTGGACAGGCAGACCGACATGGTGTCGAAAAGTTCGCCGTAGCTGGCCAGCGGCACCCCGTCGGCGACGTGCGCGTGCCAGATCCGGGCGCCGTCGCAGTGCAGGCCGAGGCCGGCCTCGTCGGCGACCCGGCGCAGTTCGCGGAGGGTGGCGAGCGGGATCACACCGCCGCCGCCCCGGTTGTGGGTCTGTTCGACCGCGATCGCCCGGGTCGGCACCGCGTGGTAACCGTCCGGCCGGATCATCGACGCGACCAGGTCCGGGTCGATGTCGGCGCCGACGGCGGGCCAGGTCCGCGAGGAGATACCGCCGTACGCGGCGGCGGCCCCGACCTCGTACGTCACCACGTGCGCGTCGGCGTCGACGAGCAGTTCACTGCCGGGTGGCACGAGCAGTTGCAGGGCGATCTGGTTGGCCATCGAACCGGTCGGGGCGAAGAGTGCCGCCTCGTGTCCGAAGAGCGCCGCGACCTCGGCCTCGAGCGCGTTGACGGTCGGGTCCTCGCCGTACACGTCGTCGCCGACCTCGGCCTCGGCCATCGCCGCCCGCATCCCGGCGGTGGGCCGGGTGACGGTGTCGGACCGCAGGTCGACCGGAGGGACAGCGTCTTGGTCAGCCACGAAGCATCTCCGCTACCAGGAAGGCCAGTTCAAGTGATTGCTGGGTGTTGAGTCGGGGGTCGCAGGCGGTCTCGTAGCGGTCCGGCAGGTGGATGTCCTCGATCGCCTGGGCACCGCCGAGGCACTCGGTGACATCCTCGCCGGTCAACTCGACGTGCAGGCCGCCGGGGTGGGTGTCCAGGCCCCGGTGCACCTCGAAGTAGCCGAGCACCTCGTCGACGATCCGGTCGAAATGCCGGGTCTTGTAGCCGTTCGACGACTCGTGGGTGTTGCCGTGCATCGGGTCGCACTGCCAGACGACCTTGGCGCCGGAGGCGGTGACCTTCGACACGATCGGCGGCAGTACGTCGCGGACCAGCTTGTTGCCCATCCGACTGATCAGGGTGAGCCGGCCGGGGACGTTGTCCGGGTTGAGCTTCTCGCAGAGCTCGATCGCCTCGTCCGGGGTGGTGGTGGGCCCGAGCTTGACCCCGATGGGGTTGGCGATCCGGGAGATGAAGTCGATGTGCGCGCCGTCGAGCTGCCGGGTCCGCTCGCCGATCCAGAGGAAGTGCCCGGAGAGTCCGTACGCCCGGCTGTCGGAGACCCGGGTCAGCGCGCGGTCGTACTCCAGGGCGAGCGCCTCGTGCGAGCAGTAGAGGGTGACGGTGCGCAGTGCCTCCTCGTCGGTCATCCCGCAGGCCCTGATGAACGCGAGAGCCCGGTCGATCTCCCGGGCGATCGCCTCGTAGCGCTCACCCGCCGGGGAGTTGCGGACGAAGTCCTTGTTCCAGTCGTGCACCGCGTGCAGGTCGGCCAGGCCACCGGCGAGGTACGCCCGGAGCATGTTCATCGCGGCGGCCGAGTTGGCGTACGCCCGGATCATCCGCTGCGGGTCGGCGACCCGGGCCTCGGCCACCGGATCGAGCGAATTGATCATGTCGCCCCGGTACGCCGGCAGCCCGCGCGCGTCGGTCGGCAGGGAGCGCGGCTTGGTGTACTGCCCGGCGACCCGGGCCACCTTGACCACCGGCAACGACGCCCCGTACGTCAGCACCACCGCCATCTGCAGCAGCGTGCGGGCGTTGGCCAGCAGGTGGCTCTCGGTGTTGTCGACGAAGGTCTCGGCGCAGTCGCCACCCTGCAGCAGGAACGCCCGACCCTCGCATACCAGGGCCAGCCGCCGCCGGAGCTGGTCGACCTCGTAGGGTGCGACGACCGACGGAACGTTCTGCAGGACCTTGCTGACCTCGTCGACCACGGCCGGGTCGGGCCAGGGTGGCGTCTGAGCTCGCGGGAGGTCACGCCACCGGTCCAACCCGAGGGCCGCGTCCTCGGCCGAGTCGACGGTGGGACGACTGGTCTGCAGCGCGGTACTTCCCACCGCGGGGTAGCTCAGTTGATGCCACTCTTGGCGCATGCGGCAAGCGTACGGCGAGCCGACGTCGGCAACCGCCCGAGGTCGGCCCGGTCCGCTTCGTGGGAGTTCCACCGTCCGTGACGAACCCGACAGCCCGCCCGTACGAACTCAATGGGCCGTCCGTGACGAATCCGACAGCTCAGCCCGTCGGCGTGGCAGCGCCGGTCGGGGTCGGACTGTGCCCGCCGGGCACCTCCCGTGCGATGCACCACTGACCGTCGGCCCGGGCCACCGTAAAGAGGATCTTTATCGAGCTGGTCCGGTCGCCCACCTTCACCGTGACGGAGGTGCTGACCTCCTGGTCGGCGCCGACGGCCCGGACGTCGACGATCTCCGTCCCGGAGACGGTGAAGTGCGCGGCGAAGTCTCCGTTCGGGGTGGTCGCGGCCGCGTCGAAGGCGTCGTGCAGCGGGGCGCAGAGCTGCGCGCGCCCGGCGTCGACACTCTTCGCCTTCATCGCGTCGAGGTACGCCTGCACCCGCGCCCGGGCCCGTTCCGCCCCGTTCTCGACGGCCGGGGTTGTTGTCGTCACCGCCTTCTCCGGGGCCCGTCGGGGCGAGTCGACCAGGCCGCAGCCGGTCAGACCCAGTGGCACGACCGCCAGGACGGCGGCCAGGACGGCCACCCGCTGTCGCTCGACGCGCATCGCTCTCCCTCCCGGACAGGCTCCCCGGACCGGACAGGCTCCACAGACTAGTGAAACGGGGAGTCTGGCACATCGCCCCGGAGCGGGTCCGGCCGTCCCGGCAGGAGCCGGAGCCGGTGTCGCCGTCCCGGCAGGAGCCGGTGTCGCCGTCCCGGCAGGTCCGACGTGGGCGCCAGCGGGTCGGCCGGCCGCCGGGTCGACGTCACACGACCACCGGGTCGACCGGCCGGGCGGCGACCGACGGGCGGGGTCGGAGCTTCGGCCGGAGCAGCAGCGTGACCAGCAGGGACAACGCGGCCATCGTCACCATCGCGCCGGATGCCGACATCCACTGGGCGAGAGCGCCCGCCACCGTCGCCGCGACCGCCTGCATGGTCAACATGCCCGAGGAGTGCAGGCCGAGTACCTGCCCCCGGACGTCGACCGGGGTCAGATCGACCAGCCGCTGCTGGAGCAGCACCCCACCGCCGAAGCCGGCCGAGGCGGCGGCGACCGCGAGCGCCGCGACCGGCAGCGGAAGCGGCAGGGCGAACAGCAGGTACGGCACACCGAGCAGCAGTTGCAGCGGGGTGACCAGACGCGACCGCCAGTGCGGGGGCAGGAACCTGCCCCTCACGGTGTCGCCGGCCAGCATCCCGAGCGCCCCGGACATGAACAGCACCCCGGCGGTCCCGGGGGCGTACGGGATGAAGAGCGCCTCGCAGCCGACGACCAGCCCGTTCGGCAGCCACAGCGCGAGGTAGACGTACCGGCGGGCGGGCTCCGACCAGAGCGTGACGTTCACCCGCCAGGTCTGCCGGACCGACGGCCGACCGAGGGCGCGCGGCGCGCGGCGGGTGAGCCCGAACCGGGCGACGATCGCGGCGGTGAGATGCAGCGTGGCGCCGATCAGCAGCACCCGTCGAGGGCTGGCGACGGTCAGCAGCGCACCGCCCAGGGCGAAACCGCTGATCTGCATGGCACCGACGGACATGTTCAACACCGAGCGACCGAGCAGGTAGCCGCCCTCGGGCAGGATCTCGCCGAGCAGACCCCACCGGACACCGCCGCCCATCGAACTGACCAGTCCCATGAAGCCGAT
Organism: Plantactinospora sonchi; assembly: GCF_036422035.1. Classification (NCBI taxonomy): domain Bacteria; kingdom Bacillati; phylum Actinomycetota; class Actinomycetes; order Micromonosporales; family Micromonosporaceae; genus Plantactinospora; species Plantactinospora sonchi. Next base: position 27,209 of record NZ_JAZGQK010000025.1, read on the forward strand.
CACCACGAACATCCCCCAGATCGGCATCCCGGGTGTGGCCAGGACGAGGACGCTCGTCCCGAGGAGGAGCGCGATCGTGACCAGCGCGGCGCGCGGCGGCACCCGGTCGGCCGTCGACAGCAGGGTCGTGGCGCCGACGACCTGCGCGAACGAGGGTCCGAACAGGCTCAGCGCGGCCAGCAGCGGCGACCCTGTGCCGGCGTAGACCAGCGTGCCGAGGGCGAGCCCGTTGACGGTGCTCCCGGCGATCTGGGCGGACACCACCAGGAAGAGCGGCCGGAACTCCGGAACCTGGAACAGTTCACGATAGGTACGCATGCCGGCAGTGTCGGAGGACGATCTTCCGCGCCGGTAGGTTTTCGGCTGGACGTGAAAACGCGCGGGTCGACCGGGAGGCGGGCGTGGGGGTCTGGCGGATCGGCGCGGACGTACTGGCGAGAAGCAGTTTCGCCGTCTCACCACTGATCGAGACCGTCGCGGCGCTCAAGCAGCTCGGCGGGCATCCGACCCTGCCCGGCCAGCGGGCCTGGGTCACCGCCCAGCTGCCCGCCTACCGGGCCCGGCTGGCCGCCGACCCGTTCACCGCGGCGTTCGTCAAGGCGGCGTTTCCGCCACGGTGGCTGCCGGACTTCCTGAGCACGCCGCCGACCGACGTCGACGGCACGTTCCGGGGCGAACTCGAACGGGTCCGCGCCACGCCGCCGGAGGTCGCCCGGGCTGATCTGGCGACCGGGCTGCGCGGCGCGGCGCTGCCGCCCGAACTGTGCGGGCCGGACCTGTCGGACCGGGCCGCCGAACTGCTCGCCTGGGTGTGGACGCGGACCATCGAACCGGACTGGCCGCGCCGTCAACGGCTGTTCCAGGCCGACATCGTGTCGCGGACCCAGCGATTGAGCTCCGGCGGCTGGGCGGCCACCCTGGACGGGATGCGACCGGGGATGCGGTGGCTGGGCGGCGGGCAGCTTCAGATCAACACGTACGACCATCCGCCGCAGGACGTCAGCGGCGCGCCACTGTTCTTCATCCCCAGTACGTCACCCCGGGGCTGGGTCGGCTCCGACGCGCCCTTCCGGCACACGGTGGTGTACCCGTGCTCCGGCATCCTGGCCGAACCGGTCCGGCGTACCCCGCCCCGGGCCCTGACCCGGCTGCTCGGTCCGGTCCGGGCGGACATCCTCACCCGGTTGGAATCACCGCGGAGCCCCACCCAGCTCGTCGCGTTGACCGGGTACGGCCTGGGATCGGTGGGTGGTCACCTCAGGGTGCTGCTGGACGCCCGCCTCGTCCAGCGCAGACGGTCGGGCCGGTACGTCCTCTACTACCGCACCGAGGACGGTGACCGGCTGGTCGCGTTGCAGCGCCCCGGCCGGCACACCGGTCAGGAGGGGGCCCTTCCTGTACAAGAAACGATAGGAAGGGCCCCCTCCTTGCACCTCAGTCGAGGAGTTCGGTGACGGTGCCGGCCGCCACCGTACGGCCGCCCTCGCGGACCGCGAAGCCGAGCCCGACGTCCATCGCGATCGGCTTGCCGAGCTCGACGGTGAGCGTCACCGTGTCACCGGGGTTGACCTGCGGGAGGTCGCCGAGGTCGACGGTGCCGACCACGTCGGTGGTACGGAAGTAGAACTGCGGCCGGTAGTTGGCGTGGAACGGGGTGCGCCGGCCACCTTCGGCGGCGGTCAGCGCGTGGAGCTGGGCGGTGAACCGCCGGTGCGGCGTGACACTGCCCGGCGCGGCCACCACCTGACCCCGCTGCACCTGGTCACGCTTCACCCCACGGAGCAGTACGGCCGCGTTGTCGCCGGCCTGGGCGGTCTCCAACGAGCGGCCGAACGTCTCCAGCCCGATGGCGACGGTGCCCAGTGTCGGCGCCAGACCCACCACCTCGACCGGTTCTCCGGCCCGGAGGCAGCCCTGCTCGATCGCACCGGTCACCACGGTTCCCCGACCCGAGATGGTCAGCACGTTCTCGATCGGCATCAGGAACGGCCGGTCCAGGATCCGGGGCGGCACCGGGACGTACCGGTCGACGGCGTCGAGCAGGTCGGCGACGGACTGCACCCAGTGCGGGTCGCCCTCCAGGGCCCGCAGCGCGGAGACCCGCACCACCGGCACCTCGTCGCCGGGGAAGCCGTACTCGCTGACCAGCTCCCGTACCTCCAGTTCGACCAGGTCGAGCAGTTCGGGGTCGTCCACGGCGTCGGCCTTGTTCAGCGCCACCACCAGGTACGGCACCCCGACCCGCTGGGCGAGCAGCACGTGCTCCCGGGTCTGCGGCATCGCACCGTCGAGCGCCGAGACGACCAGGATCGCCCCGTCGACCTGCGCCGCGCCCGTGATCATGTTCTTCACGTAGTCGGCGTGTCCGGGCATGTCGACGTGCGCGTAGTGCCGGGTCGCGGTCTCGTACTCGACGTGCGCGATGGTGATGGTGATGCCCCGGGCGACCTCCTCCGGCGCCCGGTCGATGCCGTCGAAGGCGACGAACCGGTTGACCGACGGGTCCCGGTCGGCGAGCACCTTGGTGATCGCGGCGGTGAGGGTGGTCTTGCCGTGGTCGACGTGCCCCATCGTGCCGATGTTGAGATGCGGCTTGGTCCTGATGAACTGGCTCTTGGCCATGATCCGACTGTCCTTTGTGGATAGTGTGTCGGCGGACGACGAGCGCGGGCGGCTGCCACACCGCTGGGGAAGAGAAACCGCGCCAGAACCGCGCATCCGGTGCTGGAAGACGTACGAACGGGCGGCACCGGAATCCGGGCCACCCTCCTCCGTGGGTTCTGCTGGTGCGGGAGGAGGGTCAGCCTCGCGCGCCGGTATCCAGTCGTCCGGGCTGGATCAGCAGCGCAGCCAGACGTCCGGGCTGGATCAGCAGCGCGGCCAGGGAACCCGCCGCCAGGGACACGGCGGTGGGGCCCTGCAGGAGGAATCCTGCGGGCCGCGCGAACCCAACCGTGCCGTACATGGCGATCACGTTAGGCGAGAACGCCGATGAGCGACACCGATATTCCCCGTGCCCGGGTCGGCACGGCACCCCGGCACGGCTTGGACGGTGCCCGGGGCAACGCGGCTCCTTGGGTGCATCCAGCTACACCTCAGGGAGACGGGTACGCACCATCGATCCGCACCGGGGTCGTTCCATAACGTTCGATGCATGACCGATCAGCAGAAGAGATCCCGCATCCACCGCTGGCTCGGCGTGGTGGCCACGCTCGCCGTACTGGGCACCGTCGCGGTCGCGACCGGACCGGCGACGACGACGGCGCAGGCCGGTCCGGGCCGCGAGGACACCGCACCGCGACACCGGGACGCCGTACAGCGGAGCCTGGACGAGTTGGTCCGGGCCGACGACTTCCCGGCCGCCCTCGCCTCGGTACGGGAACGGGACGGACGGGTCCGCCACTACACGGCCGGCGTCGCCGACCTGCGGACCCGGGCGAAGGTGCCGACCGACGGGTACGTCCGGATCGGCAGCAACACCAAGACGTACCTGGCGGTCGTGGTGCTGCAACTCGTCGGCGAGGGGCGGATCGGGCTGGACGAGCCGGTCGAGACGTACCTGCCGGGACTGGTCCGGGGTGACGGCGTCGACGGTCGGCGGATCACCGTACGGCAGCTGTTGCAGCACACCAGCGGCCTGCCGAACTACACCGCTCTGCTGCCGGAGACGTACGAGCTGATCCGGCACCGCTACGTCCAGCCCCGGGAGCTGCTGGACATGGGGCTGTCCCAGCAGGCGACCGACGAGCCGGGCGGGACGTTCGCGTACAGCAACACCAACTACGTGGTCGCGGGCCTGCTGGTGGAGAGGGTCACCGGCCGTCCGGTACGGGAGGAGATCACCAACCGGATCATCACGCCGCTCGGGCTGCGGCACACCTACTTCCCGAACGTCGGCGACCAGGAGGTACGTCGACCGCATCCGAACGGCTACCACCGGGACCGCCCGGAGCAGCCGCTGACCGACGTGACCGTGATGGACCCGTCGATGGGCTGGGCCGCCGGGCAGGTGGTCGCCACCCCGAGTGACCTGAACCGGTTCTTCACCGCACTGCTCGGCGGCGAACTCCTCGGACCCGGACAGCTCCGGCAGATGCGCGACACCGTCGACGCCCCCGGCCCGCTGCCCGGCTCCCGGTACGGGCTCGGCCTGCAGAGCACCCCGATGAGCTGCGGCGGCCTCGCCTGGGGACACGGCGGCAACATCTTCGGGTACTCCACGGTCAACGCGGTGACCGACGACGGCCGGGCGGCCACCATCGCGGCCACCCGGCTGCCGACCGACCTGGCCGAGGTGGAACACCTGCTCGCCGCGCTCGACACCGCGCTCTGCGGCTGATTTCCGGAGCACCCGACCAGGGGCGACCCCGGCCGGCCCACCAGCGGCCGTCCGGGGTCGCCCCGTGGTCGGGACGGGGCGCCCGGGCGGGTGGGCCACAGACCACGGGCTGGGCGGGGACGGAAGACGGTCGGCCGGGTGTGCTCAGCCGAGGGTCAGCCGCAGCGAGGCGAGCCGCCAGGTGCCCGGGTCCGGCATCCGTTCCGGCGGCGCCGCGACACCGACGCCGGGGAACCGGCGCAGCAGCGCGGCGAGCGCCACCTCGACCTGCACCCGGGCCAGGGGCGCGCCGAGGCAGAAGTGCGGACCGTGGCCGTACCCGAGATGTCCGGGCGGGCCGGGTGGGCGGGTCAGGTCGAGCCGCTCCGGGTCGGTGAAGACCCGTGGATCCCGGTTCACCGCGACCAGCGCGGCGGTAACCGGCTCCCCCCTGCCGATCCGTACGCCCGCGACCTCGACGTCCTCGCTCGGGAAGCGGGGCACCGTGAGCAACTGCGGCCCGCACCAGCGGGTCAGTTCCTCCACCGCCCCGGGCATCAGGTCGGGGTCGGCCCGCAGCACGGCGAGCTGGTCGGGGTGCCGCAGCAGGGTCTCCACCGCGTTGGCGAGCAGGTTGGTCGGGGTCTGCCCGGCGAGCACCAGGTGCCAGACCAGGGTGACCAGTTCGGTTTCGGTGAGCCGGTCGCCGTCCTCGGCCCGGATCTGGATGAGCCGGGAGACCAGGTCCTCGTCGGGTACGAGGGTCCGGCTCGCCACGGTCGCCCGGGCGCCGTCGATGATGCCCGGGATCGCCTCGGCGAACCGCTCCCCGTGGCCGGCCGTGACGGCGGCCCCGTACTCCCGCCAGCGGGCCCGGTCGGACTCCGGTACGCCGACCAGTTCGCAGATCACGTCCATCGGCAGCGGCCCGGCGAAGTGCCGCAGCAGGTCGACCGCGCCGTCCTCGGCGTACGCGGCCAACTCGTCGAGGAGTCTGTCGACGATCCGTTCGATCCGGGGCCGGAACTCGGCGGCGCGGCGTGCGCTGAACGCGGGTGACACCAGTCGACGCAACCGGACGTGCTCCGGTCCGTCCATCTCCCCCATGGTCCGCAGGTACGGCTGGCAGTGTTCCGGCACCTCGGGCCGCAGGTAGCTGTGGGCGGCGAGGGCGAAGCGCGGGTCGGTGAGCATGACCCGGGCGTCGGCGTACCTGGTCAGGGCCAGTAGTGCCCCGAATCCGGGGGTGACCAGCCGGGCCACCGGTGCCGTCTCCCGGATCCGCCCGTACGCGCCGAACGGGTCGCGCAGCACCTCCGGGTCGGCGAGGTCGAGTTCGGGTACCGCGTGTGGTCCGGGGCTGACGTCGGTCATGGACTCCTCATTTCAGATGCCACGATCAGATGGTCCTATCATCTGAGTGCCGAAGGTATCTTGTGCAGGCGACACCGGGCAACCGGCCGACGGGCGACACCACCCGGCGGGGCGATCGCGGACAGTCGACGTCACCGGTGCGAGGAGGAACGATGGCTCGGCTCACCCGCGCGGAGACGCAGGAACGCAACCGGGCCCGGGTGCTGGCCGCCGCCCGGGAGGAGTTCACCGAACGGGGTTTCCGGGAGGCCCGCATCGACGACATCGCCGAACGGGCCGAACTGACCCGGGGCGCCGTCTACTCCAACTTCCCCGGCAAACGGGCCCTCTACTTCGCGGTGCTCGCCGAGGACGCCGAACGCGTCGTACCGCCGTCGGCCCCGACGCCCGGCAGCACCCCACGGGAGGCGCTGGAGGCGTTCGCCCGGGCCTGGGTCGCCCGGCTCCCCCTCGCCACCGAGGAACCGCGCAGCGCCGCCCGACTCGGCCGGGACCTGGTGCCGGAGATCCTCGCCGACGAGCGGGTCCGCCAGCCGTTCGCACAGCTGGTGAAGCTGAACGCGGTGCTGCTCGGGCTCGCCCTGGAACAGCTGCCCGACCCGCGACAGCGCGACACGCCGACCGCAGGCGGCGATCGTCGCCGGGTCCGGGTCGCCGAGACCGCACTGACCACCCTGTACGGCGCGAGCCAGCTGGCCGCCGCCGCGCCCGGCTTCGTCGAGCCGTTCACCGTCACCGCCGCCTGCGCCCAGCTCGCCGACCTCGATCTCGATGACCGGTGGGAGCCGGTACACCTGCCGTACGTCACGCCGGCACGGCCGGTCGACGAGCCCTGGTCCCCACCGGCGGCGGTCGACACGGTCCGGGGCACCCCGGCCCGGCTCGACGGCGACGGTGTGCTGGCGATCCTGGGGCTGCACCGCGTCGCGGCCGTCGAGGAGGCGGTCCGGGCCGCACCGCCCGACGACGACGTCACCGTCGTCCTGGTCACCCAGGCCCCGGCCGAGCTGACCCCACTGGCCCGGCTGACCGTCGCCGAACTCCGCGACTGCCTGCGCCAGGCCTTCCCCACCGCGGCGTGGCCACGGTTGCAGGTCGTCCAGGATCCCACCGGCGCCGTGGCGGCGGCTGCCGGCGTACCCGTGGTCAGCGACGCCACCGAATCCGCCCTCCGGATCCGGGCGGGTCGGATCGTCGCCCGGGCCGAGGGCTACGGCGCCTGCCACGCCGCCGCCTCCGCCGAGCCGCCCGGCCCCGCCGACGGACCGGCATCCGACACCGCCCATGGACGGCGGAGACCATGACGCCCACGTACCCCGGAGACTCCAGATGATCATCCCGGCCCGTTTCAACGGCCCACCGGACTCGGGCAACGGCGGCTACTCCGCCGGCCTCTTCGCCGGCCCGGCCGGCGACACACACCGCGAGGTCACCCTGCGGCGGCCACCCCCGCTGGACACTGCGCTGTCGCTGCTCGACGGGCAGGTCCGGGGGCCGGACGGCGCCGTCGTGGCCGAGGTCGGCCCGGCCGACGAGATCACCACCCTGGTCCCGCCGACCGGGTACGCCGAAGCCGTCGAGGCCGCCGCCCGCTATCCCGGCTTCACCGACCACCCCTTTCCCACCTGCTACGTCTGCGGCCCGGAACGCGCCGACGGGCTGCGGATCTTTCCCGGTCGGTTGGCGGACGGCAGCACCGCCGCGCCCTGGACCGTGCCGGACGACGTCTCGGCCGCGACCGTCTGGGCCGCGCTGGACTGCCCGGGCGGTTGGGCGATCATCGAGGCAGGCCGGCCGTACGTGCTGGGACGGATCGCCGTACAGCTGGATCTGGTGCCGGCCGCCGGTGAACGGTGCGTGGTACGCGGTGCCCTGGCCGCCGCCCAGGGCCGCAAGGCGCTCGTGCACAGCACGTTGTACGGCCCGGACGGCACCGCGCTGGCCCGGGCGCGGGCCACCTGGATCGCTGTCGCCGGCTGACGGGTGTGACACGAGCGGGTCGCCCGACCGCCCCGACGACCGTCGGCGGGCCGGCCGACGGTCGGAAACAGAATCCGGCTCGGAAAGGGCTCTTTGCGGGACGGGGCTAGTCTGACGCCATGTTGCAGGCCCGCAAACCCAGCATCTGGCGAAACCGGTACGAGGTCAGCGCCGACGGCGTGGCGGTCGCGACCTGGGAGCCGAGCATGTGGCGCAGCGGCGGGAACTTCACCCTCGGCGGGGAGAGCTACCAGGTGCGCAGCAACACCTGGGGCAGCCGCTACACCCTGCTGGACGCGAACGACACGACCGTGGCGACCGCCGACCGGGTGGGCCGCAAGCAGTGGACGGTCGAGGCGGACGGCCGGACGTACCACTTCCGGCGCACCTCGTTCTGGGGCAACGAGCAGGAGTTGCAGGCCGACGGCCAGCGGGTCGGGTCGGTGAAGCGGAGCAACTCCTGGCGCGGGGACGTCACCGCCGATCTGCCGGGTCTGCCGCTGCCGGTGCAGCTCTTCGTCCTCGGCGTGGTGATCACCATGTGGGACTCGACGGCCGCCGCCACCACCACCACGGCGGTCAGCTGACCCCCGGGCACCCCATGACCCGGCGTGTCGGGCGTACGACGCCGGGGATGCCGGCCCCGGCGCGACAGCCGGCCGGACCGGTCAGGAATCAAGAAGCGCCGACCCCCGGATCGCGTCTAGCGTGACCGGCGTGGCCGGGTCCCAGGGGCGGCACGGGGCGCAGCGGCGTGTATACCTTGGTTCCTGCCCGGAACGTGGCGACGGCGGCCATCGGCCCGGACGGACGTCGCACCATTCCGGGCCGGGCCGCCGATCAGGTGGACGGCGGACCGTTGCCGCGACCGCACCACCACCGAAGAACCGAACATGTTGCTCGAAGCTGGCCAGATCGAGCCAGGTGACGCCGGCAGGGACCGGACGGCGTTCCCGCGTAACAGATGGAGACACGATGAGCACGTCCACGAGGACGGACCCGCAGTCGCCCGCGCTGCACGTTGCCGACAACCACGATCTGATCCGCGTGCAGGGCGCGCGTGAGAACAACCTCAAGGACGTCAGCGTCGAGATCCCGAAGCGCCGGTTGACGGTGTTCACCGGCGTCTCCGGCTCGGGCAAGAGTTCACTGGTGTTCGGCACGATCGCCGCCGAGTCGCAGCGGATGATCAACGAGACGTACAGCGCCTTCCTGCAGGGTTTCATGCCGACGCTGGCGCGGCCCGAGGTGGACGTACTCGAGGGGCTGACCACCGCGATCATCGTCGACCAGGAGCGGATGGGCGCCAACGTCCGCTCCACCGTCGGCACCGTGACCGACACCAACGCGATGCTGCGCATCCTCTTCAGCCGGCTCGGTCAGCCGCACATCGGCTCGGCCCAGGCGTTTTCCTTCAACGTCGCCTCGATCAGTGGCGCGGGTGCGGTCACCATGGAGCGCTCCGGGCAGACCGTGAAGGAGCGTCGCAGCTTCAGCATCACCGGCGGCATGTGTCCGCGCTGTGAGGGCCTCGGCTCGGTGACCGACTTCGACCTGTCCGCGCTCTACGACGACAGCAAGTCGCTCAACGAGGGTGCGATCACCATCCCCGGCTACAGCGTCGACGGCTGGTACGGCCGCATCTTCAGCGGCTGCGGCTTCTTCGACCCGGACAAGCCGATCCGCAGGTTCACGAAGAAGGAACTCAACGACCTGCTCCACAAGGAGCCAACCAAGATCAAGGTTGACGGCATCAACCTGACGTACGAGGGTCTGATCCCGAAGATCCAGAAGTCGTTCCTGTCCAAGGACGTCGACGCGATGCAGCCGCATATCCGGGCGTTCGTGGAGCGGGCGGTCACGTTCACCACCTGCCCCGAGTGCGACGGCAGCCGGCTCAGCGAGGCCGCCCGGTCCTCGAAGATCAAGGGCATCAACATCGCCGACGCCTGCGCGATGCAGATCAGCGACCTGGCGGACTGGGTGCGCGGCCTCGACGAGCCGTCGGTGGCACCGCTGCTCACCGCGCTGCAGCGGACCCTCGACTCGTTCGTGGAGATCGGGCTCGGCTACCTCTCGCTCGAGCGGCCATCGGGCACGCTGTCGGGTGGCGAGGCGCAGCGCACCAAGCTGATTCGGCACCTCGGCTCCTCGCTCACCGACGTCACCTACGTCTTCGACGAGCCCACCATCGGTCTGCACCCCCACGACATCCAGCGGATGAACGACCTGCTGCTGCGGCTGCGGGACAAGGGCAACACGGTGCTCGTGGTCGAGCACAAGCCGGAGGCGATCGCGATCGCCGACCACGTCGTCGACCTCGGCCCCGGTGCCGGCGTCGCGGGCGGCGAGGTCGTTTTCGAGGGCAGCGTCGAGGGGCTGCGGGCCAGCGGCACCCTCACCGGGCGTCATCTCGACGACCGGGCCGTCCTCAAGGAGAGCGTCCGGAAGCCGACCGGCCAACTGCCGATCCGTGGTGCGACAGCGCACAACCTGCGGAATGTCGACGTCGACATTCCGCTGGGGGTGCTTGTGGTGGTGACCGGGGTGGCGGGCTCGGGCAAGAGTTCACTGATCCACGGCTCGGTCTCGACCCGGGACGGGGTGGTGGCGATCGACCAGGGCGCGATCCGTGGCTCGCGGCGGAGCAACCCGGCGACGTACACCGGGTTGCTCGACCCGATCCGCAAGGCGTTCGCGAAGGCCAACGGCGTGAAGCCGGCGTTGTTCAGCGCCAACTCCGAGGGCGCCTGCCCCACCTGCAACGGTGCCGGCGTCATCTACCTTGACCTGGCGATGATGGCCGGCGTCGCCACCACCTGCGAGGAGTGCGAGGGCAAGCGGTTCCAGGCGTCGGTGCTGGAGTACCACCTCGGCGGCCGTGACATCAGCGAGGTGCTCGGGATGTCGGTGACCGAGGCCAAGGAGTTCTTCGGTGCCGGCGAGGCGCGTACGCCGGCCGCGCACGCCATCCTCGACCGGCTCGCCGACGTCGGGCTCGGCTACCTCAGCCTCGGCCAGCCGCTCACCACCCTCTCCGGCGGCGAGCGGCAGCGGCTCAAACTGGCCACCCGGATGGCCGAGAAGGGCGGCGTCTACGTCCTCGACGAGCCGACCACCGGCCTGCACCTCGCCGACGTCGAGCAACTGCTCGGCCTGCTCGACCGACTCGTCGACTCCGGCAAGTCGGTCATCGTCATCGAGCACCACCAGGCGGTCATGGCACACGCCGACTGGATCATCGACCTCGGCCCCGGCGCCGGCCACGACGGCGGCCGCATCGTCTTCGAGGGCACCCCCGCCGACCTTGTCGCCGCCCGCTCGACCCTCACCGGCGAGCACCTCGCGGACTACGTCGGCAGCTGACCGGACGCCGTGGGGCGGAGCCGCCCCGAGTTTGACTTGCCTAGCGGGAAAGTGAAGTGTTAACTTTCCTGCTAGGCAAGTCAAACCTACGGAGGATCCAGATGACCCAGATCGAAGACGCCCAGGCCAGCCTCGCGGAGATCGCCAAACGTCGTAACCAGGTCATCGACGGCGCGTCCCGGGGCCGGCACCGGGGCTGGGACGCCACCGGCATGGCCGCGATGCTCGCCGGCTTCGCGGCGATGGACCTGCCCGCCTCGCCGGCACTGCGGATGACCCTGTTCGGCGTGGCCATGGTGGGCGCGCTGACCTGCTTCACCCGCGCCGGCCAGCGCAGCCGGGCGACCCTGCACCGGTCCCAGCTGACCGGCCGGTTCTGGGCGGTCATCGGCAGCCTCGCGGCGATCACCGGCGGCCTCGCCTACGGCGGCATGTGGCTGTTCGATCAGATCGACCTGCCACTGGGTAACACCCTGATCGGCGCGCTGCTCGTCGCCTACATGGCGGCCGTCGAGCCGCTGTACCGGGCACTGCTGCGCCGGAAGACGGCATGAGCACACCCGCCGGCTTCGACGAACTGATCCACCCGCCGACCCGGCTGGGCCTGATGGCCCTCCTGGCGGCGACCGACTGGGCCGAGTTCAGTTTCCTCAAGGAGAGCCTCGACCTCTCCGACTCCGCACTCTCCAAACAGGTCTCGACCCTCACCGAGGCCGGATACGCCAAGATCCGCAAGGAAGGCGCCGGGCGCCGACGTCGAACCCTGGTCACCCTGACCCCGCACGGCCGTACCGCCTTCGACGGCCACGTCGAGGCACTGCGTCAACTGGTCAGCGGCGTGCCGTCGGCCCCCACCGCCGAGGTCGACCGGCAGAAACGACCCTAGGCCGATGGTCGTGCCCGGTCACCGAACGGCGGCCGGCCTGACGACGCGGCGAGCCCGTGCAGCAGAGCCAGATCCGCCCGGTCGACGTCGCGCGGCTCGTAGCCGCTGTGGAAACGCAACTGCTGGGCGACGGAGAGGCAGTTCACCTGCCGGCCGGCGACAACTCCGGTGACAAGGCAGTCCCTCGGGTAGTCGAAGTAGCCGCCGTCAAGGCCGGCCTGCCGACCGTCACCCGACTCGTCGAAGACCACCGGATGCAGGTCCACCCAGCCCCGGCCGGGCGCGACGACCTCGACCCGGACCGGACGCCAGTCGGTCTCGAGGAGGTAGCCGAGTTGGCCGAGCGCGTCCAGCGCGGCGGCCTCCCGGTCGGCGGAGATCGCCAGGTCCAGGTCACGGTGCGGCCGGGTCTGTTCGCCGACCAGGGCGTCGACGCCCCAGCCACCGGCGATCCAGGCCGGGCAACCAGCCTCGTCAAGGGCGTCCAGCACCCGGTGCACCTCCACGGCATGCATGCCGGGGCCGCCACTCACTCCGTCCGGTCCCGTCGTGCCGGGCCGATGAGACCGAGATGGGTGTGCGGGAAACCCTCGGTCGTCTTGAGGCCGTAGCCGAGAGCCCGGTCCACGGCGATGTGGAACGCCCATGCGGTGGCGAGCACCCCGAGCCAGTCGACCGGATCGCCGAGCACGGCCGCCAGCACCGCCACCGCGCCGAGCAGCGCCGGCAGCAGATAGGAGTGCCCGAGGTTGTAGCAGAGGGCGCCGAGGCGGGGGCCCCGCAGGTAGCCGAGCATGGAGAGATCGAAGAGCAGGAACAGGGCGAGCAGCCACCACCACGCGTACCCGACGGCGACGGTCACCACGACAACCAGCGCCGCCACCGCGGCTGACTCGACCCGTTGCACCCGGACGGGATCCATCGCCGGCCCCTCCCCACGTCTGCGGACGTGCCCGGTACGAGGATCAGAGTTTATCCGCTGGTCATCCTCGACGGTCGCCCGAGCCCGGCGTCGACGTCACGTCGGGCACCCGGGTACGTCCCGCCCGTGGTGCCCTGCCCCCGGCGACCGTGGTGCCCGTACCGGACCCGGTGACTGGACCGGTCGTGGGCCGGCGGGTCGGATCCGGAGCGGAGCGGACCGGCTGGGTCCGGAGCGGGGCGGAGCGGGCGCGCGGCGAGAACATCGACCGGCCCCGGACGGCACCCGGATGCGGCTGGCTCAACCGGTAGGCCGGGTTCGGGATGGAACCGTGGTGACGGCGTACCCGCCGACCGGCGCGGCCGGAGGATCCGGCGGTCGCGGTGTTGTCGTACCCGGGCCGGGTGGACCGGCGACGCAGGACGAGCCAGACCGCGAGCCCGCCCACGGCGGCGCCCATCAGCACCGCCATCACCAGCCGCGTCGTGCCGGTGAAGACCACCTGGCCGAGCGCGGTGCCGAACACCCAGCGGGTGGCCCACCCGGTGGGCCCGGAACGTCCCCAGAATCCGCCGTTCGCCTCCATCGGCATCGTCCCTCCACCCGTCGTCGCGGCCCCGGCCGGAGCTCCCTCCTTCCCCCACCGGGGATTCATGGAACCGGATTTCCCGATGCTCCGGGTGGGCCGCGAAAACTCACATCCCGTCGAATCGGGTCGAGCGGCGGCTGAGGTGCCGGTCAGCCGAGCAGCTCGTCGAGGTCGGCCAGGATCTCCAGGGTCTCCTCGTCGTCGGCGGCGAGAAGGGCGGCCGAGACCGCCGCACGCAGTTCGGAGCCGGCCAGCCAGGTGACCACCTGGTCGGGCGACCGTAGGTCGGGCGCCGAGGGTACCGCGAGTGGATTCAGGTGCCCGTGCGGTCAGTGGCACCGATCCAACGCCGCCGGTACGACGAGGTCAGCGGAGGCCCTCCTCCTGGAACTCGGTCTCCAGCGAGGGCCCGGCCTGGTCCTGGGGCGTGATGATGATCCGGGCGCTCTTGATCCTGTCCTTGTGCCTGGCGTAGCAGACCTGGCCGAGCCGCTCGCCCGCCGGTACGAGCGCGACCTCGGGGAACTCCTCGCACCGCAGGTTTTCCCAGGTGCCGTCGTTGCCGCCGAACCGGCTGTACAGCAGCGCGTGCAGCCCTTCCCGGGTCACGAGCGTCTGGTCGGCCTTTGCGTCCCACTCGAAGGTGCTGCCGCCGGAGGGGCGGGCGGTGATGGTGTAGACGACGTCCTGCCCGTCGTACCGGACGGTGCAGGTGAAGGTCGTCGCCTGCTCGCCGGTGAAGTCACGGCGCTCGCAGCTGCTCCGCATCGGTCGTGCCACGCCCGCCGAGGTGAGCACCCAGGACTCCAACTGGTGCCGGATCTGCAACACCGGCTGCGGGTCCACCAACTCGTTCGGCGGCTGCCAGGTCGGCTTCGGGGAGGCGGGCACAGTGGACGGAGCGACCGGCTGTCCCAGACCCTCCCACTCGTCGGCGTTCAGGAAGTTGGTGACGAGCTGTCCGATGCCGCAGAGACCGGCGCAGGCCAGCACGACGACCAGGGCGACGACAAGCACGCCACGCAGCCCTCGCTTCCGTGGGGCGGCACCGGGGGCGTCGCCACCCGGACCAGCACCCGGGCCGGCGGCCGTCGGCGGAGCCGCGTCCGGAGCCACGCCGCCCGCTGGACCAGCATCCGGAGCGGCCGGCTCGTCGCCGGACCCGGCCGGCCCCGTCGGCTGACCTGGCACTGGGCCGGCTGAATGTTGATCGGACACGATCCCTCCCCCGTCGCATGATCCAGCGGCTGAGGATAGGAGATGACCTCGCCGCCTTCCAACCGGGTCGTGGCACGACGGGCCAACCGGGGACACGGCACGACAGGTCGACCGCGCCAACCGTCCCGTGTGGATGGCGGCGTCCCGCGCGTCGGGTCAGACGTCGGGCAGGTCGGCCAGCGCGGCCCGCGCCTCCGCCAGCACCGCGGCCGAGGTCGTGGTGGTCAGCACGTGCCGTAGCGCGCGACCGTAGGCGACCTGGTACGCCTGCTCGGCCGGCACCGCCACGTCCGGCTCGACGCCGGTCCCCTCCCAGTTGGTGCCGGTCACCGGATTGATCGACCGGGCGTCCGGCACGGTGATCTCCAACGTCGGGCTGAGCGGAACGATCCTGGTCGGGTGTGCTCCGCCCCGGGTGGTCTCGCCGATCAGGGTCGCCCGGCCGCGTGTCCTGAGGTTGTAGCAGAACTCCTCGCCAGCGGAGAACGTGACGCCGCTGGTCAGCACGAAGACCGGTCGGTCGAGGTAACGCTCGCCGGGCAGGTAGGCGAGGCTCCAGTACTGCCGGGTCTGGCCACTCTCCCCGTCCTGGATGCTGTTCAGGTGGGTCTGGTCGTCGGGGAAGAGGTAACTGGTCCAGAAGATGACGCCGTTCGGCGAACCACCCCGGTTCCGGCGCAGGTCGACGATGAGCGCGTGGGTCCGCGCGACGAGTTCCATCGCCGCCGCGATGGCCCGGCCTCCGGCAGCGGCGTCGGCGATCATCCGGAGGTCGAGATAGCCGACGTTGCCGTCGAGTCGCTCGACCCGGCTGATGCCGTAGTTGGCCAGCCTCGCCTGTTCACGCCAGGCGGCCGCCAACTCCGCCTCGGTGGAGACGGTCGCCAGTTGGTCGTCCCGGATCCGGACCCGCAGATGCCGGTCCGCGCAGGTCTCGAACAGGTCGGCGGTCAGCCGTGCGGCCAACGCCTCCTCGGTGAGGTTCCGGTATTCACCGGCGTCGCGCCGGGCCCGGATCGTCTCGGCGGCCGTCGCCGCCTTCTCCGGGAAGATGTATCGGGCGCAGAGTACGGCGAGCGCGTCCTCGATCACGTCGGTCGGCACGGCCGGCAGCCTACCCAGGTCGGCCGAACGACCGGTCAGACGGTCGTGGAGAGCTCGTTGTAGTCGTCGGCCCGTTCCTGGCCGGAGAGTTCCTGGATCGCCGCCATGATCTCGTCGGTGGCGGCCCGCCGCAGTTGGCCGCTGCGGGCGCCGGGCGACGGGGTGAAGTGCAGCGGCGCCCCGAACCGTACGGTGATCCGGCCGATCCGGGGCAGCCGGGTGCCGACGGGCTGGATCCGGTCGGTGCCGAGGACGGCGACCGGGACCACCGGGGCACCGGAGGCGAGCGCCAACCAGGCCACGCCGGTACGACCACGGTAGATCCGCCCGTCCCGGGACCGGCTGCCCTCGGGGTGGATGCCGAAGGCTTTGCCGTCGGCGAGGACACCCCGCGCCACCTCCAGCGCGTCCTGGGCGGCCCGGTGACCGCCGCGCGGCACCGGTATGGCGTCGATGGCGGTCAGGCAGGTTCGGACCAGCCACCCCTTGAGCCCGGGCTGCCGGAAGTACTCCGCCTTGGCCAGGAAGGCGACCGGTCGGGGGGCCACCAGTGGAATCACCACGCTGTCGAAGGCGGACAGGTGGTTGACGGCCAGGATCACCGGGCCGCGTCGGGGCACGTTCTCCCGTCCCTCGATCACCGGCCGGAAGACCAGCCGGGACAGTGGGACCAGCAGCAGCCGGGTGGCGCCCTGGAGCAGCACGTTTCTCCTCCGGAGGATTCAGTGGGTCGCGGCGGGGGTGGGAGCCGGGCCGACGTGCGCGGCCAGCGCGGCCCGCAGCAGCGGCTCGACGTCGTCGATCCGGACGGTGGTCTGCAGGCTCCCCCACTGCCAGAGTTGGGCGATGCCGTGCCAGTTGGCCCAGAGCGCGCCGGCGACGACCGCGGGCGCGGCGACGTCGGCGGCCGGCGGGCGGGCCCGGGCGACCAGGTCGACGAGTACGCCGAAGAGCGGCTGACTCGCCTCGCGCAGCCCGATCCCGTTGCCCCGCAGCAGGTCGTGCCGGAACATCAGGGCGAACATTCCGGTGTTGGTCCGGGCGAAGTCCAGGTAGAGCCGACCGAGGGCGACCAGTTGGGCGTACGGTTCGGCGGACCCGTCACCGGTGACCCGCTCGGTGATCCGCCGGCCGAGTTCGCGGTAGCCCTCCATCGCGATCGCGGCCAACAACGCCTGGTGGGTCGGGAAGTGCCGCCGTGGGGCGCCGTGTGAGACGCCGGCCCGACGGGCGATCTCGCGCAGTGACAGGGCTTCGGTGCCGGACCGGGCGACCAGGTCGACGCCGACCTGAACGAGCCGGTCCCGCAGGCTTCGGTCCAGGTCGGGAGGCATGGACAGTGTCTACCAGAAGCCGTAGACAGTGTCTACCGCCGTCCCGTCAGGGCAACGGCCGGACGATGTCCCGGGCGTGGTCGACGACGGCGGCACCGACCACGGTCGCGTCGATCGGCAGCACCTCCAGACAACGGCGGACCGACGCCGCCATCAGCACGTTCGGCACCCGCATCGACAGCGTGCAGTGCGGCACCCAGCGGCCGGGCCGGTAGTGCTTGCTGACCGCGACCCCGGCACCGGTCAGGCGGTCGTACACCGACGCCTGGTGGGCCAGCAGTTCGGCGGTGGGCGCCGGCCCGAGCCAGAGCACCCGACCGACGAACTGTCCGGCGCACTGGAAGTCGAGTCGCAGCGGCGCGGCCACGACCAGTCCGGTCAACGCGCCGGCCACCTGCTCCGGGTCGAGTCGCGGAGCGACCGCCAGCGACATGTGCGGCCGGTGTCGCTGGCCGAGCAGCGAGCGCAGACTCTGCACCCCCTCGGACTCCAGCGCGTCCCAGAGCACCCGGATCCGCCGGGTGGCGTCGGTATCGAGGTACAACTCCAGCGCCGCGACCACTTGATCACCTTACGCACCGGCGGCCCGGCCGTCGGCCCGACCCGGGCGGCCGGGAGCAGCTCAGCACCGTTGTCCGGTCCTGCCGGATACCACCCGGTAGCTGGTGGCGTCGCCGTCCGGGGTTCACCCGGGGTTCACGTCCCCTGCCCACCGCAGGATTAGCGTCGGCCCGCCTAGGACGTGATCGAACTCCTGGTCGCCGGGCCGTGTGGGGTCCCTGAGCGGCCACAACGTGGGTTCTGTGGAAATGGGGACTGGATGGAATTGGACCGCAGGCAGTTCATCGCGGTCGGTGGGGCCGTGGTCGCCGCCGGTGGGCTCGGGCCCGCCACCGCCGCTCAGGCGGACCCCGGCGACCACGACGAGGCCGGGAAGCACGGCGCCGGACCCGAGGGGATGTGGCTGCCGGGCGACACGCACGTCCACGACGACCACTCGTCGGACGGCAGCGCGCCACGGCAGCTCTCGGACCAGCGCGACCCCGGCAACCTGCCGGTCGGCGACCAGATCGGGTACGCCGAGGGGGTCGGGCTGGCCTTCCTGCCGTTGACCGACCACCGCACGTACGACCAGCACTGGGATCCGCAGTGGACCTCGTCGAAACTGCTGCTGCTCACCGGTGAGGAGGTCAACGGTTCACCGCACGCGGTGGTGCTCGGCGCCGTGGACACCGTGGTCGACGGCGCCAACCCGCCCGGCTCGGCGGCGTTCCGGCACATCCAACAGTCGATCTGGGACGCGCACGCCCAGCACGCGGTCTGGTCGGTCGCGCACCCCGACGACGGCGAGTACACCCCGGCGACAGGTCCGAACGACAACGCCAGCGCCCAGGGTGTCGACGTGGTCGAGCTCTGGAACGTCAGCAACAACCCCGACGCCGAGATCGAGTACGCCGAGAACCGGTGGAACCACGGGTTCCGGTTCGGCGGCGTCGCGGCGAGCGACAGCCACTTCAAGGAGCTGCGCCCGGTGAGCGCGCCGGGCCGGCCGACCACCTGGGTCTTCGCCGCCGAACGCTCGACCCGGGCAATCCTCGACGCGCTCAAGGCGGGGCGTACCACGCTGTCGATGGGGCCGGACGGACCGTTCGTGACGATCGAGGCCGATGTGGACGGCGACGGCCGGTTCGAGGCGATCGGCGGCGACGAGGTCGTGGTCCGCACCGACCGGCTGTCGAAGCGGGCGAAGCTGCGGATCCGGGCCCGCGCGGCCGTCGGGACAAAGGTCCTGGTGTACGGCTCGCCGGGCCGTTCCGCCGGCCCGCTGGCCACCTTCGTTCCCGACCGGGACGAGCAGACCTGGTTGCTTCCGCTCACCCTGCGCGGTGCGCAGAGCTGGTACCGGGTGGAGGTGCGGGCTCCGGGCGAACTCTCCGGACGCGAGGCCGACCCGAACCTGCCCGACCAGCTCCGTGCCGCCACCTCGCCGATCTTCGTCTCGGTCCGGCAGCCGGCGGTACCGGCTCCGGAACTCAACCTGCCGGCCCCGCTCGGCGGCGACGACCGGGCGAGCCTGGTCCTCGGCGAGTCCGGTGACTTCGCCGGCTTCGCCGACCTGGCGGTCGAGGGCCGGGTGACCCACGTGGTCGCCGAGCTGCACCGGGACCACCGGAGTGCGGTGGTGTACCGCCGGCTGGACGGGGAGCACGACGGACACGGCGAGCCGATCGTCCTCTCCGACAGCTCGGGGACGGCGTCGTCGCCCCGGGTGGTCGCCGCCGGTGACGACGTCTGGGTGGTGTGGCAGGACGCCCGGGGCCACGAGCGGCCGCACCGGCCCGCGATCCACCTGCGGCACAGCCGCGACGGGGGGCGGAGCTTCGGTTCCGCCGTCCGGCTCAGCGACGGTCGGGGCCGGGCCCTGCACCCGGCGATCGCGCTGGTGGACCGCACGCACCCGGTCGTCGCCTGGACCGACAACGGCGGCGGCGCGTTCGACGTACGCGTCCAGGTCGTCGGCGTCGATCCGGCTCCGGTCAACGTCTCGGCCGCCGGCAAGGTGATCGACCCTGGTACGCCGACGGACGCCCGCTCGCCCCGGCACCCCGCCTCGCTGTTCCCCTCGGTCGCGGTCACCCCGGATCGGCGGATCGTCGTCACCTGGCAGGACAACCGGTTCGACCCCGACCCGGGCTGGACCGGGCACACCCCGCCGCCCGGCGAGGAGGCCAGCGGTGGCACCAACCCGGACAACTGGGAGATCGTCGCGGCGGTCCGGGCCGGTACCCGGTCAGCCTGGAGTGGCCTGGTCCGGGTCAGCAACAACGACGACGCGGCCGACCGGCACCCGAGTCTCGCGGTGGACCGGGACGGATCCCTCGTCGTCGCCTGGGAGACCAAGGTGCTCTCCCCCGCCGGGGTGAACCTGTCCCTGCGGGCGAGCCGGTCGACGGACGGCAGGACCTGGTCCCCGGCGGAGCCGGTGGCGGTCGACCCGAACGCGATGAGTCAGCGACCCCGGCTGGGCAACGACGCCGACGGCGCGGTCCGGGCCGTCTGGTACGACTCGCGCTCCACCGACTGGCGCTGGAAGGTCTTCACCTCCCGCCGCGACAGCCGGACGGGCTGGACGCCGGCCGTGCGGTTGACCACCCGGGGCAACGGCACCTGGCCGGCGGTCGACCGTGGCACGGTGGTCTTCACCGGCGACCGCGCCGCGACCCGGACCCAGCGGGACGCGACCCAGCAGGTCTTCCTGATCCGCGGCTGACCGGCTGACCGGCGCTCGGGCCGGTACGGCGTGCCACACAACGGGCGGAGCCCTGGTCACCCGAGGGTGACCAGGGCCCGCCTCCGACAGCCGGGGTGCCGTCCGGCTACCGCAGACCGTTGGAGATGGCGCTGATCAGTTCACCGTTGGTGGTGTCGCCGGAGAGCTCCCAGAAGAAGGAGCCGCCCAGGCCCTGACCCTTCGCGTACGACATCTTGCCGCCGATGGTCGCCGGGGTGTCGTAGCTCCACCAGTTGCTGCCGCACTTGGCGTACGCCGTGCCGGCGATGGTGCCGGTGGCCGGGCAGGTGTTCTTCAGGACCTTGTAGTCCTCGATGCCGGCCTCGTAGGTGCCCGGGGCCGCGCCGGTCGCCGTACCGCCCGGGGTGGCCTGGGTGACGCCGGTCCAACCGCGACCGTAGAAACCGATGCCGAGCAGCAGCTTGCTGGCCGGGATGCCCTTGCTCTTCAGCTTCTGGATCGCCGCGTCGGACCAGAAGCCCTGCTGCGGAATCCCGGAGTACGACGTCAGCGGCGAGTGCGGGGCCGTCGGGCCCTGCGCGGCGAAGGCGCCGAAGTAGTCGTACGTCATCGGCATCAGCCAGTTGAGGTTGTTGATCGCACCGGCGTAGTCGGCGGCGTCGATCTTGCCACCGTTGCTGCCGTCAGCGGTGATCGCGGCGGTGACCAGCGCGGACGAACCGAACCGGCTGCGCAGCGCGGAAACCACGTTCTTGAACGCGTTCGGGCCGCTGCTGTCACAGGTGAGGCCGCAGGCGTTCGGGTACTCCCAGTCGATGTCGATGCCGTCGAAGACGTCCGCCCAGCGCGGGTCCTCGACGAGGTTGTGGCAGGACTCGGCGAACGCGGCCGGGTTCTGCGCGGCCTGGGTGAAGCCGCCCGACCAGGTCCAACCGCCGAACGACCAGATCACCTTGATGTGCGGGTACATCTGCTTGAGCTTGCGCAGCTGGTTGAAGCTGCCCCGCAGCGGCTGGTCCCAGGTGTCGGCGACGCCGTCGACGCTCTCCGCCGCCGTGTACGCCTTCTCGTAGTCGGCGTAGCTGTCCCCGATGGTGCACCGGCCGCCGGTGGTGTTGCCGAAGGCGTACATGATGTGGGTCAGCTTGCTGGCCGAGCCGCTGGTGTGGATGTTCCGCACGTGGTAGTTGCGGGCGTAGACACCCCACTGGGCGAAGTAGCCGACCACCTTCTGGTCGCCGGGCGGCGGCGGGTTGGTCGTCGGCGGGGTGGTGGGCGGGTTGGTCGTCGGCGTGGTGGTCGGTGGCGTGGTGGTCGGATTCGGCGTACCACCGCCGCCGCAGGCGGCACCGTTGACGGTGCAGTTGGACGGTGCCCGGTAGCCGCCGGTGCCGACGTAGCCCCAGCTGAACGACGCCCCGGGGGCGATCGCACCGGCCCAGCTCTTCTTCACCGCCGTGTAGCGGTTGCCGCTGCGGGTGACGTCCGCGTCCCAGAAGCTGCTGACCGTCGTTCCGGACGGTAGGTCGAACTCCACCCGCCAGGTGGACACCGGAGCGTCGGTGCCGTTGGTGACGGTGACCCTGACCTCGTGGCCGGAACCCCAGTCGGAGGTGGAGGTGAAGCTGGTGGTGAGGTTGCCGGCGCCGAAGGCGGCGGTGACCGGGACCGCCGCGACGGCCAGTGCCGCCACGACGCCGGCCCACATCGCCCGACGGAAGGATCTTCCCATGGCGTCTCCCTTTATTTTTAGGAAACTTTCCATTTAACGTGAGGCGACGCTACTCACCGGTTCACCGGTTCGTCAAGATGTCCATGTTTCGATTCCCCGCTGGCTGGTCACCCGCAGCCCGCCCACCCGCGGCCCGGTCACCCATGGCCCGGGCAGGCCGGGCCCGATCAGCGCGGGACGGTCCCGGGGGCCCAGGGCCGGGGTCAGGGTTGCCGGATCGCCTCGCCGGCGATCTCGATCAGCACGGTCTTCCCCACCAGCACCCCGCCGCTCTCCAGGGCGACGTTCCAGAGCAGGCCGTAGTCCTCGCGCTCGATCTCCGCCGTCGCGCTGAACCCGAAGATGTCCTGTCCGTAGGGATCCCGGCGGGCACCGCCGAACTCCACCCGCAGATCGACCGCCCGGGTGATCCCCTTCACCGTCAGTTCGCCGGCGAGCAGGAACCGTCCCGACGTACGACTCGGCTGCTCCGGAACGTTGGGTGCCTCGGCCCGGCGGCCCAGGCGGTTGCCGCGCAGCCGGGCCCAGAAGAAGATCTCGTCGTTCCGGTCCTGTTCCCACTTGATCCCGGTGCTGCGGTACTCGAGCGTCGGATACCGCTCCACGTCGAGGAAGTCGGCACTGCGCAGATGGGTGTCCCGGTCGGCGTGGCCGGTGGTGAGGCTCGCCGACCACATGCTCGCGGTCACCCAGGAATCCACCGGGTCGTCCGCCACGACAATGCTCGCGGTCGCCTCGCCGAACTCGCCCCGTACCGGACTGACCATCATGTGCCGGGCCAGGAAACCGATCCGTTTGTGTGCGGGATCAAGCTTGTAGGTACCGGCGGCCGGGATGGTCATGCCATTCCAGGAACGCGTGGCGGTGCCGCTCATCGTTGTGCCTTTCCCCCGAATGGGTTCTGCGCGTCACCGGGCCCGACTGACCGGTGCAGGCCGCCCGAGCAGTGGTCGAACGTTCGGGACCGGCACAGCATAAAGAGGTCGCGGCGCCGCCCCGAATCCCGTTGCCGCACTTATCCCGGTCCCGGGCCCGAGCGTGACGATTCTCACCACAATGGAAAGCCGCCGCACTCCATAGCCATATTCGCATTGCTTCACGAATTCCGGTCCGGCCGCCCCGAGAATCGAATTACGTGGGCCGCTGTGAGATCAGCGCCGGGCACACTGGCACCGGCACGACCCGGCCGTCGGCTCGTAACAATCGGATCACCCTGCGTGGCGCGCTTGCGTAGTTGTCCCGACGATCGCGACCCTGGGGCGGCACCGGTCCCGCCGAGCATCCGATCGCGATCACCGCCTCCCGAGCACCACCTCGCGACCATCCCCGGCCCGACGGACCGCGAGTGCGACGTCCCGGGCCACCGGGCCGTTACCTTGCCCGGCGCACGTTGCCCGGCATGCTCAGGAGGCGAGATGACAGACAACCACCAACTTTCACGGATCCCACGGCAGGTCGTCGCCGTGGCCGCCACACTTCTGCTCGGCGCGGGACTGACCACGGTGGTCGCCGGCCCCGCCGTGGCCTCCGCCGCCCCGGTCGGTTACGTCCGGCTGGCCCACCTCTCCCCGGACACCCCGGCGGTCGACGTCTACCTCGGCGCCGAGTCCGACAAGGCGGATCCGCAGGTGTTCAAGGCGGTCGGCTACGGGGTGCTGTCGCCGTACCTGCCACTGCCCGTCGGCCCGTACGCCGTCGCGATGCGCAGGGCAGGGGCGCCGGCCAGCGACCCGCCGGTACTGACCACCAGCGTCTCGGTGACCGCCGGCAAGGCGTACACCGTCGCCGGGGTGGGCCGTTACGCCGAACTGGGACTGAAGGTACTGGACGACGACCTGAGCGCCCCGGCGGACGGCAGGGCCAAGGTCCGGGTCGTCCAGGCATCGGTCCGGGCACCCGTGATCGACGTGTCGGTGGCGGACGGGGAGCGCATCGCCAACGCCGTGCAGTTCGCCACCACCACCCCCTACCAGCAGGTCGAACCGGGACGCGCCACACTGCGGCTGGCCGGCACCGGAGCCGCGCCGACCACCACCGCCGTGTCGCTGCACGACGGCGCCGTCTACTCGCTGCTGGTCCTCGACGCGAAGCAGGGCGGGCTGACCACCGAACTACGGGTCGACGCCCGGGGTGGCGTGGTCGTACCGGCCGGTGGGGTGGACACCGGGGCCGGCGGCACCGCCGGAAGCGGCGACGGTTCGTACCCGACGGGTGCCGCCCCGCTGGTCGCGCTGGGCGCGTTCCTCGTCGCGGTGGCCGGTCGGTACGCCCTACGGCGGCGTACCCGCAGCTCGTGACGGACGGGCCCGGCCGGAGTCGACCCGGGCCGGTACCCGTCGGCGACCTCGTACCCGCCGATCCGGTACGCCCCCGGGGCGTCGGCGGTCTGCTGCTCTGTCTGGTACTCGGCGCCGGTCTCGCCGTCACCCTGACCGGGGACGGCGGGCTGCCGGTGCGGACGCCGGCACCTCCTCCGGCCCGGGCCGCGACCTGTCCACCGGTGTGCGGCACGGCGGCCTGCGGGCCGCCGTGCCGGGTCGAGGCGCCCGCTCCCGGCAACGCCGCGCGGCCCGCCGACCCGGCGCCCAGCGGCCCGCCGACCCGGGTACGGATCCCGCGCATCCGGGTCGACAGCACGCTGGCCCGACTGCGGCTGGACCGGTCCGGGCGGCTCACCCCGCCGGCGGCCTTCGGCGAAGCCGGCTGGTACGTGGACGGAGTCGTCCCCGGCGACGTCGGCCCGGCGGTGCTCGCCGGGCACGTCGACTCGAAGACCGGTCCGGCGGTATTCCACCGGTTACCGGAACTGGAGCCGGGCGATCTGGTCGAGGTACGGCGTGGGAACCGCTGGCTCCGGTTCCGGGTCACCGGCGCCAGCCGGCACGCCAAGGCGGACTTCCCCACCACCGTGGTCTACGGTCCCACCCCCGGCCCCGAACTGCGGCTGATCACCTGCACCGGGCTGTTCGACCGGCCGGTCGGGCACTACCGGGACAACCTGGTCGTCTACGCCGTCGCCGACCTGCCGGTACGCCTCCCCGACTCGGCCGCCGGATAATCCGCCGCAGCCATCGCCGGACCTGGCGCGGGCGGGGCGCCGGGATCTTCCGCGACCGGATCAAGCCCGACCGCCCGGAGCGGGTGCCCGGCCCCAAGCCCCACCGGCACGGCCGGTGCCGGCCTCGGGTCAGACCCGGCGACGCCCCTGGAACCCGCACTCCACCCGGTGGTACCACCCCACGTCGTCATCCCCCTCCAGCCAGCACCACAGCACCGGCCGGCCGTCGCGCTCGCCGGGGAAGTCGAGCAGTACCGGGGCGAACCCCTTGACCTGGATGTCGTGCCCGGTCAGCTCCTCGAGGAGACCGAAGATCCGCGCCTCCAGGCTCTTGACCTCGGCCAGTCCGCCGAACGGGCTGGTTCCGCGATCGGCCAGGTCGACCCGGAGTTCGGCGAGGTCGGCGCGGAGCCGGATGAGCTCGTCGATCCGGGGTCGGAGCGTGGCGATCATGTGCCGTGCCTGGGCGAGGGTGAACACAACGGACAGTATCGGGCACGGACGGCCGGCCGTCCGACAACGGACCGGCAAGTTCACGGCCCGGCAACACGACGGTTTCCCGGGCCGGCCCGCGACCACTGGTCGCGGTGGAGCCCGCCCGGAGCGTTCACTCGTGCTGGGCGGCGATCTCCCGGGCCCGGTCCCGGGCCGCCTCGAGCGCGGCGAGCAGCGCGGCCCGCACGCCGTGGTTCTCCAGTTCGCGGATCGCCGAGATGGTGGTCCCGGCCGGCGAGGTCACCGCCTCCCGCAGTTTGACCGGGTGCTCACCGGAATCACGCAGCATGGTCGCGGAACCGATGGCGGTCTGCACGATCAGCTCGTGCGCGACCTGGCGGGGCAGTCCGAGCAGGATCCCGGCGTCGACCATCGCCTCGACCAGCAGGTAGAAGTAGGCCGGGCCGGAACCGGAGAGAGCGGTCACCGCGTCCTGCTGCGCCTCGGGGACCCGGATCGTCGCGCCGAGCGGCCGGAACATCTCCTCGGCCAGTTCCAGGTGCGCGCCGGTGGCGTGGGAGCCTGCGGAGATCGCCGTCATCGCCTGGTCGACCAGGGCGGGCGTGTTGGTCATCACCCGGATCACCGGGGTCCCCTCCGGCAGGCGCCGGGCGAAGAAACTCGTCGGCAGGCCGGCACAGAGCGAAATCAGCAACTTGTCCGCCGGCACCTTCGGCCCGATCTCGTCCAGCAGCGCGTCCGCGTCCTGCGGCTTGACCGAGATGGCGAGGACGTCCGCCTCGGCCACCGCCACCAGGTTGTCCACCACCGGTACGCCGTACCGGGCGGTGATCTCCTCCGCCCGGGACGGGCGACGCGTGGTGGCGAGCAACCGCTCCGCCGGCCAGCCCGCACGGAGCAGTCCGGAGAGCATCAGCTCACCGATCTTGCCGGTGCCGATCACGGCCACCGTGTGCGCTCCCGGCGCCATCGCTTCTCCTCAGCTGGAAGCCGTCAAGCCGTCGCGGGCGGGTGCACCCGGGACGGGGCTGGCCCGCCGGGCCCGGCCGGGAGGTCAGGTCTGACCGCTCGGAGCCGGGCGCGGCGGGCCACCCACCGTCACCGGGCGTCAGCTGCCGAAGAAGACCTCGGCCTCGGTGTAACGCTCCAGCGGCACGGTCTTGAGTTCCTTGGTCGCCTCGACCAGCGGCACCCGGACGATGTTGGTGCCCTGCATGGCGACCATCTTGCCCCAGTCGCCCTCGTTGACCGCGTCGATCGCCTGCAGGCCGAGCCGGGTGGCGAGCACCCGGTCGAAGGCGGTCGGGGTGCCACCGCGCTGGATGTGCCCGAGGACAACCGTCCGGGCCTCCTTGCCGGTCTTCGCCTCCAGCTGCTCGGCGAGCCACTGGCCGATGCCACCGAGCCGGACGTGCCCGAACGAGTCCAGCTCCTGGTTCTGCAGGACCATCTGGCCCTCCAGCGGCTGGGCACCCTCGGCGACGACCACGATCGGGGCGTACTGGTGCTGGAAGCGCTTCTCGACGTACCCGGCGACCTGGTCGACGTCGAACGGCCGCTCCGGAAGCAGGATCACGTTCGCGCCACCGGCGAGACCCGCGTGCAGGGCGATCCAGCCGGCGTGCCGGCCCATCACCTCGACGACCAGGGTGCGGTGGTGGCTCTCGGCCGTGGTGTGCAGCCGGTCGATCGCCTCCATCGCGATGTTGACCGCGGTGTCGAAGCCGAAGGTGTAGTCGGTGGCGCCGAGGTCGTTGTCGATCGTCTTCGGTACGCCGACCACCTGGACACCGAGCTCGTGGAGCTTGGTGGCGACACCGAGGGTGTCCTCGCCACCGATCGCCACCAGGGCGTCGACACCCTGCTCGGCGAGGTTGCTCTTGATCTGCTCGACGCCGCCCTCGATCTTGAACGGGTTGGTCCGGGAGGAGCCCAGAATAGTGCCGCCGCGCGGCAGGATGCCCCGGACCTCCGCGATGCCGAGCGGCTTGGTCAGCCCCTCCAGCGGGCCACGCCACCCGTCCCGGAATCCGACGAATTCGTGGCCGTAGGTGGCGACGCCCTTGCGCACCACCGCTCGGATCACCGCGTTCAGACCCGGGCAGTCACCACCACCGGTGAGCACGCCGATACGCATGATCTGCTCATCCTCCTGGAGCCTTCGATTAAGCCCGTCAAGCCCCAGGGTCGAAGTCCGTCAGACCGTCGCGGCACCGTTGCCGGCCCGGGGCGGGCCGTCATTGCGCACTGTAGTCGCCTGCCGAGAGGCAGGCCAGCGCGCCCCGTCAGGCGTCACCGCGTGATCACAAAAAGGTCATCTTGATCTTGTCATTCACGGTTCGCCCCGCCCGCCCGCCCGCCCGGCGGGCGCCAGCGGCGCCGTTCCCGCCGGCGGCCCGCTCAGCCGTGCGTCGCCGTGCCGTGCCGTCCCGTCCCGCCGTCCCGCTCAACAGCGCGTCGCCGCGCCGGGCTGCCGATCAGGAGTGCATGGCCCGCCACCGGGCGAGGTTGTGCCGGGCGTCGACCAGGGCGTCGTGCCGGCCCGCGGCCGCGTCGGGCAGCGGCGGCCGACCCCGGTCCTCCCAGCGCTGCCGGAGCTCCTTGGTGAACCGCGGAATCTCCCGGGGCAACGCCGGCATCGCCCCCCAGAGCTGGGCCAGCGCCACGTGGTCGTACGCCGCGTACCAGGCCCAGAGTTCGAGCTGCTCGTTCGGCCGGCCCCGGATCGGCTCGACCAGGAACTCGTGGAGATCGTCCCGGATCCGGGCCCGGGAACGCCAGGCCCGGTCCGCCGGGGACGGCAACTTGTCCAGTACGTGGCGACGCACCCACGGCACCGCCCGGGAGTCGTCGAACTCGGTGGAGACCGCGTAGAACTCGCGACCGTACTCGTCGACGACACCGATCGACACCAGGTCGACCAGGCGGCCGTCCTCGATGAACTCGCAGTCGTAGAAATAGCGGTAGACCATCCCCGCCATCCTCGCCCATCCGCCCCGCCGGCCGCCGGGCGGGGCGGGTGAAACGCCGCCGGGCGGGGCGGGGTGAAACGCCGCGAGGCGGGACGGGTCGACCCGCCGTGGACGGGCGGGCGGCCCGTACCCCCGGGCCCGCCTCCCCACGCCATGACCGGCCGGTGGAACTGACACCATCCGGCCGGCCACGGCTCCCGGCCCCCCTGGACCCGCCACGCCCCCGTCCGGCCCCGTCCAACGGCGGATCCGCCCTCAGAATGCGGGCCGGTCAGCGACAGAACTGTCACAGAAGTGATTTGAGGGGTGTACAGCAAGCGACAGGGCCGTCATGATCTGATGTGTACCGCTGCCGGACTCCTACCGGTATCAGTTTCACCTTGCTACTTCGGTCGGTTGCGGGTCGTCCGAGAGCAATACTGGGTTATTCACCGGGGAGGGGTTGAGCCTTGGAGGTTCGCCTGCCTGAGCCGGGCGACGCCCTCACCGGCGTCGACATGTTCGCCGGCCTTGAGCCCGAGGTGCGCCAGCGGGTGATCGCCGCGGCAGTCCCCCGCACCTATCGCAAGGGCCAACTGCTGTTCGTCGAGAACGACCCGGGCGAGTCGCTGATCGTGCTCCGTCGTGGGGCGGTGGCGGTGTTCCGCACCGCGCCGACCGGCGAACGGGCGGTACTCAACGTCATCCGTCCCCCGGACGTCCTGGGCGAGGTGTCCCTGCTGGACGCCTCCACCCGCTCGGCGTCCGCGGAGGCCATCGAGGACTGCACCGCCCTGGCGCTGTCCCGGGGCGCCTTCATGGAACTGGTGCACTCGAACCCGCGCATCCTGGACGCGGTGATGCGGTCGCTCGGCGGGCTGATCCGCCGGCTGACCGAGCAGAACGCCGACCACGTCTTTCTCGACCTGCCGGGTCGGGTGGCCAAGACACTGGTCCGGCTGGCCGGCGAGAGCCAGGCTCCCATGATCACGATCGAGCTCAACCAGAGCCAGCTGGCCGAGATGGCCGGCGGCTCACGGCAGAGCGTCAACCAGGCGATCGGCTCGTTCGCCAGCCGGGGCTGGTTGCGTACCGAGGGGCGCCGGATCGTGGTCACCGACGTGGCGGCGCTGCGCCGACGCGCCGGCATGGCCGAACGCTGAGACCACCGGCGGCTCCCGTACCGGACGCCGCCACCGCGATTCCACCTCGGACGTACGCGAGAGGGCGTGCCGGGAACGGGTAGACCGTTCCTGACACGCCCGCTCAGCACAGTTCCGCAACGCCCTCCGGCGCGTTCCCCTCCGGGATCAGGTCGGACCCAGCCAGTCCGTCCCCTCCTTGCCACCGCCCGTCGAGCCCTGGTCGGCGCTCTCGCCTCCGACGATGCCCGCGGCCTGGAGCTTCGCCAGGGTGGCGGCGTCCACGTCGATCATGTCCCCCGAGGAGTGGCCGACACCGTCGCCGTCGGTCCATTCCTTTTCCAGTCGAACGTATACCATTGCCCATCTCTCCCTGATATTCACCGATCGGTCGGCGCCAATGACTGTATCGTGGATCTCCAGCAGTTGGACTGTCCGCTAGCCAACAGCCCGGTTCCCGACACGGGGGTCGGGCGGTGATACTCGGCGTGGTGATTCGCCGGGTCGGCCCGCGCCGACCCGACCTCCGCGATCCCGGCCGGCGACGGTCGCCACGGTCGCCGACCGACCCGCCCCGACGAGGGGCGCCGCCCGGCAGTGCACACGCCACTTCGAGGCTGTAGGAGGACGGCATCTCCGCTCCGTGTACGACATGCGGCCGGACCGCCGCAGCCGGTGACCGTTACTGCGGCGGCTGTGGAACCGAACTCGCCCCGGCGTGTGCCCAGTGCAACCGTCCGCTCGCCCCGGACGCGGCGTTCTGTACCGCCTGCGGTACCCCTCGCCCCGGCCAGTCGACCCGTCGGGCCAGTGTCGGGCAGGAGGACCGGCGCCGGGTCAGCGTGCTCTTCGTCGACCTGATCGACTTCACTCCGTACGTCGAACGCGCCGACCCGGAGCTGGTCCGGAAGATGCAGACCTCGTTCTTCTCCGCCGCCCGTCGGGTCATCGGCCACTACGGCGGGGTGGTGGAGAAGTACATCGGTGACGCGGTGATGGCGTTGTTCGGCGCACCGGTGGCGACCGAGACGGACGCGCTGCGCTGCGTACGCGCCGGTCTGGAGTTGCAGCGGGTGCTGACCCGCCTCACCCCGACCGGCGCCGACCACCTGCGTTTCCGGGTCGGGGTGGCCACCGGTGAGGCGCTGGTGGACGTGGCCGCCGCCCGGGACGGCGGTCAGGCGATCGTGGCCGGGGACGTGGTCAACACCGCGTCCCGGATGCAGTCGGTGGCGCCGCCCGGCGGGGTGCTGGTCTGCGGCACGACGTACGCCTTGACCCGGGACGCGATCCGGTACGACGCGCGGGAACCGGTGACCCTGCGCGGCCGGTCGACGCCGACCGAGGTCTGGCTGGCGCTCGCCGCCGTACTCCGGCAGCCGCCCGACCGCGAGCCCGACACCACCCCGCTGATCGACCGCGAACACGAGCTGGGTCTGCTGGTCAACGCCCTGCACCGGTCCATCCGGGATCGACTGCCCCAACTCGTCACGGTGCTCGGGCACGCCGGGATCGGCAAGAGCCGCCTGGTCCGGGAACTGTTCCGGCACACCGAGCGGCTGACCGACCAGCCGCTGACCTGGCGGGTGGGTCGGTGCCCGCCGTTCGGCGAGAACGTCACCTTCGCCGCGCTGGCCGACATCGTCAAGGCCGAGGCGGGCATCCTGGACACCGATCCGGCCTCGGTCGCGGCCCGGCGGCTGGAGGCGACGCTGGCCGAACTGGTCGGTCCCGGCGAGGCGGACCGGCTGGTGGACGCGCTCCGCCCGGTGGTCGGGCTGCCCGGCCCGACCCTGCCGGCGGAGGAGTCCGAGTCGGCCTGGCGCCGTTTCCTGGTCGCGCTCGCCGCCCGGCAGCCGACGGTGCTGGTCTTCGAGGACCTGCACTGGGCGGACGAGGCAATGCTCAACTTCGTGGAACTGCTCGGCGCGTACGCCCAGAACGTGCCGCTGCTGCTGCTCTGCACCGCCCGGCCGGAGTTGGTCAAGCGGGAGCCGAGCTGGGCGGGGACGATCACCGGCTCGCTGACCATCACCCTGCCGCCGCTGCGGGACGCCGCCATCGCCTCGCTCTACGGCCACATCTTCGGCCAGGCGGCGTTCTCGACCGACATGCTCAGTCCGCTGGTCGAGGTCGCGGACGGCAACCCGCTCTACGCCCACGAGTACGTCCGGATGCTGATGGAGCAGGGCGCGCTGCGCCAGTCCGGTCGGGGCTGGTCGCTGGAGAAGCGGCACGACATGCCGATGCCGGAGAGCGTGCACGCGGTCATCGCCAACCGGGTGGACCTGCTGGACGGTCCGGACCGGGCGGTGCTGCTGGCCGCCTCGGTGGTCGGCATGCAGTTCTGGCCGGGTGCGGTCTCGGCCGCGCTGGGGCAGCCGGTCGAGGCGGTCGAACGGGCGCTGCGCCGGCTGGAGCAGCGGGACTTCGTGCACGAACAGCCGTCGTCCACGATGGCCGCCCAGGCCGAGTTCCGGTTCCGGCACGTGCTGGTCCGGGACGTGTGCTACCAGCGGCTTCCCCGTACCGAGCGGGTGGCGCGGCACGAACGCACCGCCGAGTGGTTGGACAGCATGTCCCGGGGGCGGGACACCGACCTGGCCGAGGTGCTGGCGCACCACCGCTGGGCGGCGCACGAGATCGCCCACACCCTCGGTGTGGCGACCGGCCGGTACGCCCCGGCGGCCCGGGACGCGCTGCACCGGGCGGCGCGCCGGGCGTACGCGCTGCACGCGCTGGACGCGGCGGCCAACCACGCGGCCCGGGCACTCGGACTGGCCGACGACACCGACCCGGTCGGCCGGCTGCGGCTGGAGCTGCTCAGCACCGAGATCTCGTACTTCCGGGACGGCAACAGCTTCCTCGCCGGTGGTGGCACCGACCAGCTGCACACCCTGGCGGAGCGGCTCTTCGCGTACGGCGAGAACGGCGACGCGGCCCGGGCCTGGACCCTGCTCGGGCAGGCCGCCTGGCTGCGCGCCGACCGGGCCGGCGCACTGTCCTGTCTGGACCGTGCCGTCGAGCTCTTCGACGCGCTGCCGGACACCGCGCAGAAGGCGGACGCCTACGCCGAGCTGGGCCGGCTGCACATGCTCAACTACGAACGGGATCCGGCGATCGCCGCGGCGGGTGCCGCGGCCGACATCGCCGAACGGCTCGGGCTGGTGGAGACCCAGGCCAACGCCCGGATCACCGTCGCGACCGCCCGCTACCAGGCCGGGGACCCCGCCGGCCTGACCGAGTTGTACGAGATCCACCAGCTCTGCCAGACCCACCAGCTCCTCGCCTGGCCCCGGGCGGTGCAGAACCTCGCGTACGCGGTCCGGGAGGAGGGCGACTGGATCCGGTCCGGGGAACTCGTCGCCGCGTGTCCCGCCCTCACCCGGGGCGAGGCGCTGGCCACCGGCGGTTCCGGCGAGGCGATGCGGGCGTACTGCGAGGGCGAGTTCGGCAAGCTGCTGACCGTCGCCGACGCGTTCGTCGACACTCCCGCCGGTCGCTGGGACATGCAGGTCCGTGGGGTACGGGCCTACCTGCGGGTGCTCCGCGACGAGCCGGTACCCGGCGAGGCCACCGACGACGACGTCACGGACGCGTTGACCACCGCCCGGCGCAGCGGCTTCCACCGGCTGCACTGGACCGTGCTCGGGCTCGGCGCGCTCTGCCGGGCCCTGCAGGGGCGCCGAGCGGAGGCCGCCGGCCTGATCGACGAACTCGCCGGTTCGTGGTCGGCGGTGCCCGCCCTGGCCAGTGGCGAGTGGATGCCCGCCGCCGCGTACGCCGCCGCACTGGCCGGTCGGGAGGCGGCGGTACGGGTCCGGGGCATGCTCGACCGGGTCACCCACCACACGCCGTGGGTGGAGGCGGCGCTGCGTACCGTCACGGCGGCGCTGGCCAGCTCGGACGGCGAGCACGAGCGGGCCGGGCAGCTGTACGCCGCGGCGGCGGAGATCTACGCCGGGATCCCGGACGTCACCGACCGGATGCTCGCCCTGGCGCTCGCCGCCGCCGAACTGCGGCTGGCGGACCGCCGTTCCGAGGCCGAGATGGCGTTGACCGAGGTACGCGCCTTCGCGCTGCGGAACGGGGCGCCCGGCCTGCTCCGGATCGGTCAGGGCCCGCCGGCTCCCGGCAGCACGCCGATGCTCGCCTCCTGACCGGGCCGCCGGCTCCCGGCACCGCGCCGGACCGTCAGGCGGCGATCGATCCGGACGTCGGATCGGCGGTCGGCCCGCTCGCCGCCGTCGCCAGCTGCTGGTTCTTGACCTTCTGCGCGTAGGTGTCGACGTACTCGCGTCCGGAGAGCTCCATCAGCTCGTACATGATCTCGTCGGTGATGGCCCGCTCCACGAACCGGTCGCCGGCCATCCCGGCGTAGCGGGAGAAGTCGAGGGGACGCCCGAACCGGATCTTCACCCGCTTGATCTTCGGGATCAGCTTGCCCGGTGGCTGGATCTCGTCGGCGTTGAGCATCACCACCGGGATGACCGGCGCCCCGCTCTCCAGGGCCAGCCGCGCCACCCCGGTCTTGCCCCGGTACAGCCGACCGTCCGGGGACCGGGTCCCCTCCGGGTAGATCCCGGCCAGGTTGCCCGCCCGCAGCACCGAGAGCTGGGTGTCCAGCGCCGCCTGGGCGGCCTGGCCACCGGAACGGTCCACCGGGATGGTGCCGGTGCCGACGAAGAACATCCGCACCAGGGCGCCCTTCAGCCCCCGGCCGGTGAAGTATTCGGCCTTCGCCACGAAGGTCACTTTTCGCTTGACCATCAGCGGCATGAAGATCGAGTCGGAGAACGACAGGTGGTTGCTGGCCAGGATCGCCGGCCCCGTGTCGGGTACGTTCTCCCTGCCCTCCACCTGCGGCCGGAAGATCAGCCTCAGCCAGGGCCCGAGGATGACGTACTTCATCAGCCCGTACAGCACCGGTGTCCTTCCCGAGCGTTCCGCAGGTCCCCACCTGCCCGGCGACCGCCCGGCACACACGCCGGTGACGCGGTCGCGCCCGGCCGACGGCCGTGGCGGGAACTGTCGGTCATGAGCCTACGAAGCGGTACGGCACGCCACAACGCACTCCC
This sequence comes from Plantactinospora sonchi, assembly GCF_036422035.1. Taxonomy (NCBI): domain Bacteria; kingdom Bacillati; phylum Actinomycetota; class Actinomycetes; order Micromonosporales; family Micromonosporaceae; genus Plantactinospora; species Plantactinospora sonchi. Next base: position 61,970 of record NZ_JAZGQK010000025.1, read on the forward strand.
GGAACCAGTCCCCGCCGTGTCACGATTCATTGCACGGCATGTGGGGCAGCGGGCGGCAGGAGCGCCGTCGGGTGTCACGAGCCGGTAGGGAGGGTGTCGGAGTGACAGCGGGAGGGGCCCGTCGGGGACGACGGGACAACGGCCTGGAGGCGACGGAGTACGCGGTCGCCGGCGACGTGGACCCGCGTCTCGGCGAACACCTGCTCGACGTGCTCGCCGCCGGGGGGATCGCCGCCTACCTACAGCCGTCCGCCGACCTCAACCCGGTGACCCGTACCACAACGATGCCGCCCCGGCCCGTCGACCGGCTGTACGTCGACCGGAGCCACCTGGCGACCGCCCGGGACTACCTGACCCAGTTGACCGACGACGAGTCGCCGGGCCAGCCGCCGAACCAGCAGGTGCCGCCCGGTGCCGACCCGGACGTGGAGGCCGAGTGGGCCCGGATCGTCGCCGGCTACCACACCGAGGTCGCCGCTGACGCCCGCTCCTGGCCGGCGGTGGAGGACGTCGCCGAGCACGGGGCGACCGAGCCGGGCGGGGTGGCGACGTCGACGCGCCCGGGCCCGGACGCGCCGGTGCCGGCCGGCCCGGGCGGCCGACGGCTCCCGTCCGCCACCGACATCTCCGGCATCTCGGTCGGGCGCGACGAGCCGTCACTGCTCGACGGCCTCGACACCTTCGGCGCGGACCTGTCCGACGACGCCGAGGAGCGGTACGTCCCACCACCACCGCCCCCGCTGCCCCGGCCGTCCAAGTACGCCGTCATCGGGGTGCTGGCCATCGCCGCCGGCTTCGCGCTCTTCCTCTTTCCGGAAATGCTCCCGCTCGACCGGGGACTGACCACCCTGTTCGGCTTCGCCGGGATCCTCACCGGCTTCGTGACGCTGATCTGGCGACTCCGGCCAGGCGACGACGATGACGACGATCCGGACGACGGGGCGGTGGTCTGAGTCGGCCGGGGCTCGGAAATCGTTCCGGCGTTCTGACCCGTACCGCCCAGATCGCGAGATTCATCGCCCTGTGGTGCTCACGCGTAACCATCGCGTAATTTCGCATCAGTAGGAATACTGCTGTACGTCACCTTCCCCTCACGACTACCCGATCGCTCGTCATTCGCGGTGGTCGCCTCGCCCGGAACGAGGTGCCCGAATGCGACAGAGTTCCCTGGTGGTGGTGGCCAACCGGCTGCCGGTCGACGACAGCGTGGCGCCGGATGGTGCCTGCGAATGGCGTCGCAGCCCCGGCGGCCTGGTCAGCGCCCTTCACTCCCTCCTCCAACACACCCCGGCCACCTGGGTCGGCTGGGCCGGCGGCACCGGTCCGGCACCCAGCCTGGCCGACATCGACGGGGTACGGATGCACACCGTGCCCCTGGCCCAGGACGACGTCCGTGACCACTACGAGGGCTTCGCCAACTCGACCCTCTGGCCGCTCTACCACGACGCGGTGGAGCAGCCGGTCTACCACCGTCGCTGGTGGGAGGCGTACCAGCGGGTCAACCGGCGGTTCGCGGAGGCGGCGGCCGAGGCGGCCGAGCCCGGGGCGGTGGTCTGGGTCCAGGACTACCACCTGCAGCTCGTCCCCCGACTGCTCCGTACGCTCCGCCCCGACCTGCGGATCGGCTTCTTCATGCACGTGCCGTTCCCGCCGCCCGAACTGTTCATGCAACTGCCCCGCCGCGCCGAACTGCTGCTCGGCATGCTCGGCGCCGACCTGGTCGGCTTCCAGCGTCCGCAGGCGACGCACAACTTCGCACAGCTCGCCACCAAGGTGCTCGGCCTGCCCGCCACCGACCGACGGATCGCGGTCGAGGACCGGGTGGTCCGGATCGGCGCCTTCCCGGTCTCCATCGACATGTCGGAGATGGAGGCGCTGGCCGGACGCCCCGACGTGGTCCGGCGGGCCGCCCAGATCCGGCACGACCTCGGCGACCCGCAGCAGGTGATCCTCAGCGTGGACCGGATGGACTACACCAAGGGGATCGAGCAACGGCTCAAGGCCTACAGCGAGCTGCTCGTCACCGGGCACGTCAAGGTCCGGGACACCGTGATGGTCCAGGTGGCGGTGCCGAGCCGGGAACGGGTCGAGCAGTACCAGGTCCTGCGCGAACGGGTGGAACGTGAGGTCGGACGGATCAACGGCGAGTTCGGCAGGGTCGGCGAGCCGGCGATCCACTACCTGACCCAGCCGTTCGACCGGGCCGAACTCGCCGCCCTCTACCGGGCCGCCGACATCATGGCGGTGACCCCGCTGCGGGACGGCATGAACCTGGTCGCCAAGGAGTACGTGGCGGCCCGGGTGGACGACGGCGGCGCCCTGCTGCTCAGCGAGTTCGCCGGCACCGCGGCGGAGTTCGGCCAGGCGTTCCTGGTCAACCCGCACGATCTGGAAGGGCTCAAGTCGATCCTCATCCAGGCCCTGCAGGCCAGCGACGCCGACCTGACCGAGCGGATGCGGGCGATGCGGGACCATCTGCGGGTGTACGACATCCGGGCCTGGGCGCGCTCCTACCTCACCGCCCTGGACCAGAGCGGCTCCCTGGTCACCCAGCTGACCACGTGACGGGGAAGGGCCCCTCCCGGGTCGCCGGACGGAAGCCGGTGACCCGGAAGGGGCCCTTTGCTGACCGCCTGTTCAGCCTGGGCAGGAGAGCCGGGCCCGGCCGGGTCGCTCCGACGGCTATCCGACGAGGTCCTTGTCGAGCCAGTCCAGGATCGCGTCGATCGGCTCCCGCCACCGGGCGTCGAGCATCAGGTCGTGCCCCATCCCGGGGAAGAGCAGCGGCGCGGCCCCGTAGCGGCGGGCGGTGCGGGTCAGCTCCCCGGCTGGTACCACCCGGTCGTCCGGGCTGCCCAGCACCAGGATCGGCGGGGCGCCGACGGGCGGCTCCGGCTCCGGGTGGGCGAGCAACTGCCACTGCGCCCGGGACGACGCCCGACCGAGCCGTTGCGTGTAGCCGCGGGCCGTCGCGTCCGGGACCTCCCGGCTGAACAACTGGCGACGGTTCAGCCGCAGCGGGCCGCCGAAGACCGCCGGCAGGGTACCGCCCGGATTGCGGCGCACCGCCGCGCCGAGGGTGGACCAGCCGCCAAAGACCGGTGCGACCAGCACCCCGGCCCGGGCCGGGTAACGGGCCAACGCGTACGCCGTCACGAGCGCGCCGGCGCCGTGCCCCACCAGCACCGCCCGTCGGGGCAGGCTCGCCGCCACCTGGACCACGTCATGGGCGTACGCCCGCAGCGTCGCCTTCGGGGCCGGCCCGCTGCCGCCGTGCCCGCGCGGGCTGACCGCGTACGCCGGGAAGGCCCGCGACGCGGCGTGTTCGAGCCAGTTCTCCGCGAAGACCCAGGCGCCGTGCCCGAACCCCGGTACGAACAGCAGCGGCGGCTTGCCCTCGTCCGCCTCCGGGCTGGCGGAGAGCACCTCCCGACGTACCGCCGGCACCGGGCGGGTCCACTCCGGGGTGCGGATGAGCCGCATCCGTCCGCTCCGCGCGGTCACGCTGCCACCTCCAGCTCGCCCAACGTGCGCTGCAACGCGCGCAGATACTCGATGTGGCCGACCTCGAACCAGTGTCGGGTGCTCTCCTTGACCCGGGCGGAGTGCCACCGCTCGTTGCTGCCGGTGGCGACCTCGGCGGCGAAGGCCCGGGCCCGGTCCGGCGCGGTCTCGCGCAGGCGCAGCCATCGGGCGATCACCACCGACTGCCAGTGCACCAGGGTGAACAGGCCCGAGTCCGGCTGCAACAGGCCGGCGACGGCCAACGTCGGATGCCAGCGCGCGAAGGCGTTGAGGTGCAACGAGGGCCGCCCGGACGCGTCGGTCCCGAGGATCTCCGGGGCGAGGAACTCGAACTGCGGGAGGTAGCCGGTCGCCAGCACCACCAGATCGGGCTCGATCTCCTGCCCGTCGGTCAGCGTCACCCCGGCACGGTGGAACCGGGCCACCTCCGGCACCGGCGTGATCGCACCGTGCCCGATGTAGTGCACCAGCTGACTGTTCACCAGCGGGTGGGTCTCGAAGACCTTGTGGTCGGGGCGGGGCAGGCCGAACCGGGTCAGGTCCCCCACGGTCAGTTTCAACGTGCGGTGGAACAGCCACTGCCGCAGCCACAGCGGCAGCCGCAGCGCCGCCGTCGCGTGGTTGACCTGGTCGGCGGGACGCCCGAGGGAGTACTTCGGGACGTACCAGTAGCCGCGGCGGGTCGAGTGCCAGCACCGGGCGGCCTGCTGACCCGCCTCCACCGCGATGTCACAGCCGGTGTTGCCGGCGCCGACAACCAGCACCCGCTTGCCGCGCAACTGGGTGGCGTCCTTGTACGCCGAGGCGTGGACCACCTGGCCTCGGAACTCGTCCAGGCCCTCGTACGCCGGCATCTTCGGCGCCCAGTTGTGACCGTTGGCCACCACGACGGCGGCGTACCGGGAGGTGCGCTCGGCACCGTAGCCGCCGGTGCTGCGGGTGGTGACGTCCCACCGGTCGCCCTCGGCCGGTTCGACGCGGACCACCTCGGTGCCGAACCAGATGTGCGGGCGCAGGTCGAAGTGGTCGGCGTACCGCTCCAGATAGGACAGCAACTGGCTGTGGTGCGGGTAGTCCGGCCAGCTGTCCGGCATCGGGAAGTCGGGGAACTCGGTCAACGGCCGGGACGAGATGACGTGCGTGCTGGCGTAGACCGGACTGCGGTCGTGCCGCCAGTTCCAGGCACCGCCGACACCGGTCTCCCGCTCGTAGCAGTCGACGCCGAAGCCGTACTCCTTGAGGTTCTTGATGGCGGTGAGCCCGCTGGCTCCGGCGCCGATCACGCAGACCGTGCCGCCCCGGTCGTAGACCGGGCGCCCGTCCCGCCACAGGGTCGCGACCGGCTCGTGGCTCTCCTGCTCACTGAGGGTGGACACCGAGAGATCTCCTTTTGTCCGGCACGAGTGCCGACGTGCGGGGGGAATCCTCCCGGCTTCCGTCACCCTTTGTCCAGCCCGCCGCGCGCCGGTTTCTCGCCGCAGCGGCCGATCAGGCCGGCAGCAGCAGGTCGGCCAGGATCGGGAAGTGGTCACTGGCCCGGCGGGTCTGCACGGTGTCCAGCACGTCGTAGCCGAGCAGCTCGATCCGGGGGTCCACGAAGAGACCGTCGATCCGGTCCCGGGGTTGCGCGCAGGAGAAGGTGAACCGGTCCGCGCCGCCGGCCGCGAGCCCGGCGTCGGTGAGACCGTCCGCGACGGTACGCCACGCGGCGCCGCCGGAGTTCTCGTTCAGGTCCGCCCCGACCACCACCGGATGCCGGGCCGCCACCAGCTCCTCCTTGAAGAGCATCGCCTGGCCGGGGCGCTCCGTCGGGTCGGTGGAGAAGTGCGAGCCGGCGACCGTGAACCGGGTCGCCCCGATCGCGCAGTCGGCGAAGACGGCACCGCGCAGATGCCGGCCCGGTGTCAACGGATACTGCCGGTACCAGGTGTGGTGGACCCGGATCCGGAGACTGGTCAGCAGCAGGTTGCCCAGCGCCGGCAGACCACCGGCCGCGACCACCAGGCCGAACCGGTCGGCCAGGGCCGCACACTTGTGCCGCCACCGGAACCGCCGGGGTCCCTCCTGGACGATCACCACGTCCGGCGCGGCGCCGCGCACCGCCGCCGCCAACGCGTCCAGGTCGTCACGCTGGCCGTGCACGTTGTACGAGAGCACCCGCAGGCGTACTCCCCGCCCACCGGCCGCCCCGACCGCGTTCTCGTCGGCGGGGACAGCCGCACCCACGCTGCCGTCAGCGTCGGCGGACCGGCTCAGTGCCACGGGTCTTCTCCCTCGCTCCGACTTCCTAACGCCGTCGGGCCAGGTCGGCGGCACCGATCAGGCCGGCGGTGTTACCCATTTCGGCCGGCCGGATCTCCGCCACCGGAATCGTGGCCCGCGCCGCGAGCGCCTCGGTGAAGGCCCGTCGGGTCGGGCCCATCAGCAGTTCACCCGCCTCCACCACGCCGCCCCCGACGACCAGCACCTCCGGGTCGAGGATCTGCGCCATGTCGGCCAGGCCGATACCGAGCCAACGGCCGATCTGGGCGAACGCGGCACAGGAGACCGGATCGCCGGACCGGGCCGCCGCCGTCACCATCGGGCCGGTCACCGCCTCGACGTCACCGCCGGCCAGTTCGAGCAGGATGCCGGCCCGGGTGGGTTCCTGCCGGGCGCCCGCCCGGGCGAACCGGACCAGGGCGTTGCCGCTGGCGTACTGCTCGATGCAGCCGAGCCGGCCGCATCCGCAGAGGTGGCCGTCCGGGACCGAGAGCATGTGACCGAGCTCGGCCGCGATGCCGTGCGCGCCGCGCAGCAGCTCACCGCCGAGCACGATGCCACCGCCGACGCCGGTACCGATGGTGAAGAGCACCATCGAATTGTCGGCGTCCCGTCCGGCGCCGTACCGGAACTCGCCCCAGGCCGCCACGTTGGCGTCGTTCTCGACGATCACCGGCAGCCCCACGGCGGCGCTGACGTAGTCGCGCAGCGGCTCGTTGCGCCAGGCGATGTTGGGCGCGAAGAGCACCGTGGAGCGGGCCGCGTCGATCCAGCCGGCCGCCCCGATGCCCACCGCCGACACCTCGTGCTCGGCCGCCAACTCGGAGACCACCTCGACGATGACGTCCCGGGTCTTGGCAACGTCGTCGGCGGGGGTGTCGCGGCGCACCCGCGCCCGAACCTCGCCCGCCACGTCGACGACGCCGGCGGCCACCTTCGTACCCCCGACGTCGACTCCGATGGTCAGCGTCACCGCTGCCGCTCCCCTCTGCCGTACCGCTCCACGCGGTCGTTTCCCGCCACTGCCGCCGTACCCGCGGTCCGTCGGCACCGACGGCCCGCTCCGGCCGCCCGACGGGCGGCCCGGCGTCAGGCGCCGCTGTCCGACGTCCCCGGCTCCGCCGGTCGGGCGTCCACCGGCCCCTCGGGCGCCCGGGAGGCTGGCACCGACGGGCGCCGGCCGACCGGCCCTGCCGGCCCGACCTGGTCCACCGGTTCGGCTCCGGGAGCCGCCGGTCGCCCGCCCGGGTCGGAGAATTCCCCGGTCGCGGGTGGTGCACTCGCGGCCCGGGTCGCCGCCGCCCAGACATCCGACTCGACTGCCGGCCCCGAATCATGCCCCGTCCGGGTGGCCTCCCGCCACACCGAGTCGGCGTGACGTTGCGCCGACCCACCCGGGACGTCACGAACAACACGTGGCGCCGACGGTCGACTGTCCGGTTCGGTACCCGGTGCCTGATCCTCGGCGTCGGCCGGGGCCGGTCGGTCGGCCCCGCCCCGCTCGGCGCGGCCGGCCTCCGCTCCGGCACCGACCGGCCCGGCCGTCGGACCCTCGCCGGCGGCGGCACCGTACGCCCCGGCGTCGCCAGCGGCCGACCACCCGTCGCGGACGTCGCTGTCGGCCGACCGGCTGTCGTCGGCGGTGGTACGCGGACCGGCCGAGTTGGCCACTGCGGAGAACGCCCGTAGCAGGCTGGCCACCCCGGCGGCGAGGTCTCCGGCCCCGGTGGCCAGTCGTTCGACCAGTTCCGGACTCGGATCGCGGAGCACGGTGACCACCCGACAGACCGGACAGACACAGCATTCCGGTCCACCGGTGGCGAAACCGTGCCGGGTCGCTCCGTCACCGGCCGGCCCCGCCGTCTCCCGGACCGGGTCGTCGCCCGGGTGGGGCGCCTCACCGGCCGATCCCGTCGGCTGCCCGGCCACACCGCTGGTCGGCGGCGGCCCCGCCGGTTCGGTCGGGGGGTGCCCGGCCGGAGTACCGGTCGAGGACTGCCCCGCCGGAGTACCGGTCGAGGGCGGCTCGGCCGGAGTGCCGGTCGAAGGGGGCGCCACCTGGTCCAGGACGTCGGAGATCACCTGGCCGACCGTTCCGACCAGGTCACGCGCCCCGGCCCGGTACCGCATCCCGGACGCCGCCGTCTGGGCCATCGCGAGTGCGGCGGCGACCAGACGTTCGGCCTCCTCCCGCGCGGAACCCGGTTCGGGCGTACCGCCGGACGCACCGCCTGTTCTCATGATCGGCTCCTTACGCCGGAGGGGGCGCTGGACGGTGGGTCAAGACGCCGTGTCCAAGGTTTCCACCCGCCGCTTGAGCTGCGTCAACGCCGCATCCATGATCATCTTCTCGGCTTTCCGCCGGAACATTCCCAGCATGCCCACCGACAACTCGACCTCAAGCGTGTAGGTGACGGACGAGGTGCCGTCGCGATTGTCCGCGATGTCGTACGACCCGTTCTGCACCCGCTGCATCCGGGAGGGTTGCAGCAGGTGCCACTCGATCCGCGAGATGTCCTCGGCGTACTCGTACACCAGGGTGTACTCGTCGGTCATCACCCCGGCGTCGATCACGAACTGGACCTGGGCGGGGTAACCGTCCTCGTACTCCTCCACCACCTCGGCCCGCTTCACGGCCTCGGCCCACTCGGGATAACGCGCGAAGTCACAGATCACCGAGGTCACCCGGGCCGGCGGAGCGGCGATGACGATCGACTGGGTGGAGGAATCCGCCATGCCCGGCAGGCTACCTGGCACCGGCATGAGCCGGGCCGACCACCTCACCCCCGTTTCACCGGTCCAGCCACACGCCGTCCGCTCCCCCGGCCAGCCACGCCCCGACCGAGCCTCAGGCCAACCACTCCCCGCCCCCGGTCCCGCCCGAACCCCGGCCAGGCGCGCCCCGTCCGCTCCCCCGGCCAGCCACTCCCTGCCGACCCCTCGGGCCGACCGCCGACCGGCTGCGGCTCGGCCTGGCGAGGCGGACGGATCCGGCAGCCAGGTAGGTTGCGGAGGTAACCGGACCGGTCGGCCGTCGGCGGACCGGGTCGACACGAGCACGAGGGAGTGCAGGTGCGCGAGTTTTCGGTCCCGCCGGCTGTCACGATCGGCGACGCGGCCAACCTCACCGACCCGGTCTGGGACAACGCGGAGGAGATGCCGAACAGTGTGCAGTTCGTCCGACGCGCCACGGAGTCGGACGGCTCGGACGGCGGTTGGACCGAGGTCACCTGCCGCCAGTTCCGCGACGAGGTCCTCGCGCTGACCCGCGGCCTGATCGCGGCCGGCATCACCCCGGGTTCCCGGGTCGGGCTGATGAGCCGGACCCGGTACGAGTGGACCCTGATCGACTACGCCATCTGGGCGGCCGGCGGGGTGACGGTGCCGATCTACGACACGTCCAGTGCCGAGCAGGTGGCCTGGATCCTGGCCGACTCGGGCGCGGTCGCCTGCGTGGTGGAGACGAACGCGCACGCGCTGACCCTGTCCGGGGTCCGCGACCAGTTGCCGAGGCTGGAGCAGGTCTGGCAGATCGACGTCGACGGCATCGCCGACCTGGTCACGCTCGGCGAGCGGATCGATCCGACCGAGGTGGACCTGCGCCGCCGGGCGGTCCGGGCCGGCGACCTCGCCACGATCATCTACACCAGCGGCACCACCGGACGTCCCAAGGGCTGCGCCCTGACCCACCGGAACCTGCTCTCCGACATCTGCAACGCGATCCCGGTGCTGCCCAACCTCTTCAACGAGGGGGCGTCGACGCTGCTGTTCCTGCCCCTGGCCCACTCGTTCGCCCGGCTGATCCAGATCGGCACGGTCCGGGCCCGGGCCACCCTGGCCCACGCCCCCGACACCAGGAACCTGGTCAACGACCTGAAGGAAATCAAGCCCAGTTTTGTGCTCTCGGTGCCCCGGGTCTTCGAGAAGGTCTACACCGGGGCCGTGCAGAAGGCGAACGACGAGGGCAAGGGCAAGGTCTTCGCCGCCGCCGAACGGGTGGCGATCGCGTACAGCGAGGCTCTGGACAGCTCCTCCGGGCCGGGCCTGGGGCTGCGGCTGCGGCACCGGGTGTTCGACCGGCTGGTCTACCGCAAGCTCCGGGCCGCGCTCGGCGGCCGCTGCGAGAACGCGGTCTCCGGCGGGGCTCCGCTCGGCGCCCGGCTCGGCCACTTCTTCCGCGGCGTCGGGGTCCGGGTCTACGAGGGGTACGGCCTCACCGAGACCTCACCGGCGGTCGCGGTGAACCTCCCCAGCGCCACCCGGATCGGCACGGTGGGCCGACCGCTGCCCGGGGTGACCATCCGGATCGCCGACGACAACGAGATCCTGATCAAGGGCGACGTGGTCTTCCAGGGCTACTGGAACAACCCGAAGGCCACCGCCGAGGTGCTCACCACGGACGGCTGGTTCCACAGCGGCGACCTCGGCGAACTCGACGATGACGGATATCTGACCATCACCGGCCGGAAGAAGGAGATCATCGTCACGGCGAGTGGCAAGAACGTCGCGCCCGCCGTACTGGAGGACCGGATCCGGGCCCACCGGCTGGTCAGCCAGTGCATGGTGGTCGGCGACCGGCGCCCGTTCGTCGCCGCGCTGGTCACGCTCGACGAGGAGGCGCTGCCGGCCTGGCTGCGGGAACAGGGCCGGCCGGAGGACAGTCCGGTCGAACAACTGCGGAACGACCCGGAACTGCGTGCCGAGATCCAGAAGGCGGTGGATGAGGCCAACCGGGCGGTCAGTCGGGCCGAAGCGGTCAAGCAGTTCCGGATCCTGCCCCGGGACTTCACCGAGGCGAGCGGCGAACTCACCCCGTCGCTCAAGGTCAAGCGGAACATCGTCGCGAAAACCTACTCGGCGGACATCGCCGAGATATACGGCGACTGACTACGATCCGTCAGGTGCCCGCCTCGACCTCCGGTCCACCACACCCGCACCCGCTCGCGACGGCGGCGCGCCTCGTCATGCTCGCCCTCGTCGCGGTCCTCACGCTGATCGCCACCCGGGATCCGGGACAGCTCCGCTGGGTCGCCCTGCTCGCGTTCGCCGGCATCCCCGCGGTGATCGCCCCCAAGCACCGCGTACTCGCGCCGCTCGGCAGGTTCGCCGAGGTGGTGCTCGTCGGACTGGCCGCCGCCCAGGTCGCCGCCTCCGCGACCATCAACGGCCCGATGCCCGGACTGGGCGCCTCGGCGATCCTGCCCTACCTCGCGGTGCCGCTCACCGCCGCCGCGCTGCAGCGTCGGTCCCGGGAGGGCGTCGCGCTGGCCGTGGTGGCCGCGGCCACCCTCGCGGTCGGCGGGGCGTTGGCCACCGGGGACGGCGGTCGGCAGATCGGCCAGCCCGGCTACCTCGCGGCGGCGGCCCAGTGGTTGATCCTCGCCGGACTCGGGCTCTCCGCGGCGGGCACGCTGCAACGCATCCTGCAGGCCCGTGGCGAGACCCGGCCGCAGCCGTACGCCGAGGCGACCCGGTTGCTGACCCAGCTGCGCAGCGTCGCCCGACAGCTGCCCGGGGCGACCCTCGATCCGGGCGGCATCTCGGAGCACCTGCTGGAGGAGCTGCGCGGCGTGGTCCGGGCGGACCGGGCAGCCGTTCTCTCCGCCAGCGGCGGGGGCCGGCTGGTGGTCCTCGCCCAGGTCGGCGTGGACCGGGTCGACTGGGAGACGACGCTGGACGCGGACTCGGCGATCGCCGACGCCTGGGCGAGCCAGCAACCGCAGACCGCCAACCGCTCGCAGGCCCGGTCACACCGGGGTGGCGAGGTGTCCTCGCTGGTCGTACCGCTGGTCGCCGGGGTACGCACGGTCGGCCTGGTGACCCTGGAGGCGGACGTCGCCAACGCGTACCCGTCCCCGGCGGTGGCCCAGGTGACCGCGTTGACCGGGCCGGCGGCGCTGCGGCTGGAGGCGGCGCTGCTCTTCGACGAGGTCCGCTCGCTGGCCACCAACGAGGAGCGGCAGCGGCTGGCCCGGGAGATCCACGACGGCGTCGCCCAGGAACTGGTGATGGTCGGGTACGGCATCGACAACGCGATGGCCACCCTGCCGGACGGGGCGCAGGAGACCGCCGAGGAGTTGCGGGCGCTGCGGGCCGAGGTGACCCGGGTCATCACCGAGCTGCGACTCAGCCTGTTCGAGCTGCGTAGCGAGGTGGACCGGCACGGTGGGCTCGCCGCCGCCATCGCCGAGTACGCCCGTACCGTCGGCGCCTCCGCCGGGCTGCGGGTGCACTACACGCTCGACGAGTCGACGGCCCGGCTGCCGGCCGCCACCGAGGCGGAGTTGCTCCGGATCGCCCAGGAGGCGATCACGAACGCCCGCAAGCACGCCGGGGCCGCGAATCTCTGGGTGAGCTGTGCCGTGGATCCCCCATTCGCCCAGATTGAAGTGTCGGATGATGGTCAGGGCATCGCTGACCAGCGCCCTGATGGCAGGTACGGTCTTGCGATCATGGCGGAGAGGGCGGAACGTATCCGGGGCCGGCTAGAGATCAGTCCGCGACACCCCAGCGGCACGACGGTGGCAGTGGTGCTCGGAACCTCGCCCCGGCGCGATAGCGTGCGCGATAGCGTCACCGCATCAGAAGGGGAGTAACCCGAGCATGACCACCAGCCCCATGCCGACCACTCGGACCAAGGTCCTGCTCGTCGACGATCATGACCTGATCCGCAAGGGACTGCGGCACGCGTTTGAGCGGGACCGGCAGTTCGAGGTCGTCGGCGAGGCCGCCACCGCCGCGGAGGGGGTCCGACAGGCCGGCGCGCTACAGCCCGACGTCGTGATCATGGACCTCCGCCTTCCCGACGGCAGCGGGCTCGAAGCCACCCGCGCACTCCGCAAGTCCAGCGCCACCATGGGCATCGTGGTGCTGACCATGTACGCGGGCGACGACCAGCTTTTCGGCGCCCTCGAAGCCGGCGCGAGCGCCTTCGTACCGAAGACCGCCCCCGCCGACGAGGTGGTGGCCGCCGCCCGGCACGCCGCCTCCTCACCGAGCGCCTTCACCGCCGCCGACCTCGCCGAGGCGATGAAGCGCCGGTTGGCCCCGTCCGGCCCGCAGTTGTCCCCCCGGGAGGGGCAGGTGCTGCGCCTGCTCGCCGACGGCATGAGTGTCGCCGGCATCGCGAAGCAGCTGTTCGTCAGCGAGTCGACGGCCAAGACGCACATCTCGAAGCTCTACGAGAAGCTCGGCGCCGCGAACCGGGCCCAGGCGCTGATGACCGCGCTCCGGCTCGGTCTGCTCGAAGCGCCGGACGCGCCCAAGTTCTGACCCGCCCGACAACGGGGCTGTTGGCGGGTCACACCGCCGACAGCCCCCGTGGCCGGGGCACGGGCCATCGCCGGCCGGCTCCCGCCCGGCGGTGACCGGCCTGCGAGGTCACACCGGCCCCCGCCTGGTCGCGAAAGTGGCCACGACCGTCGGTGCGCAGAGGGCGCGGGCCTGACAGTTGTCGGCTCAGGGCGCCGGGTTGGCGACCCGGGCCGGCACCGGGCGACCGGTCAGTCGCCGGAACGCCAGGTAGGTCTCGCAGCCCAGGCAGAGCCCGAAGGCCGCGTTGAGGAAGGCCGCCGCCAGGGCCAGGCAGCTCATGACCAGGCCGAGTACCTGGGCGCCGGCCAGGTAACCGGCGGCGCCGACCAGCAGGAACAACAGCCCGACCACCTGGGAGAACCGGACCGGCGCCGCCGGCTCCAGTTCCGTGGGGCGGGCCAGTCGGGGCGCGACCAGAAACCTGAAGATCAGGGCGTACGGGTTCCAGCGTGGGTCCACGGCGGCCACGCCGAACACGGCCGCCTGGGCCAGGGCCAACCAGCCGGAGCCGGTGAGCAGGACAACGACCATGACAAGCGCGGTGAGCGCCGCGGCGAAACGCGGGGCACGGGGATCGAGCAACATGTGCACCTCGGGGGCAGGAGGACGGGCTCGGTCGGATCGGGTGAGCGTGGAACTGTCGACGCGGACGTCGGCGTGTGACGAGTCATGGTGCTGCTTCGGAGCTGTTCCGGCGCACGAGCGGTAAGCGTGCCGCGCCGCCGGGGAGCGGTCATGGCGGGCCGTGCGTGCCGCCGCCTGGCGAGGTGGTCATGGTGCGGTGTTGTCGAGCAGCGGCGCGACGGTGGCGATCACCTGGGCCTTGCTCGGCACTCCGGCGGCACGCCGGACCACCCGCCCCTCGGAGTCGATCACCAACACGGTCGGGGTGCGCCAGATCCCGAGCGTCCGGACGGCGGCCAGCTCGCTCTCCGCGTCGACCTCGACATGACGTACGCCGTCGAGCAGTGCCACCACGTCGGTGAGCACCCGGCGGGTGGTACGGCACGGGGCGCAGAACGCCGACGAGAACTGGAGCAGCGTGGCGGGGGTGCCCAGCCGTACGCCGAGCGCGGTGAGCGTGGCACGTAGGTCGGGATCGTCCGGGGTGTCGGAGACGTCCCCTCGCTGGTCCGACGTCCCTCCGGCAGGCCCGCCGGACGGAACACCGGCGGTACCCGACTCGCTGCCGGTCGTACCGGAATCGGTGCCGGCGGTACCGGCTGGGATTCCGGCGGTACCGGGGAAGGTGGGTGCGGGTGTCACGGGTCGGAGCACGCCGTCCCGTCGGCGATGCCACAGTCCGAGCCCGGTGGCGACCAACAGCGTGGTCACCACCGCGAGCGATCCTGTGAACGCCGCATCCCGCACCAGGACAGAGTGCCACGCCCGATCATCGATATCCATGGTTCGGCGCCGCGCCGGTGGGCAAGCCCACCTCCGGTGGGTGACACGTCACACCCGACCGTGCCGCGACCGCCCTCCAACGCCCGCCCGAGGGCCGTCCCGGTACCGGAGAGGTCCACTCAGCCGGCGAGCAGCTCGGTCATCCGCTGCGCCTGCTTCTCCCAGCGCCATTCCCGTTCCACCCAGGCCCGTCCGGCCGCGCCCATCCGCCGGGCCAGTTCCGGGTCGGCGAGCAGGGTCGCCACCCGGTCGGCGAGCTGGCGGCCGTCCCGGCCGTTGACGACGTACCCGGTCTCACCCTCGCGAACCGCGTCCGGCGCGCCGCCGGAGTCGCCGGCGACCACGGGCAAGCCGGTCGCGGACGCCTCCAGGTAGACGATCCCCAGTCCTTCGACGTCCAGGCCCCGGTTGCGGGTCCGGCACGGCATGGCGTAGACGTCACCGGCCGCGTAGTGCGCGGGCAGTTCGGCGGTCGGCACGCTGCCGGTGAAGACCACGTCGTCGGCGACCCCGACCCGTCGGGCGAGCTTCTCCAACGCGCCCCGGTACGGGCCGCCGCCGACCACCAGCAGGGCCGCTCCCGGCACCCGACGCCGGATCTCGGGCAGCGCACGGATCAGCGCGTCCTGTCCCTTGCGCGGCACCAGCCGGGAGACGCAGACCACGACCGGCCGGTCGGACAGCCGGTGCCGGGCGCGGACCTCGGCCCCGTCGACGTCCAGGCGGTAGACGTCGACGTCCACCCCGGGGGCGAGCCGACGCAGTTCGGTGCGGCCGTCCAGCACCCGGGCCAGCCGTACCCGGGTGTACTCGCCGAGGTAGGTGGTGACGTCGACGCCGTCACCGATGCGGCGCAACGCGGACCGCGCACCCGGCAGTGCCGCCCAGCCGACCTCGTGCCCGTGGGTCTGGGCCACCGCCCGTCGTATCCCGGCGCGGCGGCGCAGCCCGGTGGCGAGCAGCCCGAGCGGCGCGGCGGCGCCGAACCAGACGGTGTCGCAGTCGTAGCTCCGGGCCAACTCGGCGGCCCGGCGGGCGACGTGCGGGGTCGGCAGCAGCACGCCGGTCGGCTCGCGGACCACCTCGAACGGCTGGTCGGCGTCGAACTTGTCGGCCCCCCGCCAGGTCGAGGCGTAGACCACCACCGAGCCGGGCGGCTGCCGGACCGCGAGGCCGTGCACGAAGGACTGGATCCCGCCGGGTCGCGGGGGGAAGTCGTTGGTGACGAGCAGGGTCCTGGTCAACCGCCGGCTCCTCGGGCGTACGCGCGGGCCGCGGCCATGCGCTCCACTGTGGACGGGTGGCTCGCCGAGTAGAGGTACACCCAGCGGGGTGGATCGGGGTCGGCCAGGTTGACGCTGGACAACCGGCGCTGCATCGCCTCGAAGGCGGCCGGGTCACCGGTCAACACCATCGCGTGCCGGTCGGCCCGGGCCTCGACCTGTCGGGAGACCCATGCCTGGGCCGGCGCGGCCAGCACACCGGCCAGCGTCACCAGCGCGACCAGCAGCGGAAACGCGGTCGGTTCGGCGACCGAGCCGACCCCGGCCGCTCGCAGCAGTGCCCCCGACGAGCCGAGCAGGTAGAGCGCCACCACCGCGGCGGCGGCGCCGAGCGCGCCGGTCAGGGTGCCGGTCAGCACGTCCCGGTCCTTCGCGTGCCCCAACTCGTGCGCGACCACGCTGGCCACCTCCTCCGGCGGCGCCTCGCGCAACAGGGTGTCGTAGACGACGATCCGCCGGGTCGGACCGAACCCGGAGACGTACGCGTTGACCGCCCGGGTACGCCGCGAGGCGTCGGCGACCAGCACGTCCTTCACCGGTACGCCGTCGGTCTCGGCGAGCGCCATCAGCTCGGTGCGCAGCGCCCCCGGCTCCATCGGGGTGAACCGGTTGAAGATCGGCTCCACCAGCACCGGCAGTACGAAGGAGAGCAGCGTCACCAGGCCCGCGGCGCCGACCGCGCCGACCGCCCACCACCACCGGGGGGCGAACCGGGTCACCGCGTAGAAGCCGAGCAGGGCCACCGCGCCGATCACCGCGCTGACCGCGTACGACTTGAGCAGGTCGACAGTCCAGCCGCCCCAGCCCTGGGTGGAGAGGCCGTACCGGGCCACGACCGCGTGCCGCCAGGCGGCGAACGGCAGTGTCAGCAGGTCCGCCACCAGCACCACGGCCAGCCCGCCGAGCACCGCCTGGGCGATCCAGTTGTCGCCGAACGGACGCCCGACCAGGGAGACGAGCTTCGCGCCGAGCGGGGTCAGACCGAGCAGGACCGCCACGAGCAGCCCGACCAGCATCCCGCCGTACGTCCCCGGACGGAGTTCGGCGTGGAAGGCGCGACCCCGGGTCACCTCCGCCGGACGCAGATCGTCCAGGGCGGCCAGTTGGTCCGATCGGGGTGCGGGTGGACGGTGCCACGGCACCAGCGCCAGAGTCACGGCCACGAGCAGGACGACAAGGCCGGCGAGCGTCACGGCCGCCCAGGTGCGCGGTGTCATCGGCGGATCCGGGTGAGATGCCCGGACGACTCCGGACGGACGGCGACGCCCCGTTGCCGCTCGGTCATCGCCTCAGCCCTTCCGTCCGCCCTCAGCGCGCGGCCATCCTACGTCGCGCCGACGCTCGCGAAGGACATTAGCGCCCCGCCGGGTGCGGGGTTCGCGGCTCCCGGCTGAGTGGGCTAGGCGACCCGCCGACGTCGCCGACGGTTGGCGGCGAGGCGCAGTGGCGGGGGCGGCGGAACCTCCAGCACCTCCACGTCAAACCCGGCCCGGGCGAAGACCTCGATCGCGTACTGCTCCTCGGCGGTGAGGTTGCCCTGGTCGGGCGGCCGGTCCAGCAGGGCGCTCACCAGGCAGTCGGAGCAGGGCGCACCCGGCCGGGGGCAGTTGTCGCAGTCGATGAGCATCGGTCCCCTCCTCAGCGGGTGATCCGGCCGCCCACTGTTCTTGTCGCAGGCCGGCCACCATCGGTTACATCGACGCTAGGACAGGGGTACGACAAGAACCAGCCCAGGTGGTTAAGAAGGGGCCCTTCCTCTACCAAAAGCGATAAGAAGGGGCCCTTCCTTGCACCCTCAGGCCCGGGCGAGGCGGCGGAGCAGGGAGTCCGCCCCGAGCGGGTACGCGCCGTGCCGTCGTACCCCGTCGGCGACCTCACGGTCGGACGAGACCACCACGATCGGGCGCCCCGGGGGCTCGGCCCGGACCAGCCGGCGGATCAGGTCGTCTGCGGTCTCCCCCTTGCGGGAGAAGAGCACCCGTACACCGCGCGGCGCGGGCGGCAGTCCGTGCATCCGCTCGGCACCGTCGAAGACGACGGTGACCTCGTCGCCGGTCTGCGCCGCGATCCCGCCCAGCCCGGTGATCAGCCGTTTGCGCTGCTGCTCCAGTGACATCTCGCCGAACCCGCGCTTGGTGACGTTGTAGCCGTCCACGATCAGGTGCGCCCGGGGCAGCGCCAGCAGCTGGTCGAGCCGGGCCGGGTCGTCGGTGCCCAGTCCGCGGGCCGAGTCAGCCGCCGTCGGATTGTCGGCGAAGGCCTCGGCGACGTAGTCGGCCGGAAGCCGGTCGGCGGGGTCGAGGGCCAGTTCCCGACGCAGCCCCACGGCGGCCCGTCCGATCGTCTCCAGCAGCAGCCAGAGCCGGGCGTCGTCGACCGACCGTGCCTCCTTGGCGGTCTGCCGGACCGCTCCGGCGGCCGCCTCGGCCTCGGCCAGCCGGGCCCGCGTCCGACGCAGTTCCGCCTCGTGGTCGGCGGCGGCCCGGCTGGCCCGACCCTTCTCGGTGGCCAGCAACTCGCTGGCCCGACGTTCCCTCGCCTGGGTCTCCCGCAGCGACCGGCCCAGCACCCGGACCTCTTCCCGCAGTTGACCGAGTTCCTCGCGGAGCCGGGCGACCTCGTCCCGGAGTTTGTCCGCCTCGACCTTGGCCACCGCCCGGTCGTGTTCGGCACGGGCGGCCCGCTGTTCGGCCTCCCGGACCAGCTCGGCCACGGCCGCGCTGTCCACCTCGGCCCGGACCGCCGCTCCGGCGTCCTCGACCAGGGCGCGCCAGCCGGTCGGCCGGGCCAGGTAGGCGAGTGCCGCGACCTCCACCGGGTCGGCGGCGGCCGGGCTGGCGCCCGAGACGACCGCCGCGCCCAGGGCACCGGCGTCGGCGAGCACCCGGCTGGCCACGCGCTGCCGGAACAGCGGATCGCCGGCCAGCTGGGTGGCGATCGGCGCCCCGCCCAGCCGGGCCCGCCGGTTCGGCGCGAACTTGGCGACCCGGCGGAGCGGGGCCGGCAGTTCGTCGCCGGGCAGCGTGGGCAGCACCGCCGCCGCCACGCTGATGATCCGTTGCCGGACCGGTTCCGGCAGGGTGGGTTCCGGCTCCGCCGCCTCGCCCGGCCCCACCGCGTCGCCCGCTTCCACGGCATCGCCCGGTTCCATGGCGTCGCCCGGTTCCATCGCGTCGGCGGACTCCGTGGGTTCAGCCAGGTCGCGGCCCAGCTCCGGGACCTCGCCGACCACGTCCGAGTCCGGTTCCAAGAACTCGCCGGTCGCGTCCGAGTCCGGTTCCAAGAACTCGCCGGTCGCGTCCGACCCCGCCTCGGGGGCGGCCACGGTCAGGTCCGGGCCGGTCCGGGCCGGGAGGCCGGGCTCCTCCTCCGGTCGGAGCGTGCCGGGCTCCGACTCCCGGTCACCCGCCTCGGCGCGCGTGGACTCCGCCGCCCCGTCGGGGAGGCGGTCGTCGAACGATTCGGCGCGAGGCATGCCGCCAGTCTCCCACCGACTCCCCACCCACCGCCCTTCACCTCAGATGATCTCTTCACGTTTGCCGCTGTGACAGCCGGGGCCCGGGTGGCCGGAGTGTCGTACGTGCCGCTTAACCTGCCCGCCGTGGTGCAACCCCGATACGTGCAGGGCACGCTGGACGGCCTGTCGGACGGCGACCCGTCCACGGGCGACCGGCCCGGTGACGCCCTGTCACTGCACGACACCACATTCGTGGTGCTGGACCTGGAGACGACCGGAGGCGCCCCGGACGGCGGCGGCATCACCGAGATCGGCGCGGTGAAGGTCCGGGGCGGCGAGCAGCTCGGCGTACTGGCGACCCTGGTCAACCCGGGGGAACCCGTCCCGCCGTTCATCACCGTGCTGACCGGGATCACCCAGGCGATGCTGGCGCCCGCCCCGCCGATCGAACAGGTGCTCCCGAGCCTCCTCGAGTTCCTCCGTGGCGCCGTACTGGTCGCCCACAACGCGCCGTACGACGTCGGGTTCCTCAAGGCGGCCTGCGCCCGGCACGGGTACGTCTGGCCCAACCCCCGGGTGCTGGACACCGCCGCGCTGGCCCGCCGGGTGCTCACCCGGGACGAGGTGCCCAACCGCAAGCTCGGCACCCTGGCCGCCTACTTCCGTACCCCGAACCAGCCGAACCACCGGGCGCTGGACGACGCCAAGGCGACGGTGGACGTGCTGCACGGGTTGATCGCCCGGCTCGGCGGACACCGGGTGGAGACGCTGGGTGACGCGATCGAGTTCGCCCGCGCGGTCACCCCGACCCAGCGACGCAAACGGCACCTGGCGGACGGGCTGCCCCGGGTGCCCGGGGTCTACATCTTCCGGGCCGCCGACGACCGGCCGCTCTACGTGGGCACCTCCGGCGACATCGCCACCCGGGTCCGCAGCTACTTCACCGCCGCCGAGAAACGGGCCCGGATCTCGGAGATGCTGGCCGCCGCAGAGCGGGTGGAGGCGATCGAGTGCGCCCATCCGCTGGAGGCCGAGGTACGCGAGCTGCGGCTGATCGGGGCGCACGCACCGCCGTACAACCGCCGGTCGAAGTTTCCGGAGCGGGTGCTGTGGTTGAAGCTGACCGTGGAGCCGTACCCACGGTTGTCGGTGGTCCGCAACCTCGGGCCGGACGACGAGGCGTACCTGGGCCCGTTCAACTCCCGCCGGGCGGCGGAACTCGCCGCCGCCGCGGTGCACGACGCGGTGCCGCTGCGACAGTGCACACACCGGCTCTCGGTCCGGAACACCACGCCGGCCTGTGCCCTGGCCGAGTTGGGCCGCTGCCCGGCCCCCTGCGAGCACCGGATCTCGGTCACCGACTACGAACAACGCGCGGTCACACCGGTCCGGACCGCCATGGTGGACGATCCACAGGTGCTGGTCGACGCGCTGCTCGGCCGGATCGAGGCGCTGAGCGGGGACCACCGGTACGAGGAGGCGGCGGTGGTCCGGGGTCGGCTGGTCGCGGTGCTGCGGGCCACGGTGCGGATGCAGCGCCTGGTCGGGCTGACCCGGATCGCCGAGCTGGCCGCCGCCCGGCGGACCACCGACGGCGGCTGGGAGATCGCCGTGGTCCGGCACGGCAGGCTCGCCGGCGCCGCCACCGCCGCGCCCGGCGTACCGCCCCGGCCGGTCCTCGACCTGGTCCGGGCCACCGCCGAGACGGTGCTGCCGGGGCACGGACCGGTCCCGAACGCCTCGGCCGAGGAGTCGGAACGGATCCTGTCCTGGTTGGAACGACCCGACACGCGGTTGGTCGACACCTCCACCGGTTGGTCCTCTCCGGCCAGAGGCGCGGAGAGGTTCCGTGACCTGCTCGCCCGGGCCGAGGCGGCGTCGTCCGCCCAACTCCCGACCAAACGCACATGAGCAAGTGACCGATCGGACGACCTTCGCTCCCTTAGGCTGTTAGAGAAGTGCAGTCCTGCCCGATTTCGGGGTTTGCTTCCACGGCCGCTTCGCAAAGCGGTCACCGGGAGCGATCACCGGAAGGCGGGCGGTGAGCGAGGAGGTGGCTCTGCGTGGACCTCGACGCCCCACACGGCGCCGCCCTCGGAGGCGCCCGCGCGACCGAGATCACGTTGAGCAAACGCCTGCGTTCGTTCCTCTCCTGGCCGTCCGCTGAGGATGATCCGGTCACCCGGCTGGCCCGGGCCCACCGCGCCGTCCACCCGAACGCCGACGTCGGGGTGCTGCGCCGCGGTTACGCCATTGCCGAGAGCATGCACCGGGGGCAGTTCCGCAAGAGCGGTGAGCCGTACATCACCCACCCGTTGGCGGTCGCGCAGATCTGTGCCGAGCTGGGCATGGACACCGTCACCCTGGTCGCCGCGCTGCTGCACGACACGGTCGAGGACACCCGCTACACCTTGCAGGCGCTGACCGGGGACTTCGGGCCCGAGGTGGCCCACCTGGTCGACGGGGTGACCAAGTTCGACAAGGCGTTCTACGGCAAGGCCGCCGAGGCCGAGACGATCCGAAAGATGATCATCGCGGCCGGCAAGGACGTCCGGGTTCTGATCATCAAGCTCGCCGACCGGCTGCACAACATGCGTACCCTCGGGGTCCGCTCGCCGGCCTCCCGGGCCCGGATCGCGGGGGCGACCCAGGAGGTGCTGGTCCCGCTCTGCGACCGGCTCGGCATCCAGGCGCTCAAGCGCGACCTGGACGACGTGGTGCTGCAACACCTCGAACCCGAGGCGTACGAGCTGATCGACGAGCACGTCAAGAACCGGCCACACTGGGCGGCCTACCTCGACGACGTGGTCAACCAGACCCGGGTGGTGCTCCGCCGGGACAAGATCGTGGCGACGGTGCAGCCCCGTCCCCGGCACTACTACTCGATCTGGAAGGACACCGTCGCCCGGGACCAGACGACCCCGTTCGACCTGCCCCGGATCGTGATCGTGGTCGACGGCCCGGACACCGACTGCTACGCCGCCCTCGGCTCGATCCACGGGCTCTGGCGACCTGTCGCCGGGCGGTTCAAGGACTACATCGCCGCCCCGAAGAACAACCTCTACCGCTCCCTGCACACCACGGTCATCGGTCCGGGCGAGCGTGTCGTCGAGGTGCTGATCCGGACCAGCACGATGCACCGGTCCGCCGAGTACGGCATCGCCGCCGACTTCCGCTATCCCCGTCCCGGGGTCGACGGCGCCAACAGCGCGGAGCAGCTCGACTGGCTGCAGCGGGTGCTCAACTGGGAACGGGAGACCGCCGACCCGGCGCAGTTCCTCCAGTCGCTGCGCTGCGACCTCGCCGAGACCCAGATCCAGGTCTTCGCCGAGGGCCGGCAGATCGTGCTGCCGTCCGGTTCCACGCCGGTGGACCTGGCGTACGAACTCGGCCCGGACCGGGGCGACCACTGTCTCGCCGCCAAGATCAACGGACGGCTGGCCCCGCTCTCCTCGGAACTGGAGGAGGGCGACGTGGTGGAGATCTTCACCGAGACCGACGCGCAGAGCGAACTCGACCTCGCGGTCGCCCCACCCGGCCCACGCCGGGAGTGGCTCGGCTTCGTCAAGTCCCCGCACGCCCAGATGCAGATCAACCGCTGGTTCGCCGATCACCAGGAACCGGGGATCTCCATCTCGGACAAGGTCCGACTGGGTCGGGCCACCATCGGGCTCACCCTGCGCAAACACAACCGTGGACTCGCCAGCGACCTGCCGTTGCGCCAGCTCGCCGAGCAGCAGGGTTATCCCGACCTGGAAACCCTGCTGGTCGCCGTGGTCGACCGGACCATCGAACCGGACACCGTGGTCGAGCAGCTCATCGCCATGGTCGACCATCAGGAGTGAGATCCGCTGTGCCCCGGGTCACCCATGGTCCGGGTACGACCTCTAGCCTGGATTCGTGATCACCCGCCGCTCGCCGACGCGTGCCATCGGCTACAAGGTCTTCTACCGCCTCCCCATCGGGGTACGTCGTCGGCTGGTCCGGCTGGCCGTGCCGAAGTACATCGTCGGCGCGGTCACCCTGGTCAGGGACGCCGAGGCAGCGGATCCCGGCCGACTGCTGCTGCTCCGTCAGCCACCCGGAAAGGGCTGGTCGCTGCCGGCCGGGCTGCTGCAACGCCGGGAGGCCCCGATCGTCGGCGCGGCCCGGGAACTGCACGAGGAGAGCGGCATCGAGCTGGCACCGGAGCAGCTCCAGCCGGCGGTGCCGAACGCCGTCGTACACGCCAAGGGCTGGGTGGACATGGTCTTCGAGGCCCGCGTCCCGGCCTCCACCACCCAACTGGTGGTCGACGGCGCCGAGGTGTACGAAGCCGCCTGGCACCGCCTCGACGACCTGCCCCGACTGACCGTGGCGACCGCCCGGCTGCTCGCCCACTACGGGATCGGTCCGCTCGTCGACACCGATCCGTCGGCCGAGGCACGTCCACCGACGTGAGCCACCGACGCGCCCCGACACCGGCCGGCGGATCGATGCCGGCCGGTACCCGGTCGACGACGCCCCCCGGGACCGGCCGGGACAGCCTCTGCGCCGTCGTCCTGGCGGCCGGCGAGGGCCGCCGGCTGCGCCCGCTCACCGAGCACCTCCCGAAAGCCCTCTGTCCGGTGGGGAACGTGCCGCTGCTCGACCGGGCCCTGCTCCGGGTCGCGGGGCTCGGCTTCGCCGGCCCGGACACCGTCGCGGTCAACGCCTGCTACCTCGGCGACCAGGTCGTCCGGCACGTCCGCGACCGGGCGTGGCTCTCGGTCGAGCCGGGCGACCCGCTCGGCACCTCCGGCGGGGTGGCGCGGCTGCGGGACTGGATCGACGGTCGGGGCGTACTGGTCGGAAACGCCGACGCCTACCTCGCCGCGCCGGACGCCCCGCCCGGCCCGGACATCGCCGCCCTGCTGGACGGTTGGGACGGCCGGACGGTACGCCTGCTGGGCCAGCCGGTCGCCGGTCCGGCCCGCCCGGGGGACTTCGGCAACCACCGGTTCGCCGGGTTCTCGCTGTTGCCGTGGTCCCGGGTCGTGGACCTGCCGACCGACCCGGCCGAACTGGTCCGGACCGTCTGGCGGCCCGCGGAGGCGGCCGGCGAACTGGAGGTGGTCGAGTTCGTCGGCACCTACCTCGACACCGGCACGCCCGCCGACTACCTGGCCGCGAACCTGCACGCGGCCGGTGGCGGCAGCCTGGTCGACCCCAGCGCGACGGTGACCGCGTCGCCGCACCGCGCGGTGATCGGAGCCGGCGCGACCGTGCACGGTACGGTCGACCGCTGCGTGGTCTGGCCGGGCGGGGTGGTGCGCGCCGGTGAGCGGCTGCACGAGGCGGTACGGGTCGGCACCGACCTGACGGTGCCGGCCGGGGTCCCCCCGACGCCGCCCGGCGCACCTTCGCCCGGTCCCGCCCGGGCGAACCCTTAGCATGGGCGGGCACCCGTAACGCGACGCCGACCACGGATCCCACTTCCCGGTACGGACGGACGTGGAGCCGGCCGGCACGTCGACGAGAGGAGTTCCACCGGTGATCACCGCGATCGTCCTGATCGACTGCGCCACCGATTCGATCCCCGAGGTGGCCGAGACGCTCGCCGCCCTGCCCGGCGTCAGCGAGGTCTACTCGGTCGCCGGTCACGTCGACCTGATCGCCGTGGTCCGGGTACGCGAGTTCGACCAGATCGCCGAGGTGATCGCGGGGCGCATCTCGAAGGTTCCCGGCGTGCTCAACACCGAGTCGCACATCGCCTTCCGGGCCTACTCCCAGCACGATCTGGAGGAGGCGTTCGCGATCGGTCTGCCGGACGCGGACTGACCCGGCGGATCCCGGAGCGGCACCCAGGAGCGGAGCTACCCGGCGGATCGGGGAGCAGCCCCCGAAGCAGGGCTACCCGCCGGTAACCTCGCCCGGTACGATCCTCGGATGACCTCGCGGCCCGACTCCGAACAGATCATCATCGATCGCGGCGGAGCCCAACTCGCGGTCCGGGTCCACCCGGAGCCCGCCGGTCGCCCGGACGCCCCGGTCGTGCTGCTCTGGCCGGCGATGGGAGTCCGCGCCAGCTACTACACGCCGTTTGTCGCCGCGTTGCGCGCCGCCGGACTCGCGGTGGTCGTGACCGACCTGCGCGGCACCGGCGAGAGCACCCCGGCGGCGAGCCGCGCCTCCCGCTACGGCTATCCCGAACTGGTCGACGACGTCGGCGCCGTGCTGGAGCGTCTGAAGTCACGGCTGGACGGGCGCACCCGGCTGCTGCTCGGTCACTCGCTGGGTGGCCAGGCGGCACTGCTGCACCTCGCCCTCACCGGCGGCGACCAGGTCGACGGGCTGGCCCTGGTCGCGGCCGGTGTGCCGTACTGGCGTCGCTACCCGGGGCACCGGAGCCTCCTGGTGCTGTCCGGCGCACAGTTGATCAATGGTGTCGCCGGCGTGCTCGGTAGCTGGCCCGGTTGGGGTTTCGGCGGACGGCAGGCCCGGGGCGTGATCCGGGACTGGGCGTACACCGTCCGGACCGGACGGTTCCCCCGACTCGACGGAGTCGACGCCGAGGCGGCCGTCCGGACCGTACGTACCCCGGTACTGGCGATCAGTGTCGAGGGTGATCCGTTGACGCCGCACGAATCCCTCGACGAACTCTGCGCCAAGCTGACCGCCGCGCCGGTGCGACGCGAGCGGTACGTGGCGGCGGAGGCGGACGGCCCGCTCAACCACTTCACCTGGGTCCGGGCCTCCGCCCCGATCGCAGCCCGGATCGCCACGTTCGCCGCGGAGCTGCCCGACCGTCGGTAGCCCGGCGGAGGGTGGCGTGCCGGTCGGCCGCGTTCACCGCCGGACGAGACAGCGCGACGGGTCCACCGGCCGGATGGCCGGTGGACCCGTCACCACGCGTCCCGGACAGCGGGGCAGCGGAGAAGCGGATCCGGTCAGCTGATCGTCGGACCCGGCGTGACCGGCGTACCGCCCCGCGACGGCGTACCGGAGCTCACCCCCGGGCTCGGCGGTACGGTGACGCCACCCGGGACCGGCACGCCCAGGCTCTGGGCCAGGGACACCAGCGCGTTGTGGTGCGCCTGCAACACCGGCGCCGCCTGCTGCGCCACCTGCTTGGCCGCCGGGTCGGAACCCTGCGTCAGCTCGGCCTGCACCAGCTGCATGGCCTGGCTGTGCGCGGTCAACTGGGCGGTGACCCACTGCGCGTCAAAATCCGCCCCGCTGACGTTCTGCAACTGGTTCACCACCGCCTGCTGCTCGCTGGTCACCTTGTTCGGCAGCGTCAACTTTCCCGCCGAGGCGACGCTCTGCACCTTCTGGTCCAGCTGGGTGTGGTCGGTCACGAACCGCGCCCCGAGCGTCTTCACCTCCTGGTTGGTCCCCTTCTGCTGGGCCAGGTTCCCGGTGGCGATCTCCGCGAGGTTCACCTGATGGATCGACGCCAGGAACTGTTTGTCCTGTGCGGACAACGCGCTGGACGGCGTCGCGGACGGCGTCGCCGTCTGTTCTGCGGCGGCACTGTACGCGGCTCCGGCCGGCACCAGGCCGAGCAACACCATCGAGACGAGCACGCCTAAGCGTTTGGTGACCAACATGGTCGTTCCCCCCTCCGTCGTTGAACCTCAGGGGTACCCGGTTGTCCGACGGACACGCGGACGGATCGAGCCCGGCATGATCCCGTACCGTCGGGGCAGGTCAGGGCCGGAAACGCTGGCCTGACCGGTGTGTCTCCCCCGGTCCCGCCGGCTGCCACCCCGGACCGTCCGTCACCGCTTTCCGGCCGACCGGGCCCGCCGCCCGTTTCCGGGGAAAACCCGGATCCGCGACCGGTGGCAGGTTCAGTCGCCGCTGTCCGGGGAATACGACCAGCCGGTCACTCCGCCGCCTTCGCCATCTTGGCGACCTCGATCCACTGGTCCAGGGTGCGGGCGGCGGCACCGGAATCGATCGACTCCGCCGCGCGGTCCAACCCGACCCGCAGCGCCGGCAGCAGCTCACCCTCGAAACCGCCCCGCGCCACCAGGGCCGCCGCCGTGTTGACCAGTACCGCGTCCCGGACCGGGCCGGGCTCGCCGGCGAGCAGCCGGCGGGTCACGTCGGCGTTGAAGGACGCGTCGCCGCCGCGCAGGTCACCGGGGGCCGACCGGGGCAGGCCGAGGTCGACCGCGTCGACCACGGTCTCCACGACCCGGCCCTGCGCCGCGATCCACAACCGGGTCGGCGCGGCGGTACTGAACTCGTCGAGCCCGTCCTCGCCCCGCATCACCAGGACCGAGTCGCCCCGCCGGGCGAAAACCTCGGCGACCACGGTCGCCATCCGCGGGTCGAAGCAACCCACCGCGCCGGAGCCCGGGCGGGCCGGGTTGGTCAGCGGGCCGAGGAAGTTGAAGACCGTCGGCACGCCCATCTCCCGCCGGGGTACCGCGGTGTGCCGCATGCCGGGGTGGAACCGGGCGGCGAAACAGAACCCGATCCCCACCTCGGTCACGCACCGGGCCACCCCGGCCGGCCCCAGGTCGAGCGGTACGCCGAGGTATTCCAGCAGGTCGGCCGCGCCGCAGGACGAGGACGCGGCCCGGTTGCCGTGCTTGACCACCGGTACCCCGGCCCCGGCCACCACCATCGCGGTCATGGTGGAGATGTTGACCGTGTGGGCCCGGTCCCCGCCGGTGCCGACCACGTCCACCGCACCGGACCGCAGCGCCTCCGGCAGGTCCACCAGGGTGGCCCGGGTCAGCATGGCCTCGACCAGGCCGGCCAGCTCCGCCGGGGTCTCCCCCTTGGCACGCAGCGCGGTGGCGAACCCGGCGATCTGCACCGGGGTCGCCGACCCCGCCATGATCTCACCCATCGCCCACGCGGTGTCGGCGGCGGAGAGTTCCTCACCGCGCAGCAGCGCGGCGAGAAGGTTGGGCCAGGTCCGTTCCCCCATGCGGGCCTCCCGAGCGGAGCGGGTGGTGAGCGAGTGTCGCGGTGTGGCGGGTGGGCGGACGCCGTCGTCCGGAGCCGGTGGCCGGCGTCGGAAGCGGCGGTCGCTCAGGAGCGCGAGGCTGCCCCGTCGGCGCGGGCCCGCAGCAGCCCGGCAACGGTCTGGCCGGTGGTCACCGGGTCGAGCGGGTGCACCAGGGTGGCGTCGACCTGTGCGTAGGCGGCGAGCCAGCGGTCCGCCGCGCGGGCGATCACCACGCAGGTCGGCGGCGCGTCGTCCCGGTCGTCCTTGATCTGCCGGGCGATGCCGAGGCCACCGGCCGGCGTCGCCTCGCCGTCGAGCAGCAGCAGGTCGATCTCGTACTCGTCGACCAGCCGGATGCACTTCTCGTAGCTGTCCGCGTCAACGAACTCGACGGTCAGATCGGCGGCCGGTCGGGTGCCCACGGCGAGCCGCATCCGGTCCCGGACCTCCGGGTCGTCGCTGTAGAGCAGGACGGTGTATAGACGATCGCTCATCGGTTGCCAGGCTCCCACCTCGTAGCTGCCCGCCGATCGTACCGGTCTCGCCCGACGGCCGACCGGGCCGCCCGGCCCGGGGGGTGGACGGCGCCCGAATCCCGGGACGCGCGGCGCGGTCGGCGGTCAGCCGGGAAGGCCGGCCGGGCCGTCGACCACCGGTGCGGCCGGAGTTCCGGCCGGGGCGTCGACGCCCGGTACGGCAGGGGTCTGCGCCGCCCGCTCCCGAGCCTCCTCCCGGGCCTCATCCCGGGCCTCCTGCCGGTCCAGCTCGCGGTCGATCCGCCGGGCCTCCCGCTCGGACTGCCGGATCCACTGCACCACCAGTACGGCGATCATGGTGACGCTGACGAACTCCCCACCGGCCCAGAGGATGCCGCCGGCGACCTTCTGGTCGGCGAACGGGTCGGCCCAGCCGAGCGCCAGCGAGGGGTACCAGTCGCCGCCGAACAGGGTGGTGCTCTGCATGACGGTGAGCCCGAGCACGGTGTGGAACGGCACCGAGAGCACCATCAGCAGGGCCCGGGCCGGGTACGGCCACCGGCCGGGCAGCGGGTCCGACCCGACCAGCGGCCAGAAGAACAGGCAGCCGGTGAGGATGAAGTGCGCGTGCACCCACTCGTGCGCCAGCGGGTGTTCCAACGTCACCCGGTAGAGGCCGGTGAAATACAGCACGAACGGGTTGACCACGAAGAGCGCGTACGCGAGGAGCGGGAACGACAGCACCTTCGCCACCCGGCTGTGCAGTACGGCGAGCAGCCGCCGCCGGGGCGCGCCGGTGAGCGTCCGCAGGGCCAGGGTGATCGGCGCGCCGAGGGCCAGGAAGATCGGCGCGACCATGGAGAGCACCATGTGCTGGACCATGTGCACCGACAGCAGGGTGGTGTCGTACGCCCCGAGCCCGCTCAGGGTGACCGCCGCGATGCCACCGAGGCCGGGTCCGAGGAACAGCACGGTACGCGAGACCGGCCAGTGGTCGCCGCGAATCCGCAGCCGGTGCACCCCGTAGAGGTACAGGGCGGCGGCGAGCACCAGGCCGACGGCGAGCCAGCTGTTCAGCGTGCTCTCGGTGAAGATCGAGGAGACGGTGAAGGGGGCCGTTTCGGCGCTCCCACCGGCGAGGACGTCCGGAGTCGGGAGGGCGACGGGTACGGCGGTCGCGGGGCCGGGATCGACGTGCAGCACGATTTTCAGGCTAGGCCAGACGAACCGGGCGAGGCGCGTCACCCCGTCCGACGAGGGAGTTAGGCCACCCCGACGATCGCCGATGCCGATCAGGGGCAATAATGACCGCGTGACTGCGGCCTCAGCCATTGACAAGAGCCGGATCCACTCGCTGACCCGACCGAACATGGTCAGCGTCGGGACGATCGTGTGGCTCTCGAGCGAACTCATGTTCTTCGCGGCGTTGTTCGCGATGTACTTCTCCATCCGCGCGGCGGCGCCGGAGTTGTGGGAGAAGCACACCGAAGCGCTCAACATCCCGTACGCGACGACCTTCACGGTGATCCTGGTGCTCTCCTCGGTCACCTGCCAGCTCGGCGTGTTCGCCGCGGAGCGGGGTGACGTGCACGCGCTACGCCGCTGGTTCACCGTCACCTTCGTGATGGGCCTGGTCTTCGTGCTCGGCCAGCTCAACGAGTACCGCGAGCTGGTACACCACGGGGTGAAGATCAACGCCGACGGGTACGGGTCGACGTTCTACCTGACCACCGGATTCCACGCGTTGCACGTGACCGGCGGGCTCATCGCCTTCATCATCTTCATGATCCGGACCACCATGGGCCGGTTCACTCCCGCGCAGGCCACCTCGGCGATCGTCGTGTCCTACTACTGGCACTTCGTCGATGTGGTCTGGATCGCGCTGTACGGCATGATCTACTGGCTCCAGTGATCTTGGTGCTGTCACGTTCCGCCACGATGCTCCGTCCCTGAGACAAGGTCGAGAAAACCGTTAAGGACACAGGCCATGACTTCTGACACCCCCGGCGGCGCCCGCTCCCGCGGGCTGCTCTCGCGGCTGCGCCGTGCGCGGTCCAGCCCGCGTAGCAAGGCCCGCCGGCGGCTGGGCGCCGCAGTCCGGCTACTGGCCGCACTGACCCTGGCCGGCGGCGCCTACACCGTCTTCGCGCCGGGCCTGCAGGCGCAGGACACCCCGCAGCTGACCACCGCCGCCCAGGAGGGCAAGGCGCTCTTCGACACCAGCTGTGTGACCTGCCACGGCCGCAACGCGCAGGGCATCGAGGGTCGCGGTCCGAGCCTGATCGGCGTCGGCTCCGCCTCGGTGGAGTTCCAGGTCGGCACCGGGCGGATGCCGCTGCCGCGCCAGGAGGCCCAGGCCGAGCGGAAGCCCCCGGTCTTCAACGACGACGAGATCAGGCAGCTCGCGCAGTACGTGCAGGAGCTGGGCGGCGGGCCGCAGCTGCCCGAGGGCGAGAACCTGCACCAGGGTGCCGACGTCGCCGAGGGCGGCCGGCTGTTCCGGCTCAACTGCTCCTCCTGCCACAGCTTCGGCGGCGGCGGTGGTGCTCTCAGCTCCGGCAAGTTCGCACCGAACCTGCGACCGGCGAACGACCGGCAGATCTACGCCGCGATGCTCACCGGACCGCAGAACATGCCGGTCTTCGGCGACAACCAGCTGCGTCCGGACCAGAAGGCCGACATCATCGCGTACGTCCAGGAGACGCTGGCCAAGGACCGCGACCCGGGCGGCCTGAACCTGGGTCGCCTCGGCCCCTCCACCGAGGGTGTGGCGATCTTCCTGGTCGGCATCGTGGCGCTGGTCTTCGCCTCGCTGTGGATTGCGGGTAAGTCATGAGCACGCGTACCGACGAACACACCCACGGGACCACCAACGAGCCGTTCGACCCGAACGACCCGCAGCTGTCCCGGTTCGACTTCGTCCGGGAAGGCGCCCGGCGGGACGACATCGAGATCGTCCACTACGAGTCCCAGTTCCCGGTACCGGGCACCAAGGCGGAACGCCGGCTGACCCGGCTCGTCGTCGGGCTCTTCCTGCTGGTCGGCCTCTTCGCGACGGCCTTCGTGGTGGCGTACATCTGGTGGCCGTGGAAGTACGAGCACGGCACCGGGATGACCAAGTTCTACACCCCGATCCTCGGCCTGACCCTCGGTCTGGCCCTGCTCGCCGTCGGATTCGGCATCCTGATCTGGGGCAAGAAGCTGCTCCCCAAGGAGGTCTCGATCCAGGACCGGCACGTCGAGCCGGCCTCGGACGAGGAACGCGCCCTCACCGGTAACACGCTGCTCTACATGGTCGACGAGCTCGGCGTACGGCGTCGCCCCCTGCTGGGCATCTCGCTGCTCGCCGGCCTGGCCCCGGTGGGCGCGGTCGCCGCCGCGCCGCTCGTCGGCGGTCTGATCCAGCAGCCGCACAAGCACAACCAGATGTTCACCACGGGCTGGAAGCCGATCGTCGACGGCGGACACACCGAGCTGGTCAAGCTGACCCACCACGACGGCACCCCGGTACGTCCCGAGGACGTCAGCCCCGGTGGTCAGATCACGGTGTTCCCCGGCATCCCGGACGGTGCGACCAACAAGCACGCGGACTCCCCCGTGCTGCTGATCCACCTCCGTCCGGCCGACGCCGAGGAGGCCCGGACGGCGAACCGGCGGGCCGGCCACGACGACTACATGTGGGGCAACTACATCGCGTACTCCAAGATCTGTACGCACGCGGGTTGCCCGGCCAGCCTCTACGAGCAGCAGACCAACCGGCTGCTCTGCCCCTGCCACCAGTCGCAGTTCCTCATCACCGACAACGCCCGTCCGGTCTTCGGACCCGCGAGCCGGCGACTCCCTCAGCTGCCGCTGACCGTTGAGGGTGGCTTCTTCGCGGCGAAGTCCGACTTCACCGAGACCGTCGGGCCCGACTTCTGGGAGCGGCCGTGAAGCGGCGAAGGTTCGACATAGCGGCGGTGCCGGGCAAGGCGGCCCGCGAGGTCGACGACCGGCTCCAGGTGAACACCCCGCTGCGTTCGCTGCTCAACAAGGTCTTTCCGGACCACTGGTCGTTCCTGCTCGGTGAGATCGCGCTCTTCTCGTTCATCGTGCTGCTGCTGACCGGTGTCTACCTGACCCTGTTCTTCGAGCCGTCGCTGCGCGAGGTCACCTACGACGGCAGCTACCGGCCGCTGCAGGGCACCCACATGTCCGCCGCGTACGCCACCTCCCTGGACATCTCGTTCGACGTCCGGGGCGGCCTGATCATGCGGCAGATGCACCACTGGGCGGCGCTGCTGTTCATGGCGGCGATCGTGGTGCACATGCTCCGGATCTTCTTCACCGGCGCGTTCCGCAAGCCGCGTGAGCTGAACTGGATGATCGGCTACCTGCTGTTCTGGGTCGGCTTCCTGGCCGGCTTCACCGGCTACTCGCTCCCGGACGACGGGCTCTCCGGCACCGGTCTGCGGATCGCCTCGGCGATCATGCTCTCCATCCCGGTGGTGGGTTCCTGGCTGACCTCGTCGATCTTCGGCGGCGAGTTCCCCGGCGAGATCATCATCAGCCGGTTCTTCATCGCCCACGTGCTGCTGATCCCGGGCCTGCTCGTCGCCCTGATCAGCGCGCACCTCGGACTGGTCTTCAAGCAGAAGCACACCCAGTGGCCCGGCCCCGGCCGGACCAACACCAACGTGGTCGGCGAGCGGATGTTCCCGCGCTACGCGATCAAGCAGGGTGGCTTCTTCATGATCGTCTTCGGCGTGATCGCGCTGCTCGGCGGTCTGGTCCAGATCAACCCGATCTGGCTCTTCGGACCGTACGAGGCCGGCGTGGTCTCCGCCGCCAGCCAGCCCGACTGGTACGTCATGTTCCTGGACGGCTCGACCCGACTGATGCCGCCCTGGGAGATCAACATCCCGATCGGCAACGGGTACGTCATCCCGCCGCTGTTCTGGCCGACCGTGGTGCTGCCCGGCATCCTGACCGTGCTTCCGCTGCTCTACCCGTTCATCGAGGCACGGATCAACAAGGACCGGCGGATCCACAACCTGCTGCAGCGCCCGCGTGACGTCCCCGGCCGGACCGCCCTCGGCGCGATGGCCGTGACGTTCTGGGTGGTGCTGACGCTCTCCGGCGCCAACGACGTGATCGCGGACAAGTTCTTCATCAGCCTGAACGCGATGACCTGGGCGGGCCGGATCGGTCTGATCATCCTGCCGCCGCTGGCGTACTACATCACCTACCGGATCTGCCTCGGCCTGCAGCAGCACGACCGGGAGGTGCTGGCGCACGGTGTCGAGACCGGCATCATCCGCCGGCTGCCGAACGGGCAGTTCGTCGAGGTGCACCAGCCCCTCGGCCCGGTCGACGAGCACGGCCACACCGAGCTGGAGTACGTCGGCTGGGTGGTGCCGAAGAAGATGAACCGGCTCGGCGCGCTGGGGCCGGCCATCAGGGGCTTCTTCTACCCGATCGAGAAGCCGGCCGAGGCGCCGGTCTCGCCCGGCCACCCGCCGGTCGAGCCCCGCCCCGAGCAGCAGGAGATCGGCAGCGGCAAGCACTGAGCTGTGAGGAAGGGCCCCTTCTTATCGCATTCTGCGTAGGAAGGGGCCCTTTTTAACACCCGTGCCCGGCCGTTCGCAGCCCGTCGACACCGCCGACGAAGTCGAGGATGCGCCGGTTCACCAGATCCGGCTCCTCCATCGGGAGTCCGTGGCCGGCGCCAGGCACGATCTCGGCGCGGATCCCGGTGATCAGGTCCCGGGCCCGGGCCACCGCCCGCTCGGGCCGCAGCAGCGAGCTGCGGGCACCGAGCAGCAGCTGGATCGGCACCCGAACCGACCGGAGTTCGTGGTCGTCGAACCGGCGGGCCGCCGGTCGCCTGGTACGCCAGGTACGCCAGGTACGCGCGGCGAGCATCACGGGCGCCAACTGTTCGGGCGACTCGACCAGGGCGTGGTTGGCCAGCAGCCTGGACAGGCGGGGGCGGGCCCGGCGCGGGGCCAGCGTCGCGAACGCGCCGAGCAGGATGTTCAGGTAGAACCGGGCCGGCACCTTCTCCAGTCCTCCGGGGGTCCAGCAGCGTCACCGAGGCCAGCCGGTCCGCGCCGTGCAGGAGCACGATCGGCATGCCGGGCGTCGAACCGTGCTGGTGGACGTGGGTGGTGCTCTCCACGTCCCTCTCCTGCCGAGGCTGCGGCCACCCCCGCATCGCGACGTCGTACGCCCGCAGGAACCTCTCTCGGGCCTGTTCGCTGGTGAACCGTCCGATCTGTTGCCGACTCCCCGACACCATCTCACCGGGCGGGCTCGACCGGACACGACGTACCGGCGAGGTCGCCGCGGCCCTGGACGTCGCCGCGGAGGCCGCCAACCTGCTGGCCCTGGCGACCGGACTGGCCGACAGCGTGATGGCCGGCCTACGCGACGCGGAGGCCGCGCAACGGCTGCTACGGCACCAGCTGGACCGGGTGTTCGACACCGCTCCCCTGGCCGGCTGAGTCGACGCGCAAAGTCGAAGGCCCGCCACCCGTTCGGGGTGGCGGGCCTTCGGCAGGTGCGCTGCCCGTCGTCAGTGCTCGGCGGTACGCCGGGTGCCGCTGTAGTACTCGAAGAGCAGACCGCAGGCGGCGAAGACCACCGCGACCAGGCCTGCGGCGATCAGCCACCACTGCCAGAACACCAGGCCCAGCCCGGCCACGCTGGCCGCCAGGGCGATGCCGAACGGCCAGTAGCTGCCCGGGCTGAAGAAGCCGACCTCACCGGCGCCGTCGGCGATCTCGCCGTCCGGCCGGTCCTCCGGACGCGGGTCGATCCGGCGCGAGACGAACCAGAAGAAGCCGCCGCACATCGCGGTGAGCAGGAAGGACAGGATCAGCGCGACGAGCCCGATCCACTCGACCCGACCGTCCGCGCCGTGCGTCCAGAGCCCGTAGATGACGGCGACGATCGCCAGGAAGAACGAAACGATGCCGAAGAGGCGCCACTCAGACTTCATCTCCGCCGTCCTCAGCTTCCCGCGCCCGCGGCGCTCGCGTTACCGAAGTTGTTGACGTCGCGCCGGGTGTCGAACGGCCTGGTCGTCGTCGCCAGCGGAGCCTCGCCGATCGAGGCCAGGGCGTCCTGGGTCGACTGACCACCCTGCTTCGCGGCGATGAACCGGTCGTACTCGTCCGGCGACACCACCCGCAGCTCGAAGTTCATCATCGAGTGGTACGTGCCGCACAGCTCGGCGCAGCGGCCGACGAAGGCGCCCTCCTGGTCCAGGCTGCTGACCTGGAACACGTTGCGGACGTTGCCCGGGAAGACGTCACGCTTGAACAGCAGCTCCGGGACCCAGAACGAGTGGATGACGTCCCTGCTGGTCTCCTCGATCCGGATGCTCCGCCCGGTCGGCAGGACCAGGATCGGGATCACCTCGGTGGTGCCCAGCGTCGAGGCGATCGTGGTCGCGTCCACGCCCGGCCGGTCCCGGTAGTTGAACTGCCAGTTCCACTTGAAGCCGACCACCTCGACGGTGACGTCGGGGTTGTCCGTGACCTTGTTGACCCCGGTCTGGACGATCGCGGTGTAGTAGAAGAGCACCGAGACGACCAGGATCGGCGCGATGGTGTAGAGGAACTCCATCGGCATGTTGAACCGGGTCTGCACCGGCAGCGCCTCGCCCCGCTTCCGGTAGCGGATCACGCACCAGAAGATCAGGCCCCAGACGAAGACGCCGACCGCGAGCGCGGCGATGACGGAGCCGATCCACAGGTCGTACATCCGGTGGGACTCCGGGCTGATGCCGCCCTGGGGCCAGCCGAACCCGTCGAACGTCTGTCCGACGTCACAGCCGGTCAGCAGGACGAGCAGTGCGGCACCGCCGGCTCCGAGCCCGGCCAGCCGGCCGAGCGAGCGACGCTGGCCCCGTCCCCGGGAATCCCGGGAACTGCTCTGCCGTACGACCGACGGCGGTACCTCCGAACCCCTTGCGACCACCTGGTCCTGCCTCCCTAGCGCGCCGCACGCTGTCCGCTTTGTCGACACCGGCGGCAAAGGCGTCACCGACGGTCGCAGATTACTCGACCTGAGTCGGCTGGACGGCCTTGGGGTCCGCGTCCCCACTCCCCCGGGGGATCTTGCCCGGTCCACACCCGGGTTACCGTTCCCTGGTGAACGTGCCTCCGGCGTACTTCGACGCGGCCGCCGCCGCACCGTTACACCCCGTAGCCCGCCAGGCGATGCTCGCGGCGCTGGAGGACGGCTGGGCGGATCCGGCGAAGCTCTACACGCAGGCCCGCCGGGCCCGTCAACTGCTCGACGCGGCGCGGGCGGCCACCGCCGAAGTCCTCCGGGTACGCCCCGACGAGCTCTCCTTCACCCCGAGCGGTACGGCCGCCGCGCATGCCGCCGTGCTGGGAGGTCTGGCCGGACGTCGGCGGGTCGGCGCAACGCTGGTGCACTCGGCGATCGAACACTCCGCGGTGCTGCACGCGGCGGAGCGGCACGTCGGCGCGGGCGGCTCGGCGCGGCCGGTACCGGTGGACCGGTCCGGCCGGCTCGATCTCGACGCCTGGTCGAGCGCGGTCAGCGCGCCCGGCGTGGCGCTGGCCGCGCTGATCAGCGCCAGTCACGAGGTGGGCACCACACAGCCGGTGACCGAGGCGGCCCGGGCCTGCGGCACGGCCGGGGTGCCGCTCTACGTCGACGCCGCGCAGTCGGTCGGCCGGGTACCGGTCGCCGAGGGCTGGTCGGTGCTGTCGGCCAGCGCACACAAGTGGGGCGGGCCGCCCGGCGTCGGTCTCCTGGTGGTGCGCAAGGGCAGCCGGTGGGAGTCGCCGTATCCGGCGGACGACCGGGAGTCGGGTCGTACCCCGGGGGTGCCGAACCTGCCGGCGATCGTGGCGGCGGCGGCCGCGCTGCGGGCGGTGCACGCCGAGGCGGCCGACGAGGCGGCCCGACTCGCCCCGCTGGTGGACCGAATCCGGGCCACCGTTGCGGAGACCGTGCCCGACGTGGAGGTGGTCGGTGATCCCGTCGACCGGCTGCCCCACCTGGTCACCTTCTCCTGCCTGTACGTCGACGGCGAGGCACTGCTGCACGCGCTGGACCGGCGGGGTTTCGCGGTCTCCTCCGGCTCGTCCTGCACCTCCTCCACCCTGCGTCCGTCCCACGTGCTGGAGGCGATGGGCGTGCTCTCCCACGGCAACGTCCGGATCTCGTTGCACCGGGAGAGCACCGTGGCCGAGGTGGAGCGCTTCCTCACCGAGTTGCCGGGGATCGTCGCCGAGCTGCGTACCCAGGCCGGGGTGGTCGGCCTCTGACCGGAGCCCAAAAAACTTGACAGTCGCTTTCAGTTGGCATCTACTCTCATAAAGGGAGTCGCTGCCGAATAGATTGGCGCTGTCATGACGGAGACGGGTACCCGGAAGTGGTGGGCGCTCGGCGCGCTCTCCGCCAGCGGACTGGTGATCGGCCTGGACATCACCGTCCTCAACGTGGCCCTACCAGCCTGGCCACGGCGCTGCCAGCCAGCACCAGCGACCTGCAGTGGGTCGCGAACTCGTACAACCTGGTCTTCGCCGCGATGCTGCTCCCGGCCGGCCTGCTGGGCGACCGGCTCGGCCGCAAGCGGCTGCTGCTCGTCGCGCTGGCCCTGTTCGGGGTGGCCTCGCTGGCCTGCGCGTACGCCTCCTCGGCGGAGTGGCTGATCGGCGCCCGCGCGCTGCTCGGCCTGGGTGCCGCCTTCGTGGTGCCGCTGTGCATGTCCGTGCTGCCGGTGCTGTTCACTCCGCAGGAGCGGGGACAGGCGATCGGGCTCTGGGTGACCGCGAACGCCGTCGGCCTCCCACTCGGTCCGATCGTCGGCGGCTGGTTGCTGGACCACTACTGGTGGGGATCGGTCTTCCTGATCAACATCCCGGTCATCGCGATCGCCCTGATCGCGGTCCTGCTGTTGATGCCCGAGTCGCGCAGCAGCCAACGTCTCCGGCTCGACCTGGTCGGAATCCTCGTCTCCTGCGCCGGACTGGCCTGCCTGACCTGGGGCGTCATCGAGCTCGGCGATCGGGGCGTCGGCAACGGCACCCGGTCGCCGCCGTGGGCATCGGCGTCGCCCTGCTCGGCGCCTTCGTCGTCGGGGAACGCCGGGTCGGCCGGCGCCCCGACATCCGTCCCCTGATCGACCTCGCCCTGTTCCGCTCGGCCAGCTTCACCTAGGCGACCGTGCTGGCCACCGTGGTGACCTTCGCGCTGCTGGGCGCGCTGTTCGCTCTCCCCCAGTACTTCCAGGCCGTGCTTGACGCCGACGCCCTCGGGACCGGCCTACGGCTGCTCCCGTTGATCGGCGGCGTACTGCTCGGCGCCCGGCTCGGCGCCCGGCTGGTGCCCCGGCTCGGCGCCAGGGTGCCGGTCGCCATCGGGTTCCTGGTGCTGGCCGCCGGCCTGTTCGCGGGCACCGCGACCGGCACCGGCACCGGGTACGCGTTCGTCGCCGGCTGGCTCACCGCCGTGGGCCTGGGGATGGGACTCGTCCTGCCCATCGCCTCGGACATCGCCCTCGGCACCCTCTCCGTGGAGCGCAGCGGCGCCGGTTCCGCACTCATCCAGGCGTTGCGCCAGGTTGGCGGAACGATCGGGGTGGCGACCCTGGGTAGCGTGCTCAACGCCGTATACCGCGACCGGCTGGACCCGGCCGGACTGCCGGCACCGGCCGCGGAGGCGGCCCGGGACAGCGCCCCGGCCGGCGTACTGGTCGCCCGCCAACTGGACGCGCCGGCGTTGCTGGACTCCGTCCGGGATGCCTTCGTCGACGCGCTGGCCGCCATGCTCTGGGTGTGCGGTGGGCTCGGGCTGCTCGGCGCCGTACTGGCGATCGCCTTTCTCCCCCGGCGAACCGGGCCGGTCACCGCCGCGCCGGTTGGCCGGCCGGCCCCGGAGACCGGAGAATCGGGGCAGGTGACCGTCGGCTGAACAGGAGTACCCGAAGTGCCCGGGCTACGCGAACGCAACAAGGCCAGGACGAGGGCGGAGATTCGGCGCCAGGCCCTGCGTCTGTTCCGCGACCAGGGGTACGCCGCCACCACCGTGGAACAGATCGCGGCGGCGGCCGAGGTGTCGCAGAGCACCTTCTTCCGCTACTTCCCCAGCAAGGAGGACGTGGTGCTGCGGGACGACCTGGACCCGCTGGTCTACGAGGCCTTCGTCGCCGCCCCGGCCGAGCTGACCCCGATCCAGGCGTTCCGGTCGGCCATCCGCACGGTCTACCTGGGCCTGTCTCCCGAACAGCGCGCCGAGGAGTGGGCGCGGCACCGGCTGACCCAGTCCGTGCCGGAGCTGCGGGCCCGCAACCTGGACTCGCTGCTGCAGGCGATGGGACTGTTCACCGAGGCGGTGGCCCGGCGGGTCGGTCGGCAACCCGACGACCTCGCCGTACGGGCGTTCGTCGGTGCCCTGGTCGGAGTCGGACTCGCCGTGCTGCTCAACGCCGACCAGGACCCGTCCGGTTATCTCGAGTTGTTCGACGAGGGGCTCGCCCAACTTGAGGCGGGGCTTCCGCTGTGAGCGCCCCCGACGCCGTCGTCGACTGTCTCGGCCAGCGCTGTCCGCTGCCGGTGATCGCGGCGGCCCGACGGCTGCCCGAGCTGCCGGTCGGTGCGGTCCTCCGGGTGCTCGCCGACGACCCGGCGGCCGCGATCGACATTCCGGCCTGGTGCCGGATGCGTGGGCAGGAGTTCGTCGGCGCCTCGACGGTGGCCGGCTCTCCGGCCTACGACGTACGCCGCGCCCACTGACCCTCGTCGGCCGGGTCAGGGCCCCCACCGGCACGGCGGCCGCCGGCCGGAGCACTCCCACCACGGTCAGGGCGTCGGCGCCGGCCCGGCCGGACCGGCGCTCCTCCCCGGTGGCGCCGGGCTCCGACCGGTAGGGCCGGCCCGGCACCCCACCCGACTCGCCGGAGCACCGGCGGCGACGGTGTCAGCCGAGGTACGGCCGGACGTCCTCGGCGGCCTCGTCCCCGTACGACTCGGCGAGCCGCTTCACGAACAGGTCGGTACGGACCTCGTACTCCTGGGGGCCGACCGTCTCCAGCACCAGGGTGGCGAGCAGCGAGCCGACCTGGGCGGCCCGCTCCAGGCTGAGTCCCCAGGAGATGGCGGCGAAGAAACCGGCCCGGAAGCCGTCGCCGACGCCGGTCGGGTCGGCGATGTGCAGTTCGCGGGCGATCGGCACCCGGAACGGCGTGATGTCGCGGCCGGCGATCTCCACACCGTCCTTGCCGAGCGTGGTCACCCGGATCTTGACCCGTTCCAGCAGCTGGTCGTCGGTCAGGCCGGCCTTGCTCTGCAGCAGGGACTTCTCGTAGTCGTTGGTCAGCAGGTAGTCCGCGCCGTCGATCAGGCCGATCACGTCGCTTCCGTCCATCCGGGCGAGCTGCTGGGACGGGTCGGCGGCGAAGGCGTACCCGCGCTGGCGGCACTCCTCGGAGTGCCGCAGCATGGCCGCCGGGTCGTTGGCGCTGACGATGACGAGGTCGAGCCCGCCGACCCGGTTCGCGACCGGCGCGAGTTCGATGTTGCGGGCCTCGCTCATCGCCCCGGCGTAGAAGGAGGCGATCTGGCACATCTCGGTGTCGGTGGTGCAGACGAACCGTGCCGTGTGGGCCACCTCGCTGACGTGCAACGAGTCACAGTCGACGCCGTGCCGCTCCAGCCACGAGCGGTAGTCGTCGAAGTCGGCGCCGACGGCACCGAGCAGTACGGGACGCAGCCCGAGCTGGGCCATGCCGAACGCGATGTTGGCGGCCACCCCGCCCCGCCGGAGCACCAGCTCGTCGACGAGGAAGGAGAGTGAGACCTTGTGCAACTGGTCGGCGATGAACTGATCCGCGAACCGACCCGGGAAATGCATCAGGTGGTCGGTCGCGATCGAGCCGGTAACGGCGATCTTCATGTCGGCCCTCAGGATCGGGAGATGGAACCGCGGCCGGGTCAGCCTACCGGTCCGTCTCCTCCCCGCCCCCTATCGATCGGGTACCGGCCACCGGCATGTCACCAGGTCGTCGCCCGGAGTCACCGCGCCGGATCCACCGGAACGACCGGCCCGGGTCACGGAAACGAGAAACGGGCCGTCCGTACGCGGGTGGCGTGACGGAATTGTTCCGTCGTGCCACCCGCGCGGGACGGCCCGCTCAGGCAGAACCGTGGGTGAATCGGTGTGCGACGCCGATCAGTGGAAC
The DNA here is from genome assembly GCF_036422035.1 of Plantactinospora sonchi. NCBI lineage: Bacteria > Bacillati > Actinomycetota > Actinomycetes > Micromonosporales > Micromonosporaceae > Plantactinospora > Plantactinospora sonchi. Next base: position 103,827 of record NZ_JAZGQK010000025.1, read on the forward strand.
GAGTCACCGCACGCGCAGGAGTTCTGCGCGTTCGGGTTGTCGATGGTGAAGCCCTGGGCGTCGATCCGGTCGGCGAAGTCGATGGTCGCACCGCTCAGGTAGGGCGCGCTCATCCGGTCGACGACAACCTCGACACCGCCGAAGTCGTTGACGATGTCACCGTCGAGCGAACGCTCGTCGAAGAAGAGCTGGTAACGCAGGCCCGAGCAGCCGCCCGGCTGCACGGCGACCCGCAGCCGCAGGTCGTCCCGGCCCTCCTGCTCGATCAGGGCCTTCACCTTCTGCGCCGCCACGTCGGTGAGGACGATAGTGCTCGGGGTGGTTGCCGCGGTCGACTCGGTCTGCGCTGGCGTTGTCACGTGAAAATCTCCCCTGCGCCGGTGCGATGATTATCCGTAAGGGCCAACGCTAGTCGGATGGCCGATGATTCCCGATCCGGGTTCTCTTTGATTGTAGGTGTGCGCGCGGCAGGTCACCCGGCCTCGCGCAACTAAGCGGGTGTGGGCAGGACCACCGGTCGCAGAGTCTCCGCCAGCACCGCCCGCTGGGTCGGCCGGGCTTCGGCGTGTCGTTCCCGGCCCGCCTCGGTCAACGTGACGAACACCCCACGCCGGTCCTGCTCGCACAGCGCCCGACAGACGAGTCCGTCACGTTCGAGCCGGGCCACCGCCCGACTGAGCGCGCTCTGGCTGAGGTGGACCCCCTCGGCCAGCTCCTGCATCCGGAGCTTGCGTCCCGGGACGTCGGCCAGCCGGTCGATGACCTCGAACTCGCTCATGCCCAGGCCGTGTCGCTCCTGCAGCCCACGCTCGAGCGCGCAGGAGGTCGCCGCGTAGCAGCTTGCCAACTCCCGCCAGGCGGTGGCGAGTACCTGGTCCTCGGACACGCTCGGCAGCTTACCACATGCACAGGAAATAGCTGCACGAGCATTAGTTGCTTGCACATTAGATGCACATGCACGTAGGTTCGCCGGCATGGCTTCTTCCGCTCCACCCGTCACCGATCCGCCAACGCCCCGGTCCGAGGCCGTCGCCCCGGCGTACGACACCTCGACCGGCCCCCGGATGACCGCCCGTCTCTGGGGCGCGTTGATCGTGCTCTGTGGCGCGCTGTTCCTCGACGGCCTCGACGTCTCGATGGTCGGCGTGGCCCTCCCCTCCATCCAGGCCGACCTGGGGCTGTCCAACTCGTCGCTGCAGTGGATCGTCAGCGGCTACGTCCTCGGGTACGGCGGCCTGCTGCTGCTCGGTGGACGTACCGCCGACCTGCTCGGTCGACGCCGGGTGTTCCTCTGGGCGATCGCCGTCTTCGGCGTCGCGTCCCTGCTCGGCGGACTGGTCGACGATCCGAACCTGCTCATCGCCACCCGGTTCGCCAAGGGCGTGGCCGCCGCCTTCACCGCCCCGGCCGGGCTCTCCATCATCACCACGACCTTCCCCGAGGGGCCGGCCCGCAACCGCGCGCTCAGCTTCTACACCGCCTGCGGGGCCAGCGGCTTCTCCCTCGGACTGGTCTTCGGCGGGCTGCTGACCGAGGCCGGCTGGCGCTGGACCTTCCTGCTGCCCGCCCCGATCGCGCTCGCCGTACTGGCCGCCGGCAGCCGGCTCATCCCGGCCGAACGTCACCAGCGGCCGGCCGGCGGCTACGACCTCGGTGGTGCCGCCACCTCGACCGGTGCCCTGCTGCTCCTGGTGTACGCCGTCGTCTCCGCCCCGGAGGCCGGCTGGCTGTCGGCCCGTACGCTCGGCGCCTTCGCCCTGGTCGCGGCCCTGCTCGTGGCGTTCGTCGCAATCGAACGGCGGGTGGCCCACCCGCTGGTCCCGCTCGGCGTGCTGGCCCGGCGGAGCCTGGTCGGCGCCAACCTCGCCGCGCTGGCGGTGACCGGTTCGTACATCGGGTTCCAGTTCATCGGCACCCTCTACACCCAGATCGTGCTCCAGTGGTCGCCGCTGGAGATGGCGCTCGCCTTCCTGCCCGGCGGGCTGGTGGTGGCGTTCGGTGGGCCACGGGTCGGTGCCCTGGTCAACCGGTTCGGTACCGCCCGGGTGGTGGCCGCCGGCTTCGTCGCCTTCCTCGCCGCGTACCTGCTCTTCCTCCGGATCGACGGCGAACCGCGCTACCTCGGCGTGATCCTGCCCACCATGCTGCTGGTCGGCCTCGGCTTCGCCCTCGCCTTCCCGTCGCTCAACATCCAGGCCACCGCCGGGGTCGCCGACCACGAGCAGGGCCTGGCCTCCGGCCTGGTGCAGACCGCGTTCCAGATCGGCGGGGCGATCGTGCTCGCCGGGGTGACCGCGATCCTCGCCACCGACCAGGCGGCGCCCGGCCGGGTGCCCGACTCCTTCTACCCGGCGCTGGGTCTGGTCACCGGGGTCGCCGTGCTCGGGCTGCTCGTCGCGCTGATCTCCGGCGCCACCTCCCGCCAACCCCGCTGACGGTGCAAGGAAGGGCGCCCCTCCTATCGTTTTCTGTATAGGAGGGGGCCCTTCCTAACCACCCGTTGGCGACGGCCCGCGCGGCGGCTTCAGCGGCTCCACTGGCCGGCCAGCCGGGCGGCGATGGCCCGCAGCCCCTCCGCCGGCCGGGCCATCGCCCGTTCGACACCGCCGTGCGGCTCCCCGCCGAAGTGGTCTACCAGGCTGTGCGCCTCGGTCACCCCGACCGAGGCCGACTCCCGGCGGCCCGCGCTGACCCGGCCGGCGAGCACCACGCAGGGCAGACCCCGGTCCCGGGCCGCCCCCGCCACCCCGGCCACCACCTTGCCGCGCAGCGACTGGTGGTCGAACGAGCCCTCCCCGGTGATCACCAGATCGGCCCGGTCGAGCGCGTCCTCCAGCCCGGTCAACCGGGTGACCAGGTCGATACCGGATTCGCACCGCCCACCGAGCGCCAGCACGGCCGCGCCGAGCCCACCGGCCGCGCCGGCGCCGGGCAGCCGGGCCAGCCCGGCGGGGCAGCCGGGCAGGTCCCGTTCCAGTACCTCCGCGAAGCGCTCCAGCGCGGCGTCGAGCAGCAGCACGTCCTCCCGGGAGGCACCCTTCTGCGGCCCGAACACGTTCGAGGCGCCGGTCAGCCCGGTCAGCGGGTTGTCCACGTCGGTCGCGGCGACCAGTTCCACGCCCCGGGTCTGCGCCCGTCCGACCAGCCCGGCCACGGCCGCCAGCGCGGCGCCGCCGTACGGGAGGGCTGTCCCGGCGACATCCACCGGCACGGCGTTCAACGCGGCCAGCAGGCCCGCTCCCCCGTCGTTGACGGCCGAGCCGCCCAACCCGATCACCACCCGCCGGACGCCGCACTCGGCGGCCGTCGCGATCAGCGCGCCGAGGCCGTACGAGGTGGTGAGCTTCGGGTCCCGCTCGTCCGGGGCCAGCAGGTGCAGGCCGCAGGCCTGGGCGCTCTCCAGGTACGCGGTGCCGCCGTCGGCGGTGATCAGGATCTCCCCGTCGACCGGGCGTCCGAGCGGGTCGACGGTCGACACCGGCACCCGGCGACCGGGTACGGACGCGGCGAGCACCTCGACGAAGCCCGGTCCACCGTCGGCGAGCGGCCGGACCTCGATCTCGTCCGTCGGGGCGCTCTCCCGCCACCCGTCGACGATCGCGGCGGCCGCCTCGGGCGCGGTCAGGGTGCCGGCGAACTTGTCCGGACAGATCAGGATCCGCATGGTCGGCAAGTGTGGCAGCCCACATCCGTACGGGCGGAAAGCGGGCCCCGCTGTGGAAACATGGAGATCGTGACTTCGACGTGGGTAGAGCCGTCCAGCACCGCAACCGCCCTGCTGCTCCTGGGCCGGGGCGCCGACCCGTCCAGCGAGCGCGGCGTGGACTGTCCGGGGGAGCTTCCCCCGCCGAGTGACCCGAACCTGGTCGCCCGGGCGACGGCGGCGAAGGCCGCGCTGGGTCAGCGGGTGTTTGTCCTCGGTCATCACTACCAGCGCGACGAGGTGATCCAGTTCGCCGATGTGACCGGCGACTCGTTCAAGCTCGCCCGCGAGGCGGCGGCCCGGCCGGACGCCGAGTACATCGTCTTCTGCGGCGTGCACTTCATGGCCGAGAGCGCGGACATCCTCACCACCGAGGCGCAACGGGTGGTCCTGCCCGACCTGGCCGCCGGTTGCTCGATGGCGGACATGGCGGCGCTGCCGCAGGTCGAGGCGGCCTGGGAGACGCTGGCGGAGCTGGGCGTCGCCGACTCGACGGTGCCGGTGACGTACATGAACTCCTCGGCCGACATCAAGGGCTTTGTCGGACGCAACGGTGGTGTGGTCTGCACCTCGTCGAACGCGGAGCGGGCGCTGCGCTGGGCGTTCGAGCGCGGCCAGCGGGTGCTCTTCCTGCCCGACCAGCACCTGGGCCGGAACACGGCGGTGTTGGAGATGGGCTTCGACGCCGACGACTGCGTGCTCTACGACCCGCACAAGCCGGGTGGCGGGCTCACCGCCCAGCAGCTGCGGGAAGCCAAAATGATCCTGTGGCGCGGGCACTGCTCGGTGCACGGACGGTTCACGAAGAGCAGCGTCGACGAGGTCCGGATGCGGGTCCCCGGAGTGAACGTGCTGGTCCACCCGGAATGCCGCTACGACGTGGTGACCGCGGCCGACCACGTCGGCTCGACCGAACACATCATCAGGACCATCGAAGCGGCGCCGGCCGGTACGGCGTGGGCGATCGGCACCGAGCTCAACCTGGTACGCCGGCTCGCCAACGCCCACCCGGACAAGCAGATCATGTTCCTCGACCGGACCGTCTGCTACTGCTCCACCATGAACCGGATCGACCTGCCCCACCTGGTCTGGGCGCTGGAGGAACTCGTCGCCGGCCGGGTGCCGAACCAGATCACCGTCGATCCGGACACCGCGCACCACGCCCGGGTGGCGCTGGACCAGATGCTCGCGCTCCCCTGACCGATCCACTACTGACAGTAACTTTTGGGGTGCGGATTCCTGCCTCCGTCCCCGTTTCGTGCCATCCGTACGCTCTGAGCGCTGCCGCTTCCGTGACCGAGCGCTATGCTGCCGGGGCCGCGACAGACCCATGCCGCGACAGGGCCCCGCCGGGTACGGCCGTGCGCGAGACGGCGGTGTTGACCGGATGGCCCACCCTCGCTGGCAGCTTGACGTAGAGCAGCATTGACCCCGCTGGAGGTTGCGTTGACCGACGACGTCCTGGTCGTACACGGAGGTACGCCCCTGAACGGGCAGATCCGGGTGCGTGGCGCCAAGAATCTCGTCTCCAAGGCGATGGTCGCCGCCCTGCTCGGCGACAGCCCGAGCCGACTCTTCGACGTACCGCGGATCCGCGACGTCGAGGTGGTCCGGGGCCTGCTCGAACTGCACGGCGTCAAGGTCACCGACGGCGCCGAAGACGGTGAGCTGGTCTTCGACCCGGCCAACGTGGAGAGCGCGAGCACCGACGAGATCAACGTGCACGCCGGTTCGAGCCGGATCCCGATCCTGTTCTGCGGACCGCTGCTGCACCGGCTCGGCCACGCGTTCATCCCGGACCTGGGTGGCTGCCACATCGGTCCCCGGCCGATCGACTTCCACATCCAGGCACTGCGCCAGTTCGGCGCGGTGGTGGACAAGACCCCCGAGGGCATGCACCTCACCGCACCGACCGGGCTGCACGGTACGAAGTTCGAGCTGCCGTACCCGAGCGTCGGCGCGACCGAGCAGGTGCTGCTGACGGCGGTGCTGGCCGAGGGGGTCACCGAACTGCGCAACGCGGCGGTGGAGCCGGAGATCATCGACCTGATCTGCGTACTGCAGAAGATGGGCGCGATCATCAAGGTGCACACCGACCGGGTGATCGAGATCCAGGGCGTGGCGCGACTCAGCGGCTACACGCACCGGCCGATCCCGGACCGGATCGAGGCGGCGAGCTGGGCCGCCGCCGCGCTGGCCACCGGTGGTCGGGTCGAGGTGCTCGGCGCCGAGCAGGCCGACATGATGACCTTCCTGAACGTGTTCCGCTCGGTCGGCGGGGCGTACGAGGTCACCGACACCCGGCCGCCCCGGGTCGACAGCCCCGGCCAGGAGGGCGGCATCCGGTTCTGGCACCCGGGCGGCGAGCTGCGGGCGGTGGCACTGGAGACCGACGTACACCCGGGTTTCATGACCGACTGGCAGCAGCCGCTGGTGGTGGCGCTGACCCAGGCCCGGGGCCTGTCGATCGTGCACGAGACGGTGTACGAGCAGCGGCTCGGCTACACCGACGCGCTGAACAAGATGGGCGCGACCATCCAGGTCTACCGGGACTGCCTCGGCGGCACCCCCTGCCGGTTCGGCCGGCGCAACTTCAAGCACTCGGCGGTGATCGCCGGCCCGGCCAAGCTGCACGCCGCCGATCTGGTGATCCCGGACCTGCGGGCCGGCTTCAGCCACCTGATCGCCGCGCTGGCCGCCGAGGGCACCTCCCGGGTCTACGGGGTGGACCTGATCAACCGTGGCTACGAGGACTTCGAGGCGAAGCTCTCCGCGCTCGGCGCGCACGTCGAGCGGCCGTAAGACTCGTCACGTACCGCCGCACGGGCCCCCTCCGGCACCGCCTCCGGTGCGAGGGGGCCCGTCCGCGTAGGCGGTCGTGCACCGCGAGGTGCGGGGGCGGACCGGGGTTGGCTACCCTTCAACCCGTGCCGTCGCTCTTTCGCCGCAAGCCCGCCAACCTCGTCGAGGATGCCGTCACCGAGGTGACTCCCGAGACGCCCGCCACCCGTCCCCGGGGTTACACCCCGAGCAAGAAGGAGTTGGGGAAGCAGACCCCGAAGCGGCCCACCGCGGGACGGCGTCCGGCAGCGGACACCAAACCGCTCAGCAAGCAGGAACAGCGGGAGCGGCGGCGGCAGATCCGGGCCGAGGCGGCGGCCGAGTTCCGGCGCGAGGGCGGCCCCCGCGACCGGGCCCCGGAGCGTGGCCTGGCCCGGGACGTGGTCGACTCCCGGCGTACGGTCGGCACCTGGTTCTTCGGCGGCGCCCTGATCGTGCTGATCGGTTCGGCGAACACCATGCCGCCGGTGGTCCGGCTCGTCTCCAACCTGCTCTGGGGCGCGCTGGCCATCGCCCTGGTGATCGACTCGGTGCTGATCTCCCGGAAGATCAAGAAGCTGATCCGGCAGCGTTTCCCCAAGACCGACCAGCGGATGGGTTCGCTCTACCTCTACGCGATCATGCGGTCGATCACCTTCCGTCGGATGCGCGCTCCCGCGCCCCGGGTCAACCTCGGCGACAAGATCTGAGCTGACCGGCGGCCCTCGGCGATCGGGCGACGGAAGAGCAACAGCCGCGCGGTCGGGAGGTCAGGGGCAGCCCGACCATCCGGATCCTCAGGGGATGCCGAGCAGACGCAGCAGGGCTGTCGTAGCGGCCGCCGCCACGACAACCGCCGCGAACGGTGCCCGCCACCAGGCGAGCGCGGCGCCGACCAGCACACCGGCCGGCCGGGCGAACCCGGCGAACGCCCCGGCCTCGGTCAGCGCGGCGGTGGCCGCCAGTGCCGCGAGCAACGCGGTGGCCGCGACCGGCAGCAGCCGGGTCGCCCGGTCGGGAAGGGTGAGCCGCTCCCCGAGCACCACCCCGGAGAGCCGGAAGGCGTACGTGCCGAGGGCCAGGGCGAGGATCGTCGCGATCAGCACGCCGGCTCCCGACGTCGCCTGGGCAGCAGGAGTACGGCGAGGCCGGTCAGCGCGAGCAGCACCGGCAGACCGGCCGGCAGCAGCGGTGTCGCCAGCACCGCGACGGCGGCCCCGACCAGCGCCACCCGACGAGTCTCGGGTTTCCGCAGGGACGGCAGCAGCAGGGCGAGCAGCCCGGCCGGGAACGCGGCGTCGACGCCGAGCCGTAGCGGGTCGCCGACCTGGCTGGCGAGCAGTACGCCGACCACGGTGCCGAGGTTCCAGGCGACGAACAGCAGGACGCCGGCCAGCCAGAAGGCCCGGCGTCGCCCGGCCGGGTCGGGCTGGGCGAGGGCGAACGCGGTGACCTCGTCGGTCATCAGGTGACTGCCGAGCAGCCGGTCACGCCACCGTCGGCCCAGTGTGTCGCCGAGGGCCAGCCCGAAGGGCAGGTGTCGGGCGTTGAGCAGCAGTCCGGCGGCGACCGCCGCCAGCGGGCTGCCGGCCACGACCAGTCCGACGGCCATGAACTGGGCGCCACCGGCGTACACCAGGGTGGACATCGCGACGACCGCCGGTACCGGCAGGCCCGCGGTCAGGGCGATGGCGCCGAAGGACGCGCCCACCGCGACGACGGCGACACCGATCGCGCCGATGTCGCGCAGCAACGTCCGCCTCGCTGTTCGCTCTGCCGTACGCATGGTTCAGAATGATGAACGCGTGACAAGTGTTCGTCAAGTCGAACGGATTGGCCGATGGATCGAACGACCAGACCGGAAGGTTCACCGGTGGCCGTCATCGCCGCCGCCCTGCGACGGGAGCGGGACCGGGCCGGGATCTCCCTCGGGGAGCTGGCCCGCCGGGCCGGCATCGCCAAGTCGACCCTCTCCCAACTGGAGGCGGGAACCGGCAACCCGAGCGTGGAGACGGTCTGGGCGCTCGGGGTGGCGTTGGGCGTCCCGTTCAGCCGGCTGGTGGGCGAGGCGACGCCGACGGTCCGGGTGATCAGGGCGGGGGAAGGCCCCCAGGTCCGCTCCCAGCAGGCCGACTTCACCGGTACCCTGCTCGCCGCCGGCGCCCCGCAGGTCCGCCAGGACATCTACCTGATCGAACTGGAGCCGGGCACGGTCCGTACCGCGGAGCCGCACATCCCCGGCAGCGTCGAGCACCTGGTGGTGAGCGCCGGCCGGTTACGTACCGGGCCGGTCGACGAACCCGTCGTCCTCGAACCAGGCGACTACGTCGCGTTTCCCGGCGACGTGCCGCACCGGTACGAGGCGCTCGCGCCGCACACCTGCGCCGTCCTGGTGATGGAGCACCCGTGAACCGAGCACCCAGCCGACCGAGCGTGCAGGCCGGCCCGGCACCCGGCCGACCGGGATTCCGCCGTCGTCCGACGGCTCGGGCGTCCGTGGCCCGGGGGCTCAGTCCGGCTCCGCGCCGACCCGCGGATCATCGGCGACCGCCTCCCGGTAGAGCCGGGTGACCACGTCCTCGATGTCCGGCTCCACGATGGCGATGTCCCGGAGCGCGACCAGCCCGGCGAGTCGTGCCACCACCTCGGAGGCGGTCGCCGACTCGCAGGCGAAGACCAGCCGTCGCCCGTCGGCCTCGGTCCGCAGCAGCGGAGCACCGGCCAGCGTCGGCGGCACGGACGTCGGCTCCTCCAGGTCCGCCACCACCAGCCGACGCGAGCCGTACCGGGCGTGCAGCGCCTCGATCGAGCCGTCGTGCACCACCCGACCGTGGTCGATCACCACCAGCCGACGGCAGAGGCGTTCGATGTCGGCCAGGTCGTGTGTGGTCAGCACCAGCGTGGTGTCACCGGCCCGGCCGAGTTCGGCGAGGAAGGCCCGGACCGCCTGCTTGCTGACCACGTCGAGCCCGATCGTCGGCTCGTCGAGGAAGAGCACCTCCGGCCCGTGCAGCAGTGCCGCGGTCAGCTCGCCGCGCATCCGCTGGCCGAGGGAGAGCTGCCGGACCGGGATGTCGAGGAAGTCGTCGAGGTCGAGCAGTTCCCGGCAGCGGCGCAGCCGGGCCGCGTGCGCGGCGGCCGGCACCCGGTAGACGTGCCGGAGAAGGTCGAACGAGTCCCGTAGCGGCAGGTCCCACCAGAGCTGTGAACGCTGCCCGAAGACCACCCCGATCCGCAGCGCCAGCCGGGTCCGCTGGGCCACCGGCGCCAGGCCACAGACCCGCACCTCGCCGGCCGAGGGCATCAGCACCCCGGTGAGCATCTTCAGCGTGGTGGACTTCCCGGCGCCGTTCGGCCCGATGTAGCCGATCATCTCGCCCCGGCGGATGGTCAGGTCGATCCCGTCGACGGCGGTCACCAGCCGTCTCGTCCGGCGGAACCGGCCGGCCCGGACCCGGACCACGAATTCCTTGCGCAGGCCGGCCAGCTCGATCACCGGTTCGTCCGGCGGGGTCGCCGTCATGAGCCGGTGCTCCGGTAGTGCCGTACCCCGGTCCGCCAGAAGAGACCGGCGACGACCACGGCCGGCAACGCGACGCCGGGCGCGGCCCACCCCACCCAGTCCGGCAGGCCGAGCGGGTCGGCGCGGCCGAGCAACGCCAGCGTCGGGTAGTAGGCGACGAAACCGAAACCCAGCCCGTACGTGAAGACGGTTCGGAACCAGCCACTGTAGACAGTCATTGGATACGTGGTGAAGTCCCTTCCCCCGTAGGTGAACGCCGCACCGATCTCGCCGGAGTCGATCCACCAGAAGGCGAGGCTGGCGGTGGCCACGAAGATCGAGCCGAAGAAGACCACTCCGGCGAGCGGAGCGGCCACGACCAGGACGGCCCGCGCCGGGGTCCAGTCGATCCCGGCGGTCGCCACGGCGACGACCAGCACGGCGACACCGAACAACGCCCGGAGTGTCTTGCGCAGCGGAAGTTCCATCAGCAACAGTTGCGGCAGCGCGCTGAGCGGTCGGACCAGCACCGCGTCCAGTAGTCCGGTGCGGACGTACTGCCGGAGCCGCTCGATGTTGCCGACGGCCAGGTCGGCGGCGGCGAAGGCGGCGGCGGAGATGCCCACCATGACCATCGCTTCCCTCCGGTCGAACCCGCCCAGGGTCCCGGTGACCCGGAACAGCACCAGCACGGTGACCACGTCGAAGACGGTGGCCCCGACGTTTCCGAGGAGGTCGACGACAAACGACGCCCGGTAGGACGCCTGCGAGCGGGCCTGTCCGCGCAGCAGCGCCAGATAGGCCGGCAGCACCCCGGTCCGCTCAGCCACCCTGCACCACCAGCCGCCGCTCGGCCCGGCGCTGCACGACCTGACAGGCGAGCAGGATGAGGGCAGCCCAGGCCAACTGCACGACGACCAGGGCCGCCTGGACCGGCTGTGGGTCCCGCTCGACGACCACGTCCAGCGGCGTCTGGAGCAGGCTGGGAAACGGGGTGGCCAGCCAGAGCGGGACCGTCACCCAGTCCGGCAGGAAGCGCAGCGGAAAGTAGAGGCCGGCCAGTACTCCGGAGCCGAGCGTCCACAGGATCATCGGCCCGCGTACGTCGTACAGCCAGTACGCCGTCGCGTTGACCAGGTACCGGCAGCCGAAGCAGATCACCACCGCGAGTACGACGGAGAGCACGAAGAGCGGCAGCGTCGGCCACCGGGTCGGCAGCGCGAGGTCGAAGAAGACCAGCCCGGTCAGCACCGGCGGCAGGAAGCGGGTCAGCAGCGCGTATCCGGCTCGGCCCAGGTCGACGGCGAGGTAGCTGACCACCGGGTGGACCGGGCGCAGCAGATCGCTGGCCACGTCGCCGGTGCGGATCCGGTCGGCCAGATCGGTCCATCCCCAGAGGAGCACCACGGCGAGCAGACCCTGTCCGACCCAGACGAACGTGGCCAACTGGGCCGGCGTGTAGCCCGCGGCGACGCCGCCGGCGCCCCCCGCCACGGCGAGCAACACATAACAACGAAGAAAGCCGAAGACGGTGTTGGTGAAGGCGCCGGCAAGAGTAGCTTGCCGGTAGGTAGAGTACCGACGGAACCCTGATCCGGTTATGGCAGTAAATGTCCGGAACGATGTGGTGATGTTTCGGCCGATGGGTGGTGGCACAGTGGCGGTGACTGAGCCCACGCCGTTACCCTCCTTCCGCGACCACGCTGCCTCGAGCCGGGTGACTTTATCCGGTGCACCCGGCTGCCCAGCGAGAATTTTCGACGAGGTGACACCCCGTGAGTAAGCGACGCGAGCCGGCCTCCCCGGCCGCGTTGCGCGCGGCTCGCCACCCCGACACCGCCGTGGTCGCCCTGCGGACCGGGTCCGACAGCCAACTCGGCCCCATAGCTCATGACAACGCCGAGCGCAGCGAGGTGGTGTCGTGAGCGAGCGCAGCGAGCGAACCAGCCAACTCGGCCCCATAGCTCATGACAACGCCGAGCGCAGCGAGGTGGTGTCGTGAGCGAGCGCAGCGAGCGAACCAGCCAACTCGGCCCCATAGCTCATGACAACGCCGAGCGCAGCGAGGTGGTGTCGTGAGCGAGCGCAGCGAGCGAACCAGCCAACTCGGCCCCATAGCTCATGACAACGCCGAGCGCAGCGAGGTGGTGTCATGAGCGAGCGGTACCCGAACCGGTGGGGTGAGTCCGCGGAACCGTCCTGGGTGGTCGAACCGACGGCCGAGTGGCGTCCGCAGTTCCCCGGGCAGCGCTATCCGGGCGACATCGGGCACCAGCGGCGTCGGCCGGCCCGGCCGAGCGGTCGGGCCTCGGTGCCGACCGGCCGGGCGAGCGTGCCGCCGCCGAACGGGCAGCCGGGCCAGCCGGGCGACGCCTACCCGTCGCACCGACCCGACGGTCCGGCGCAGCGGGACAGCCGGCTAGGCGACGGCCGGGTAACTCCCGCACCCCGGCGACACGACACCCAGGAGGGCTGGTACGACCCTCCGGACGGTTGGCACGACGGCCCCGACGGCTGGGACGACGCACCGGACTGGGATCGGCCGTCCAACGGTCGGAGTCGGCCACCGGTCGACCGCCGCGCCGACGGACCGGTGCCGATCGGCCGGGACGAGCGCCGCGCGCCCGGTCCGGTCGAGTCTGGGCGTCGTGGCGATTCCGCCGACGGCGTCGACCACCCACGGAATCGGCCGGAGCGTGCTCCCCACCCGGCCGCGGAGGAGCGGCCCCGGGCGGCCCGCTCCGGGCCACCGGAGTTCCCCGACCGGCTCCCGCCGGAGCGGCGGGGACGGTGGCTGACCGGACCGCCCCCGGAGGAGACCCAGCCGCTGCCCGACCGGCGACCGGGGCCCGCCGAACGCCGCCCTGGACCGGCCGGAGGCCGGGGACGACCCGGGCCGGGCGACCGAGGCGTACCCCATGCTCCGGCGGCGTTCGACGGACCGACCGGTCCGGACCGCGGCGACGGCTGGGGCGTTCGGCCCGGCGGCACCGCCCCACGTTCACCGGGCCACGAGCCGCCTCCCGGTCGGGTCCCGCCACGGACCAGGCCGGACCGGCCCGGTTCGGACTTCACACCGCCGCCACCGCCGAGCCGGCGGCCCGGATCCGGACCGCCGCCCACTCCCGGCTGGTCGGCACCGCGTGGCCCGGTACCCGGTCAGGAGCCGCCTCGCGACAGCCGCCGGTTCCCGGACCTGGGATCCGGTCGGCCACCCGGGCGCGACCCACGGACCGCACCGGACCAGGCCGCCCGCTCCGGCCCGATGCCGCCGCCGCCCGAGCGTCCGGGACGGCCGGCCCCGTTCGGGTACGACCGCCCGGGGAACGACGCGCCGCCGCCGAGCCGTCGGGCCGAACCGAACCGCCCGGACCGGATCCCCGCTCCGGGTGCCGAACGGAACGTGCCCCGTCCGCCGGAGCCCGACGACCTGACCGGTCGGCGGGACCCGGTCTCCCCCGGAGCGATCGGTCCGGTCGCCGGCCCGCGCGGGGTGCCCACCGGGCAACCCCGGCCCGGCGAGCCGCCCCGTGCCGCCGAACAACCACGGCCGGTCGAACCGGTTCGGCGGATCGAGCCGAGTCGGCCGATCGAACCCGTTCGCAAGGTCGAGCAGTCCCGGCCGGTGGACGCCCGTCCGGTCGACCCTGCCCGCGCCGGGCAACCGCCCCGCCCGGTCGAGCCCACCCGGCCGGCACCGCCGACGGAACCCGCCCGGCCGACCGAGCCCGCCCGACCCGCCGCCGCCGTGCCGCCGACCGGGCCGACCCGCCCCACCCCACCAACGGAACCACCACGCCCGGCACCGACCCACCCGGCCGAACCCACCCGACCGGCCGCCGCCGTGCCGCCGACCGGGCCGACCCGCCCGACCCCACCGGCGGACGCCGGCAGCGACGCCCGTACCGGCGAACAGGTGCGCGAACGGCCGACCGGCTGGCTGACCCCGGCATCGCCGGGCGAGCCCACGGCCCCGCCACCGGCGCGGCCCTCCGGCACCGACCAGCCTGTGCCGCGTCCGGCGCCGCCACCCACCCGGGGCCTGCGGCTGGAGTTCCTGCCCGCGCCGACCCCCGCCCCGTCCGGAACCACGCCGGTGGTGCCGGACCCCGTCCCGTCCCCCGGACCGGCCCCGTCGGTCCCCTCCACACCCGTCCCACCGACGGACGTGGCACCATCGGCCACTCCCGTCATCGAACCCGCCTCGCCCGCACCCTCGTCCGGGCCTCCGATCGAACCGGCATCCGCCGGTCCCCGACCGGAATCCGGCGAAGCGGCCGATCCAAGTGAGACTTCCGTACCCTTCATGCCAACCACCGGACCTGTCGCTGACCACGCCCAACCCGGGCCGCTGGCCGACGCCGCCCCCGCCACGCCACCACTGCCGGAGACCGGGCAGACATCCGGGCCAGCCCTGGCCGAGGAGGATGCCGCCGGTACGGCGGACCCCCCGGCCGGCGAACCGCCGGAACCGACCGCCGAGCCGGCGGCCCGGACCCGGCCGCCCGCCGCCGAACCGACCGCCGACACACCGCCGGCCGGCGAAGGTCTGACGTCCGAAACCCCGTCGACCGGTCAATCAGCCGGCGGGACGGCGTCTGCCGGGCCGGTCGACGACACGGCGACGACCGGGCAGGCCCCGGCTGCCCCGACTGCCGACACGGCAGCGCCGCCGACCACCGCCGCCGCCGCCGACACGACAGCCTCGGCGACCACCGGTACGCCTCCGGCACCGTCCGACGGCACCGCCGCCAGCTCGGCACCACCGCCCGAAGACCCCGGCCCGACCCCCGTTCCGGCACCTCCGGCCACCGACTCCGGCTCCGCCGACGGACCCGTCTCCGGGCCGCCGCTGGACACCTCGCCGCCGGATTCACCGGTCGCCGAGGCCAGTCCGGACACCGTGCTTCCGGCCGGTCCGGCCGCCGGCGCGGCAACGGCGCTGAGCGCTCCCACCATGCTCACCCCGATCATCCGGCCGCGAGCCGGACGGGAGGCCGAGCCGGAGCCCGAGGAGAGCACACCGGAACCGGCCACCGCCGATCCGGAACAGGTGCTCGCCTCGTACGAGTGGCGGTTCCACCACGAGACGCTTCGTGAGCTGGTCGAGAACCCGGACGAGCTGCGGGCCATCCGGGACCGGCTGTCCGAGAAGCTCGAACCGGCCAAGGACAACGGGACCCGGGCCCGACTGCTGAGCCTGCGGGCGGTCGTCTCCCGCATCCTCGGCGACCTGGGCAAGGCGCTGGCCGACGGCAAACTGGCGCTGGCGCACGCCGAGGCGACCGGCCAGTTGCGACGAATCGCGATCGCGCAGGCCCGGTTGGCGCACGTACTCCAGTGGCGTGGGGACTTCGCCGAGGCCGACCGGCTCTTCGGTGAGGCGAACTCCCCCGAGCTGCCGGACCGGCTCCGGGCCACCATGCACGAGCACGCCGGCCGGTCCTGCTACGACCAGGGCCGCTACATGGAGGCCTGCAACCACTTCGAGAAGGCGCTGGAACTGCGCAAGGTCGAGGATCCGGACCTGATCGCCCGTACCGAACTGGCGCTGGACGCGGTCTTCAACAAGGTCGCCCAGAACGGCTGGGGCCCGTACCCCCGGGACCGTGACGAGATCCTCCAGGTGCACAAGCCACCGGTGCCCACGTTCAGCGAGAAGGTGCAGCGCTGGGGGTACGCCGACCCGGACGGGCAGCTGGCGATCGCCCCGAGTTACGCCGACGTGCAGCCGTTCCGGGACGGGGCGGCCTGGGTCCGCCGCCCGGAGACCCCGACCTGGGAGCTGATCGACGAGTCCGGTGCGCTGCTCGTCGAGGCCACGGCCGGATACCTGGCGGTCAGCTCCTTCTCCGACGGGCTCGCCTGGGTGTCCCGGGACGGCACCGGTGGGTGGATCGCGATCGACAAGGCCAACAAGGTGGTCATCCCGACCGGCTTCGAGGACGTACGCCCGTTCCGGCGGGGTGTCGCCGCGGTCCGTCGCGGCGGTTGGGGCGCGGTCGACCGCACCGGCAAGGTCTTCCTGCCGACCCGGTACACCGGTTTCGCGACGGCACTGACCGACGGCCGGTACGTCGACGGCTTCACCGACGAGGGCCTGGCCATCGTCGACGCCAGCGGACGCAAGGGTGTGGTCGACAAGTCCGGGCAGGTCATCGTTCCGCCGGCCCACCCGGCCATGGTCATCCACCCGGTCGCCTTCCTGATCGGCGACGGTGCCGGCCGGTGGGGCGCGCTCGACCGGCGTGGCGAGCCATTGATCGACGTACTGCACCCCAGCCGGTCCGACGTGATCGAGGAGATCGACAGACTCCTGGCGGACACCAAGCCCGTACTGTGACCTGTGGCCGCCCCGGCCGGGCGACCTGATCCACTTCCCGGGGAAAGGGCTAGGGTCGAGGTATGGAATTCCGTCACCTTGGCCGTTCCGGCCTGCTCATCAGCGAGATCTCGTACGGCAACTGGCTCACCCACGGCTCACAGGTCGAGGAGGAGGCCGCTCTCTCCTGCGTTCGCGCGGCTCTGGACGTCGGCATCACCACGTTCGACACCGCCGACGTGTACGCGGGCACCAAGGCGGAGGCCGTGCTGGGCCGGGCCCTGAAGGGCGAGCGCCGCGAGGGCCTGGAAATCTTCACGAAGGTCTACTGGCCGACCGGGCCGGGCCGCAACGACCGTGGCCTGTCCCGCAAGCACATCATGGAGTCGATCAACGGCTCGCTGAAGCGGCTGCAGACCGACTACGTCGACCTCTACCAGGCGCACCGGTACGACTACGAGACGCCGCTGGAGGAGACGATGGAGGCGTTCGCCGACGTCGTGCACTCCGGCAAGGCGCACTACATCGGCGTCTCGGAGTGGAAGGCCTCCGAGATCCGGGCCGCGCACGCGCTGGCCCGGGAGCTGAAGATCCAGCTCGTCTCCAGCCAGCCGCAGTACTCGATGCTCTGGCGGGTCATCGAGTCCGAGGTCGTACCGACCAGCGAGGAGCTGGGCATCGGACAGATCGTCTGGTCGCCGATCGCCCAGGGCGTGCTGACCGGCAAGTACCTGCCCGGTCAGGAGCCGCCGGCCGGTTCCCGGGCCACCGACTCGTCCGGTGGCGCCAACATGATCTCGCGCTTCATGAACGACGAGGTGCTGACCCGGGTGCAGCGGCTGAAGCCGCTGGCCGAGCAGGCCGGCCTGAGCATGGCCCAGCTGGCCGTGGCGTGGGTGCTGCAGAACCCGAACGTCTCGTCGGCGATCGTCGGGGCGTCCCGCCCCGAGCAGGTGCACGACAACGTGAAGGCCGCCGGGGTCAAGCTCGACGCCGAGCTGCTCAAGGCGATCGACGAGGTCATCGACCCGATCGTCGAGCGGGACCCGGCCAAGACCCAGAGCCCGGCCACCCGGCCGTAACGGTCCGACCCGGGGTGGCGGTCGGCGAACCTGCCGGCCGCCGCCCCGGCTCCCGCCGGCCCCGGCCCGGCACCGTGACGGCCGACACCCGGCCCGTACCGGCTCGGCGCCGCCACGGCAGTCCCCTCGGCCACCGCGGTCGTCGACGGCGCGGGCGATCTCGTCGCGGATCCGGCCCGACGCGGCACGGCAGCCCACTCGGCCACCGGCCCGCCGCAGGGTCGGGCCGGCAGCTCAGTGCGGTGACAGGACGGCGGTGGCCATCCGGCTGGTGGTCAACAACTCGGGCAGGGTGCCGGGGAAGTTGTCGACCAGGTCCAGGGCCAGCAGCCAACCGTCGAGGTTCTCGCCGAGCACCTCCCGGCACAGGCCGGGTAGCGGATCGTCCGCCGTCCGCCACCATCCGGCCTTGCCACCGGCCCGCAGCAGCGCGCTGACCGGCGCGGCCGTCGTCGCCAGGTCGGCCAGTGGGACCGTACCGGCGGCGACCGCCCGGGGCGCCCAGGTCGCCCAGTCGGTCCAATCGACGCTTCCGTCCGGAGTCGTCGGCGGGACGACAGGTCCGTCGGACCCGTCGGTCGACGGCGGCCCGGCGGCCACCTCCGCGACCAGTTCCGCCGGACATCCCGGCAGCTTCCCGAGATACACCAGCACGCCGTACGGGAACGGCTCCCGCCGGTGCTCGGCGAGCAGCAGCGTCCAGTCGGTCACGTGCTGCTCGGCCTCGAGGATGTGCAGGTCACCCGCCATCGGATCGGCCCGGCGCAACCGGCCCAGCCACTTGTCCGGCGTACTCTCCCGGTCGACCAGGGCCTGCACCGCCCGTACGGCCGCGGCCTCGTCCGGACCGTCGAGCGCCCCGGCCGCCGCCTTTCGGACCGCGACCAGCCACGGATTGCCCTGGTACGCGCGCCGGGTCAGGTCCACCTCGAACAGCGCCCGGGCGGCCGGTACGCCCTCCCGACGGGCGACCGCCAGCACCATCCGCAGTTGGAGCAGACCGGTGGGTACCCGGGTACGACGCATCAGCTCCACGGCCAGCTCGGTCAGCCCCGACTCGATCCAGGGCAGCATGAACCGACGCTCGGCGGGCTCCAGCAGGTGCGCCCGGAGCCGGTCACCGAGCGGGAGCCGGTCCGTCCCGCCCGGCCAGGCTTCGTCGTGGCGCAGCCCGGCGAGGATCCGGCGTCGTACCGCCGGGGTGGCGTGCGGGCTCTGGTACAGGCCGGTGTTGATCTCGGTGTCGTCGTAGGCCAGCAGCGCGTCGAACGTGTCCGCTGGAAGGTCCCGGTTTCCGGCGAGAAGACGCAGGTGTGCCAGGTTGTTCGTGTCGATCAGGGCCGCCACCAGCTCGGGACCGACCGTGCCACGGTGCAGCAGGTCGTAGGTGGCCCGCCCGTCGAGCACCGGCAGGATCGCCATGACGGTCTCGGTCGGGCAGCAGAGCAGCAGGTCGCGGAATGCCCGGCGGGAGCGTGTCCAGGCGGGCGGTTTGCCGTCCAGCGCGGGTGCCGGTCTGGCGTTCGCCCACCGGCGCACCTCCCCGGCGGTGGCGGTCGCCGCCGCCAGCAGCTCCGGCAGGCTGCCCGGCCAACTGGACAGGTGCTTCCAGAGGGCCCGCCAGGCACCGGGGTCGGTGCCGACCGTGGCACCGACCAGTTCCCCGACCGCCGTCCTGAGCGGCTCCGCCATGACGGCGACACCCGGCAGGCAGCCGACCGGCGCCAGCCGCTCCACCACCTGCGCGGCGGTCACCGTCCCCTGCTCCAGCGCCTCCGCCACCTTCTCGCCGAGCAGCCGGGTACCGGTGACCACGGCGTTGCCGTTCGCCAGCTCCTCGGCGCAGGCCAGCATCACGGGCAGGCCGACCGGCCCCGGGAACCAGTTCAGGACGTCCACCCCGAACCGGTGCACGAAGCTGGTCCGCAGCGCGTCGGGGCAGTCGGCACGCTCGCCCAGGGCCTTGGCCGCCGCGGCGCCGTACGGCTGCTCCGCGTCCCCGGCGACCACCGCCGACCAGTCCACCAGCTGATCCGGGGCGAGTTCGGCGGTGCCCCGGTCGACCGCCCGCAGCAGCCGGGCCACGCCGGCCGCCGTTTCCAGCTCGTGTGTCGCCCGTTCCAGGGCGGCCACCCCGTCCTCGGCGCCCAGCGCGTCGGCCAGTGACTCGGCGACCAGCGGATCGAACTGGGCGGTGGGGTAGCCGGCCACCGCGTCGCGCCCGGCCCGCCGCCAGACGTGCGCCAGCACCTCCAGCTCCCGGCGCGCCGTACGCGCCCGGTCCAGGGAGAGGAAGACGTGGTCGATCTCCTCGAACGGTGTCGTACCGGCCAGGTCGGTGATCATCTGCCACTCGTACCTCGCCCGGTCGACGAGGGTCGGGACGAACCCGCCCGGCCGCCGCCACCAGGGATCAGCCGGATCGACAACGGCCAACACCTCGGCGCGCAGTTTCGCGTCGCCGTGCCGGAGCAGCGCCGCGGCGATCGGCGCGGTCGCGGTGGCGGCCAGTTCGGCGGCCGCCTCCGGGTGGCTGGCCGGGAAAGCCCGGTTGCCGGCCAGCGCCAGACGCAGACCGTCGTCCCCCGAGTCGAGCACCGCCCGCACCAGCGTCGCGCCCAGCACCGACGCGTGCCGGAGCACCTCCTCAGCGGCCTGGCGGCGCCGGGTCAGGACGTCGGGCAACACTTTCGGCTCGCAGCACTCCAGCAGCACCTGGACAGCGGTCACGTCGGCCACGGCGTGGCCCCCCTCCCGATCGGACGACCGGCAGGATACGGAACGGCACCGACAGCCCGGACGGCGGTCAGCCCTGCCAGAACCGGATCAGGCGCAGCCCCTCGACGTAGAGGTAGTCGGGGAGCCCGATCAGGTCACCGACCGCGAAGACGCCGTCGAAGAACCAGCCGCCCACCCGGGGATTCCAGAGCAGCGCGAAGAGCAGGATGAAGCCGAACGGCGCCATCAGGTCGTAGCCCCGCCGCCACTGCGGGTTCAGCCAGGGCTGGACGACGTTGCCGCCGTCCAGTCCCGGCACCGGCAGCAGGTTGAGCACGCTGGCGGTCAGTTGCAGGAAGGCGAGCAGCGCGACCCCGGCCCAGAACGCCGGCGCGGCGTTGACGTCCACGCCGATCGCGAACGGCACCACCAGCAGCAGCGCGAAGATCACGTTGGTCGCCGGGCCGGCGAGGCTGACCAGCGAGTGCCGGAGCCGCCCGGGAATCTCGTGCCGGTCGACCCAGACCGCCCCGCCGGGCAGACCGATGCCGCCGAGCAGCACGACCACCACCGGCAGGATGATCGACAGCAGCGGGTGGCTGTACTTGAGCGGGTTGAGGGTCAGGTAACCGCGGTGCGCGACACCCCGGTCACCGGCCCGGAACGCCACGATGGCGTGCGCGTACTCGTGCAGGCACAGGGACACCAGCCAGCCGGAGACGACAAAGAGGAAAACGTCGAACCGGACGTTGCCGTACTCGTTCCACGCCATCACACCACTGGTCACGAAGAGCGCGACCAGGGCCAGGAAGATCGGACTCGGCCGGAAGGCCGCCGCCGGGACGCCGAGCACGAGCCGGTCCCGGCCCCGCTGGTCGAAGGCCATCACCCGGTCACTCGGCCGTGGGCTGCAGGCTCATCCGGTACTCCACCCGGTCGTCCTCGACCAGGAGCACCGTGGCGACGCCCGAGGCGGCCAGTTCCCGCCAGGTCTGTCCGATCCAGGACTCGGCGTCGGCCTGGCTGCTGAACGCCTCGGCCGGTCCGCTCACCGGAGCACCGTCCGCGCCCTCGTACCGCCAGCTCCACGGCATGTCGCGTCTCCCCTCGCCGATCTTCCGCGCCGACAACCTCCGCCAGCCTAGTCGGCCGATCCGGACCAACCAGCCGGAGCGGTCCGCCGAGCACCCCGACCCGTACGTCCGGGGGCGCCGAGCCGCACCTCACAGCGGGATGTACAACCGAGCGCTCTAAGGTACGGGCATGTCCGTAGACGGGTGGAGCAGGATCCTGGTGCTGGGCGGGATCCGGTCCGGCAAGTCCGAATTCGCCGAATCGCTGGTCCGGGAGGCGCCCCGGGTCCGGTACGTCGCCACCGCGACGGCCAGCCCCGACGACCCCGAGTGGGCGGCCCGGATCGAGACGCACCGGCTGCGCCGGCCGGCGGGCTGGGCGACCGAGGAGGCGGGCACGGACCCGGGCCGGCTGCTGGAGCTGATCAGAACGGCCGCACCGGACGAGACGCTGCTCGTCGACGACCTCGGCGGATGGGTGACCGTGCTGCTCGACCCGGCGCACCAGCCGGCGGACGATGTCGCCACCGTCGCCGAGCTCGGCGCGGCGGTCCGGGACTGCGCCGCCCGCCTGGTGCTGGTCAGCCCCGAGGTCGGACTCTCGATGGTGCCGGTCACCCCGCTCGGCCGGGCCTTCGCCGACGCGCTCGGCAGCACCAACCAGACGGTGGCGGACGCCTGCGACACCGTCGTCCTGGTGATCGCCGGACAGCCGACCCGGCTCAAGGAGTCCGGCCCGGCGGGCGCGGCGTCCCCGCAGCGGGCGAGCGTACCGGCGCAGCCCGGCGCGGACCGCAACGCCGAGGCCACCGGTTGGCCGGGCGTGACCTCGGCGGCCGACGCCGGTACGACACCGTCGGCCTGGACCGGGGTCCTCGGCGCCATGCCGGAGGTCCTCCGGCCGACCGTCGACACACCGCGGCGGTCCGGCACCGACCCGGCGGCCGGGACGGCCTGGACCGCGCCGACCATGGCCCTGCCGATGGTCGCCACCGGCCTGGTGATCCAGCCCGGGATGGAACTGCCGATGCCGGACGAGCACACCGGCCGGGCCGCGCTCGACCGGCTGGCCACCCTCGACCTGCCCGGCCCCGGACTCGGCAACCTGGCCCGGGTCGTCGAGTTCGCCGCGGCCACCCAGCGGACCGCGACACCGACGCCGTGGCGCTCGGTACGGGTGCTGCTGCTGCACGGCGACCACGCGGGCGGCGCCTCGGCCGGCGCGGTGCCCGGCGAGTCCGCCCGACGGGCGGCGCAGGCCCGGGCCGGCTCCGGTCCGCTCGCCCGGCTGGCCGCCGAGGCCGGCGCCACCCTCCAGGTCGTCGAGGTCCCGGCGTCCGGGCCGATGGAGCAGGAGCCGGCGCTCTCCACCGACGACGTCGAGGCGGCCCTGCGGTACGGGTGGCGGCTCGCCGAGGACGCGGTGGACGCGGGTGTGGAACTGCTCGTGCTGGCCGCCTGCGGCGCCGGTACGGACGCGGCGGCGGCCGCCGTGCTCGCGGCGACCGCCGGCGCCGAACCGGCGGCGGTGCTCGGCCGGGTGGTCACCCCGGGCGGGCAGGTGGACGACCCGGCCTGGATGGCCCGGTGTTCGGCGGTCCGGGACGCGCTGCAGCGGACCCGGCGCAGCCCCCGGGACGCGAAGGACGTGCTGGCCGAACTCGGCGGCGGCGACATCGCGGTCGCCACCGGAATCCTGCTCGGCGCCACCGCGCGCCGTACCCCGGTGCTGCTGGACGGGCCGGTCGGCGTGGCGGCCGGCCTGGTCAGCCGGGATCTCGCCGGCCAGGCCCGGCACTGGTGCCTGCTGCCGGACCACGGCGACCACCCGGCCGTCCGGCTCGCCGCCGACGTACTCGACCTGAGCCCGCTGCTCGACCTGCGGCTCGGCCTCGGTGAGGGCACCGCCGCGCTGGCCGCGCTGCCGCTGCTGCGCTCCGGGCTGACCCTGGCCGGTGGACTGCCGACCCATCCGACGCTGACCTCGGACGGGGAGCCGACCGGTTCCGGCCCGACGGACGCCCCGGAGGGCACCGGGCCGGGTGCGGCACCGGCCGACGAGCCGACGGAGTCGGACCGGGAGTGGGTCGAGGCGGACGACGACAGCGAGTTCGTCGAGCCCCGGCCGGCCGGACCCGGACCGACCGCCGTACCGGACGGCCCGACGACAGCCGACGACCCGACGGAACCGGACAGCGTGGCGGCGCCGGACACCAGTGCCGCGGCCGACGGCGGCACGGCTGTCGACAACGCGGCGTCGACCAGCACCCGCGGTGCCTGACGGACGGTTCGTCGCCGGCGGTCGGCTGGCCCTGACCACCTTCACCGTCGCCCCGCTACGGGTCGCCCGGGTGGACCGGGCCGCCGCCGGTACCGCGATGGCGCTGGCCCCGCTGGTCGGCGCCGTGCTCGGTCTGCTGCTCGCCGCCGTGCTCGGCGGGCTCGCCGCGCTCGCCCCGCCCCTGGTCGCCGCTGGGGTCACCGTCGCCGTGGCGGCGCTGCTCACCCGGGGGCTGCACCTGGACGGGCTGGCCGACACGATCGACGCGCTCGGCTCCTACCGGTCCGGGCCGGCCGCCCTGCAGATCATGCGTCAGCCGGACGTCGGCCCGTTCGGCGTCGCCGCGCTGGTCCTCGTACTCCTGATCCAGGCGGCGTGCCTCGCGGCGCTGGCGGGCCGGCCGTGGCCGGCGCTGGTCGCGACGCTGGTGGCCGGGACGGCGACCGGTCGACTCGCGGTGAGCTGGGCCTGTCGGCGTGGCCTGCCGGCGGCCCGGCCGGACGGACTCGGCGCGCTGGTCGCCGGCACGGTCGGCCCGGGAGCACTCGCCGTCGGCACGGCCGCCGTCGCACTGGCCGCGGTCACCGCCGTGCCGGGCCGGCCGTGGCAGGGGCCGCTCGCCGTCGTCGGCGCGCTCACCGTCGCCCTGCTGGCCGTGCGCCACGCGGTACGCCGGTTCGGCGGCGTCACCGGTGACGTGCTCGGCGCCGCCGTCGAGGTCGGCACCACGGTCTGCTACCTGGGTCTGGTGCTGACCCGCTGAACGGCTGACCGGATCCGCGTCCACGGGTGGCGAAACACGGGTAGCGTTCGCAAAAACGAACACCGGTCGGTCGAGCGGGGGGACGAATGTTGATCACGGATGATTTCCTGCCCGTTCCGGTTCCGGAGACGCTGACCGCCACCTACCTGGTGCCGACCTCCGGTCAGTCCGGCCCGCTGCCCGCCGAGGTGGTGGCGGGGCTCGGCGGACGCATCTCCGGGCCGGTGCACGACCTCGCCCGGCAGATGCTGTCCAGCCCGCTGATGAGCGTCGACACCCGGCCGATCAGCGAGTTCCCGCACCTGCCGCCGGACCTGCTCAGCGCCTTCGGTGCCACCGATGCCCAACTCGCCCGGCTGGCCGCCGCCACCGACCTGGTGGTCGTACAGGCGAGTTACCGACCCGGCTGGCCGCCGGCACACGAGTGGGCGGCCCGTACCGTCGCCGCCGCGCTCGCCGAGCGGCTCGACGCCGACGTGGTGGACGTCTTCGCCCTGCAGTTCCTCGATCCGGCGACCGCGCTGCGCTCCCTGCCGGACGGCGAGGGACGGGTACGCCTGATCGACTGGGTGCTGGTGCCGTACTCGTCGGACGACAGCGGGCTCTGGTTCACCACGAAGGGGCTGCGCCGCTTCGGACTGCTGGAACTGCAGGCACAGGGGGTGCCGACGCACCTCACCCGGGCCTGGGGCGCGGTGATGACCGGGGTGGCCCGCCGACTGCTGCGGGCCTGGACCGACGGGCTCACCGACAACGAGGTGCCGGCCTTCGTCCCGCTTCCGGTGATCACCTCGGTCACCGGTCACGACATCGCGGTTGCGTACGGCAACCCGCAACAGCACGACAGCACCCGGCCGGCGGCGCTGCGCCTGGAACTGGACCCGGCGACCGACCCCGACGCGGACTCGTTCCTGACCCTGCTCCCCCCGGCCGGCCACCCCGGCCCGGCCGGGCGGTACTTCGCCGCGGTCTGTGCCGCCCTGTTCGGTGCCGCGCAGTCCGACGTCCGGTACGCCCGCCCGGACGACGCGATGGCGAAGGCGATCACGACCGCCCGCGACGGCCTGCCGGGAATCCGGGAACGGTTCCTGGCCGGCAAGCTGCCCGAGGGCGTGCAACTGCTGGTCAAGTACGCGCTGCCGACCGACGAGGGGCCGGAGTACGTCTGGGCCGGGGTGACCTCCTGGGCCGCTCCGGAGCGGATCCTGGGCGCCAGCGCCAGCGACGCGGCCGCCGACCCGGCGGTCCGGGTCGGCCGGCCCGTCGTGGTGGACGTCGTCGACGTGGTCGACTGGGCGGTACTCGACGGCAGCGGCGTGGTGGAGGGCGGCTGGACCCAGGCCGTACTCGACGCCGGCGACCGCTCGCAGCGCTGAGCGGGCCCGGCCGGGTCGGCTACTTCACGGACGGCTGGACGAACGGCGGCCGGACCACCCGCATCGGCGTACGACGGCCCCGGATGTCGACCTCCACCTGGTCGCCCTGGGTCAGCCCGGCGGCCGTGTCGAGCAGTGCCAGGGCGATGCCGAGTTTGCGGGTCGGCGAGAACGTCCCACTGGTGATCGTGCCCACCACGGTGTCGCCGACGTGGGCCGTCATCCCGGCGCGGGGGATGCCCCGGCCCTCCGCCTCCAACCCCCAGAGGGCACGTCGGGCGCCGGCCGCCTTCTCCGCCAGCAGCGCCTCCCGCCCCCAGAACGTCGGCTTGTCCCAGCCGACCGCCCAGCCCAGCCGGGCCTGCACCGGGGTGATCTCCGGTGACAGGTCCTGGCCGTGCAGCGGGTAGCCCATCTCGGTCCGCAGGGTGTCCCGGGCGCCGAGCCCGCAGGCGCGGATGCCGTCCGGGCCACCCGCGGAGAGCAGCGCGTCCCAGACCCCGACCGCCGCCTCCGCCGGAACGACCAGTTCGTAACCGTGCTCCCCGGTGTACCCGGTACGGCAGACGACGAGCGGAGCAGCGTCGAGGTCGGCGGCGGCGAAGCTCATGTAGCCGTGCCCGGTCGGCAACCCCAGCGCGCCGAGCACCTCCGCCGAACGCGGCCCCTGCACCGCCAGTACGGCGTACGCCTCGTGCTCGTCGGTGACAGTGATCCCGGCCGGGGCGGCGGCCCGCAGCCGGCGGACCACCTCCGCGGTGTTGGCCGCGTTCGGGATCAGGAAGACGTGGTCGTCGCCGTGCAGGTAGGCGATGATGTCGTCCACCACCCCGCCGGTGGTGTCGTCGCAGCAGAGCGTGTACTGCGCCCGGCCGGGCCCGATCCGACCCAGGTCGTTGCTGAGGCAGGCGTTGACGAAGTCGGTCGCCCCCGGTCCGGTGACCCGGGCCTTGCCCAGATGCGAGACGTCGAACACACCCACCCCGGCACGTACCGCGGTGTGCTCGGCGAGGACCCCGCCACCGGCGTACTCCAGGGGCATGGACCAGCCGCCGAAGGCGGCGAACTTGGCGCCCAGCGCGACGTGCCGCTCGTGCAGCGGCGAGCGGCGGAGCTGGTCGGGGGAAGGTTCCGGGGTCGGGCCGGACACCTGGGTTGCGTCGGTCATGGGTCGCAACCTACCTGCGCAGGGACGCCTGGTTAGCATCGGCGGGACCCCTCCGGCGGACCGTCGGCGGGACAGCCCATTCTTCCGGCGGGTAGGTTTCGCCGGAGACCATCTTCGCCGACCGCACACCAGGCGGCCGGCCGTGCCCGTACCGGAGCCGCCGAGTGACATCGCCCAGCACCACCCTCAGCCTGGTCGACACCGACCCCGCCGAACTCGCCGTCGACGCCATCGTGATCGGCCTGCACAGCCAGACCACGGACGCGACGACGACCGGGCGGACGACCGGCTTCGCCGACACTCTGCTGCTGGCCAGCGGCGCGGAGAGCATTGCCGCGGCGTTCGACGGTCGACTGACCGAGACCCTGGCACTGCTGGGTGCCACCGGCGGTCCCGGCGAGGTGATCAAGCTTGCCACCCTCGGCACGATCACCGCGCCGCTGGTGGTCGCGGTCGGTCTCGGGGCCGAGCCGTCGGGCGCGGCGCCGGCCCCGGAGACGCTGCGTCGCGCCGCCGCGTCGGCGGTCCGGGCGCTCGCCGGCGCCGAGCGCGTCGCGCTGACCCTGCCGGTGCCGGACGACGAGGACGCCCCGGCCGCGCTCCGGGCCACCGCCGAGGGTGCGCTGCTGGGCGCCTACCGGTTCGCCGGCTACAAGACCCGGCCGCAGCCGAACCGCCGCCCGGTCGTCTCCTCGATCGCCGTGCACGTGCCGGACGCCGCCGACGAGCGGGCCCAGGCGGAGATCACCCGGGCCACGGTGGTGGCCCGCGCGGTCAGCCGGACCCGGGACTGGGTCAACACCCCGCCGAACGAGCTGCGCCCGCCGTCGTTCGCCGACTCGGTCGCGGCCGCCGCCCGGGAGGCCGGTCTCGGCGTGGAGGTCCTCGACGAGCAGGCCCTCGCCGCCGGCGGCTACGGCGGCATCCTCGCCGTCGGCCAGGGCTCGGAGGCCCCGCCCCGGCTGGTGAAGCTGACCTACGACCCGGCCACCGCCGGCGCCGGGGCGGCGACGAAGCGGGTCGCGCTGGTCGGAAAGGGCATCACCTTCGACACCGGCGGCGTCTCGATCAAGCCGGCCCAGGGCATGTGGGAGATGAAGTCCGACATGGCCGGCGCGGCGGCCGTCGCCGCCAGCCTGCTCGCGATCGCCGAGCTGAAGCCGACGGTCGCGGTGACCGGGTACCTGCCGATGGCGGAGAACATGCCGTCGGGCAGCGCGTACCGGCCCGGCGACGTGGTCACCATGTACAACGGCAAGCGGGTCGAGGTGCTGAACACCGACGCCGAGGGCCGGATGGTCCTCGGTGACGCGATGGCCCGGGCCTGCGAGGACGGCTGCGACTACCTGATCGAGACCTCGACGCTGACCGGTGGCCAGGTGGTGGCGCTGGGCAAGCGGGTGGCGGGCGTGATGGGCACCTCCGAGTTCTGCCAGCGGGTCCAGGTGGCCGGCGACGCCACCGGGGAGCCGACCTGGCCGATGCCGCTGCCGGACGACGTACGCAAGGGCATGGAGTCGGAGGTTGCGGACATCTCCCAGGTCAACGCGGGGATGGACCGTGCCGGGCACATGCTGCAGGGCGGCGTCTTCCTGCGCGAGTTCGTCACCGAGGACGTGCCGTGGGCGCACATCGACATCGCGGGTCCGAGCTACCACTCGGGTGAGCCGACCGGGTACTGGAGCAAGGGCGGCACCGGTGTGCCGGTGCGGACCCTGCTGGAGCTGGTCGACGACATCGCCGCGAACGGCTGATCCACGCGTGACCCGGGCCGGTGCGGCGCTGTTCGCGGCGCGCCGGCCCGGGGCTCGTTCGTGGGGGCGGGCGGGCTCGTCGGTGTGGGTGGAGCGGGCTCGTCGGTGGGGGTGGGGCCGGGTGACCCACTCTGGGCGGTCAGGCTTGATCCCGTCGTGGGTCACCCGGCCCCACCCGTGGCTCACCCGGGCCGCCTGGCGTGGGTTCCAGGGCCGACCGGCGTGGGTCGCCGGGGGCAACCAGCCGTGGGTACCGGGGCCGCAACTGTGGTTCACCCGGGCCCGGGAGTCGTGGGTCGGTCGGACCAACAGCCGGGGCTCACCCGGGCCGGGAGGCGAGGGTGAGCTGGCGACGTCCGTGGGTCGTCAGGGGTCAACTGGTCATGCGCTTGCGGCGTTCGTTGTAGTCCCGCATCCGCTGCGGATAGCCGACCAGCCGGACGTCATAGACCGGGATCGCCATCTTGTGGGCGAACCGACGGGCACCCTCCGGGCCGTCGATGCGGCGCCGGGTCCACTCGCCGTCGTGCGCGATCAGCATCACGGTGGTTTCGGTCACTGTCGTCCGAGGCTCGATGAACGCCTCGACGCCCCGTCTCGATCGGACGAACTGTTCGAGATGTTCAAGATCGGCGCGGTTGGCCGGGCGATCCCCCGCCGTGACAACCGCCTTCTTGCGCCGGCGAAACCAGGCCACCCGATCTCTCCTCCCCACCACGTCGGCCCCGTGGTGTAACTGGCGACTCGAGCAAGCGTACGTCCCGACGACGTGTCCTTGGGCACCTCGGTACGCGGCCCGCGTACACAAGTGACAAGATGACCGAGGTGGGCGCTCACCGGTACGCACGGACAGACCGGCGAAAGTCCACGCCCCTCCGGCCCGAGGACCTCGGCCGGAGGCGGCGGTATGTCCGGTTGCCCGGCATCCCCCTCGTAGCAGCGACGCGACCTGGGAGTTAACTGTGACCGAGCCGAACGGCGGAACCTTCGATGTCGTCATCCTCGGGGGTGGCAGCGGCGGGTACGCTGCCGCGCTGCGCGCCGCGCAACTGGACCTGTCGGTCGCGCTGATCGAGAAGGGCAAGCTCGGCGGGACCTGCCTGCACAACGGCTGCATCCCCACGAAGGCGCTGCTGCACGCGGCGGAGATCGCCGACCAGACCCGGGAGTCCGAGCAGTTCGGCGTCAAGGCCGAACTCGTCGGCATCGACATGTCCGGGGTCAACAGCTACAAGGACGGCGTGATCTCCCGGCTCTACAAGGGCCTGCAGGGTCTGCTCAAGAACCCGAAGATCACCACCGTCGAGGGCACCGGCAAGCTGGTCTCCCAGGACACCGTCGAGGTCAACGGCCAGCGCTACACCGGCCGCAACGTCATCCTGGCCACCGGCTCGTACGCGCGTACGCTGCCCGGGCTGGAGATCGACGGCGAGCGGGTGATCAGCAGCGACCACGCGCTCACCCTGGACCGGGTGCCGACGTCGGCGATCGTGCTCGGCGGCGGCGTCATCGGCGTCGAGTTCGCCAGCGTCTGGAAGTCGTTCGGTGTCGACGTGACGATCATCGAGGCGCTGCCCCGGCTGGTGGCCGCCGAGGACGAGGAGTCGTCCAAGGCGCTGGAGCGGGCGTTCCGCAAGCGCGGCATCAAGTTCAAGACCGGCAAGCGTTTTGAGAAGGTGGAGCACACCGACTCCGGGGTCAAGGTGAGCATCGAGGGCGGCGAGACCTTCGAGGCCGAGCTGCTGCTGGTCGCCGTCGGTCGCGGCCCGACCACCGCCAACCTCGGGTACGAGGAGCAGGGCGTCAAGATCGACCGCGGTTTTGTGCTGACCAACGAGCGGCTGCACACCGGGGTGGGGAACATCTACGCCGTCGGTGACATCGTGCCCGGCCTGCAGCTCGCCCACCGCGGCTTCCAGCAGGGCATCTTCGTGGTGGAGGAGATCGCCGGCCGCAACCCGGCCGTGATCGACGAGAACGGCATCCCCCGGGTCACCTACTCCGACCCGGAGCTGGCCTCCGTCGGGCTCACCGAGGCCCGGGCCAAGGAGCAGTACGGCGCGGACAAGATCAAGACGTACAACTACAACCTCGGTGGCAACGGCAAGAGCCAGATCCTCAAGACCGCCGGATTTGTCAAACTGGTTCGGGTCGAGGACGGTCCGGTCGTCGGCGTGCACATGGTCGGTGCCCGGGTCGGCGAGCTGGTCGGCGAGGCGCAGCTGATCTTCAACTGGGAGGCGTACCCGGCCGAGGTGGCGCAGCTCATCCACGCCCACCCCACCCAGAGCGAGGCGCTCGGCGAGGCTCACCTGGCCCTGGCCGGCAAGCCGCTGCACGCACACGCCTGACCACAGTTTTCCCGCGGCGCCCGGCGGCAACCGGGCCAGGATCGACAGGCCACGAAGGAGTCTTGAAAGATGCCGGTATCGGTCACCATGCCCCGGCTCGGCGAGAGCGTCACCGAGGGCACCGTCACCCGCTGGTTGAAGCAGGAGGGTGAGCGGGTCGAGGTCGACGAGCCCCTGCTTGAGGTTTCCACCGACAAGGTCGACACCGAGATCCCCTCGCCGGCCGCCGGGGTGCTGGCCCGGATCGTGGTGGGCGAGGACGAGACCGCCGAGGTCGGTAGCGAACTCGCGGTGATCGACGGGGACGGTGAGTCGGCCGGGCAGGCCGAGCAGGCCGCCCCGGCGCAGGCCGAGGCCGCCGCGCCGGAGGCCGCCGAGGAGCCCGAGCCGGCGGCACAGCCCGAGCCGGAGCAGCCGGCCGAGCCGGAGACCGTCGAGGCGCAGACCGCGCCGGCCGGCGGCGAGGGCACGGTCGTGAAGATGCCGGCGCTCGGCGAGAGCGTCACCGAGGGCACGGTCACCCGCTGGCTGAAGGAGGTCGGCGACACCGTCGAGGTCGACGAGCCGCTGGTCGAGGTCTCCACCGACAAGGTCGACACCGAGATTCCCTCCCCGGTCGCCGGGACGCTGCTGGAGATCCGGGTTCCGCAGGACGAGACCGCTCCGGTCGGTGGCGATCTGGCGGTGATCGGTGCCGCCGGTGGCAAGCCGGCCGAGCAGCCGAAGCCCGCCCCGGCGCCGGAGCAGCCGAAGCCCGCCGCCGAGCAACCGAAGCCCGCCGCGGAGCAGCCGAAGCCGGCCGCCGCCCAGCCGGCCCCGGCCGGTGCGTCGTACCAGAGCCCGGCGCCGGAGACGGAGCGCGCCGCGGAGCCGGCCCGCGCCGAGCAGGCGGCTCAGCCGGCCGCCAAGCCGACCCCGGCCGCGGCTGCCCCGGCCGGCGGCGAGAACGGTGCCGGGTACGTCACCCCACTGGTCCGCAAGCTCGCCGCCGAGCAGGGTGTCGAGCTCGGCACGCTGACCGGCACCGGTGTCGGTGGCCGGATCCGCAAGCAGGACGTGCTCGAGGCGGCGGAACGGGCCCGGGCGGCCAAGGCCGCCAAGCCCGCGGCACCGGCCGCACCGGCCGAGGCGGCCCCGAAGGCGGAGCCGAGCCCGCTGCGCGGCAGCACCCAGAAGCTGCCCCGGATCCGCGCGGTCATCGCCAAGCGGATGCAGGAGTCGCTGCACGAGATGGCACAGCTCACCACCGTCGTCGAGGTCGACGTCACGAAGGTGGCCAAGCTGCGGGCCCGGGCCAAGGACGGCTTCCTGCAGCGGCACGGCGTGAAGCTGTCGTTCCTGCCGTTCTTCGCGCTGGCCGCGGTCGAGGCGCTGCAGACGTACCCGGTGGTCAACGCCCGGATGGACCTGGACGGCGGGACGATCACCTACCCGGACGCGGAGCACCTGGGCGTCGCGGTCGACACCGAGCGGGGCCTGATGGTGCCGGTCATCCACAACGCCGGCGACCTGAACCTGGCCGGCCTGGCCCGGCGGATCGCCGACCTGGCCGACCGGACCCGGACCAACAAGATCAGCCCGGACGAGATCGCCGGGGCCACCTTCACGCTGACCAACACCGGCAGCCGGGGGGCGCTCTTCGACACCCCGATCGTGCCGTCGCCGCAGTCGGCGATGCTCGGCACCGGCGCGGTGGTGAAGCGTCCGGTCGTGGTCACCGACCCCCAGCTCGGTGAGGTGATCGTGCCCCGCTCGATGGTCTACCTCGCGCTCTCCTACGACCACCGGCTGATCGACGGCGCGGACGCCGCCCGGTTCCTGTCGGCGGTCAAGGAGCGGCTCGAGGCGGGCCAGTTCGAGGCGGAACTCGGTCTCTCCTGATCTGACAATCCCGCGAGGGGCGTCCGGCCGTCGGCCGGGCGCCCCTCGGCGTTTCCCCGGCCCACGCGCGACCGGGGTCGCGCGCCGTACGGAAGCGGGTGGGGCCGGGCGTCCCGCTGCGGCGCGGTCGGGCGTGCTCCGGACGCGGGGGCGCCGGCCCAGTCCCCCTCGACCCACCCGGGCCGCGCCCGTCGACGACAACCGGGGGTACGGGCCCGGCCTACGGCGGGTCGGGCCCGGGTGGGCGAAAATACCAGCATGCGTATCGCTGTCGCCGGCTCGTCCGGCTTCCTCGGCACCCGGTTGACCGATCGGCTCCGGACAGAGGGCCACGAGATCGTCCGGCTGGTCCGGCGCCCGGTCCGTGCCCCGGACGAGATCCGATGGGACCCGGCCGCCGGGCAGCTGGACCCGGCGACACTCTCCGACGTCGACGCCGTGATCAACCTCGCCGGTACGAACATCAGCGACCGACGGTGGAACGGCGAGTTCAAGGACCTGCTGCGGGCCAGTCGGGTGGACACCACCGCGACGCTGGCCCGGTCGATCGCCGCGCTGCCGGCAGACCAACGACCGCGGGTGCTCCTGAACGGCTCGGCGATCGGCTGGTACGGCGACACCGGTGACCGGCCGGTCGAGGAGGACGCGCCGGCCGGGGACGGCTTCATGGCGGACCTGTGCCGGGTCTGGGAGGCGGCGACCGCCCCCGCCGAGCAGGCCGGGATCCGGGTGGTACGACTGCGCATCGGCCTGCCGCTGGACCGGACCGGAGGTTTCCTCAAGCCGCAGTTGCTGCCGTACCGGCTCGGTATCGCCGGGAAGTTCGGTGACGGCCGGCAGTGGATCCCCTGGATCTCGATGGCCGACTGCCTGTCCGCGCTGAGTTTCCTGCTGGCCAACGACGAGATCGCCGGGCCGGTCAACGTCGTCGGTCCGGCACCGGCGACCAACGCCGAGTTCACCCGGGCGCTGGGGCGGGAGTTGCACCGGCCGACCGTCATGCCGGTCCCCGGGATCGCGCTGCGGATCCTGCTCGGCGAGATGTCGATCGAGGCGATGCGCAGTCTGCGGGTGCTGCCCGGGGTGCTGGGCCGGGCCGGCTTCCACTACGAGCATCCCGATCTGGTGAGCGCGCTGCGCGCCGCCCTGGACTGATCGGGAGCGGCCGGGGGGGGGGGGGGGGGCCCCCCCCCCCCCCCCCGGCCGGCCCCCCCCCCCCCCCGGGGGGGGGGGGGGGCCGCCCCCCCGCCC
>NZ_JAZGQK010000026.1:0-169665 GCF_036422035.1 Plantactinospora sonchi
GCGCGCCGCCCTGGACTGATCGGGAGCGGCCGGGCGCCGGGTCGCGGAACCCCCACGGAGAGCGGTCCGCGACCCGGCGCCGTGCCGTCGGACGGTCGCTCAGCAGCCGATCACCCAGTTGCCGGGGGCGGTCTGCCGGAGTTCGGTGGTGAGGAAGATGTTGTACAGGCCCATCAGCTGGCCGGAGCCCGCCGCGTAGGCGTAGCCGAGGGACTGGTACGCCCGGCCGGCCTGGACGTGTGCGTAGTTGCTCGCGGTGACACAGACCGGGTCCTCGCCCGGGTCACCCGGATCACCGGGGTCGCCGGGGTCACCCGGGTCACCTGGGGTGCCGCCGGAGTCGAGGCCGAAGAAGAGCGCGTCGCGGTACGCCGAGCAGATGGTGTCCAGGAAGTACGCCGCCGTACTGCCGCACTGGTCGGCGCCGGAGCCCGGGTCGACCGGCGTACCGTGGCCCATCCCGGCAACCCGGTACACCCGTACCTGGTCGGCGCCGTACGTCTGCAGGGTGGTGCCGCCGGGCAGGCTGGTGGTGCCGGTCGGGGTCGCTGAGACACCGAGCACATTGGTCCACTGGTCCCGGGACTCGTCCGCGTTCGCCGTCGCCACCGTGTAGTCGGCGGTGCCGTGCCAGATCGCGACCCTCGGCCGGGCCCCGGTGTAGCCCGGGTAGGCGTTGCGGACCAGGTCCCCCCACTGGGCGGGGGTACGGTTCACGCCCGGGTTCATGCAGCTGAACGCGTTGACCATGGTGGTGGCGCAGCGGTACGGGATGCCGGCCACGACGGAACCGCCGGCGAAGGTGTCCGGATAGGTGGCCAGCATCGCGGCGGCCATCGCACCGCCGCCGGAGAGTCCGCTGACGTAGACCCGGTCGGCGGCGACACCGAAGTTTCCTCGGGCGTGGTCGACCATCTGCCGGATCGACAGTGCCTCGCCCTGACCCCGGCTGGTGTCACCGGTCTCGAACCAGTTGAAGCAGGACGTGGAGTTGTTCGCCGTCTTCTGCTCCGGCACGATCAGCGCGAATCCCCACTGGTCGGCGTACTTGCGCCAGCCGGAGTTGCTGAAGTAGCCGTTGGCGTTCTGCGCGCAGCCGTGCAGCAGTACGACGGCCGGGGCGCCACTGCCCAGGCCGTCGGGGCGGTAGGCGTACATGGTGAGGTTTCCGGGGTTGGAGCCGAAGCCGGTGACCTGGGTGAGGGTGGCGGCGTGTGCGGGCGCGGCGACGGTGAGCACGGTCGCGGCGGCCAGGACGGGGACGAGGGCAGCCCGCGCGAGGCGGGCCAGGAGGGCGGGGTTGCGGCGCATGGTCGGTGCCTCCGGACGGGGTGTGGGCTTGGCTGGCCGGTCGGCCGGCAGCCCGGGCGGGCACTCCAAAGTTGCCGAGACGCTACGACCGAACGACGAACCGGCGACATGGCGCGGAGTCACACATTTGCCGGTATCGAGGTGATGTCGGGCACCATGGACCCGGCGGGCCGGCCGGCCCGCCCCCCAGGCCGCACGGGCCAGGGTGCACAGGCCGGGCCGGGACGAAGCGCACGGAGCGGGACGAGAGCGCACCAGGCCGGGTCGGGCCGAGGCGCACCAGGTCGGGGCGGGCCGCACCAGGCCGGGCCGAGGCGGGGGCGCACCGGCTGCCCCGAAAGGGCGGTATTCCGTTCGTTGGCCCACCGGCGACCGGCGGGTGTCACGAGGATGGGTTCATGTTTCGTCCCGGACGGAAGCCAGACCGGAACCGCGGCCGTGAGGACCGGATCCCCGGCCACCTTGCACGAGCAGGCGGTCGTGATGCTGCCCGCAACCGCAGTTGTGCTGTTCGGAGCCGCGGTGGTGGCCGCCGGGCGCTGGTCGCCGGCGTCGGTGGGCGTGTCCGGGGCCGTTGGGCCAGCCGCCGGACTGCCGGCGGTGTCCTGGTCGGAGTGTTGCTCGGTGCGCTGCTGACGGCGATCGTGGTCACCGATTCGGCGACCGCGTCGGGCGACCGGCCGTACGCGCGACCCGGTCCGCTGCCCATCGCCGCGCCCGCCTCGCAGGATCCCGGCACGGTGACCTTCGAGGTGCTGCCGCGTCCGACCGCACCGCCGACCGCGCCACCGACCCCCGGGCCCACTCCGACCGGCCACCTGCCGGTCACCGAGGGCGCTCCGCCGCCGGGGTGGCTGCCCCTGCTCGGTCTCGCGCTGCTGCTGACCGGCACGGTGGCCCTACTCGTCGCCCGGCGCCGGCCACGCCGGGACTGAGGCGCCGACCAGGCCGGGGTGGAGGGCCAGGGCGGGCCGGACGGGCCCCTTCCGGCGGCCGGAAGAGGCCCGTCGCCGCTCAGCAGTCGCGCAGTTCCGGCGACTGGTTGCGCAGCTGGGCCAGCGGGGAGACGAACCGCCGGTACGTCTCCCCGCCCACCGCGGCGGGCCTGAACGCGGCCACCCGGTGGCAGTTCTGGAACGCGAGCCGGACACCGAAGTGCCGTTCCAGGCCACCCCGGATGGCGTCGCTGGCCAGCGCCCTGAGCAGCTGTCCACGCTCGGCCTCGCTCGGCGGCGGCACCGCGTGGTCGGCGTAGTCGGCCGTGGTGGTGTGCACCCGGGCGGCCACGTCGGAGACCACCGTCCAGGCGTACGGGAGGGACTGCCGGACGCAGTCGACGAACTCGTCGTCGTCGACCTGACCGGCTTCGGCCCGCTCCAGCAGAGCGGTGGGTACGTCGAGGGACATGTTGACTCCTTCTGTGTGTGGGTGTGCGGGTCCGGTCCGGCCGTACCGGCGACGATCGGGACGGGCCGGTGCGGCCGTGCCCGGACCGACGCCGGTACGGGTCAGTGGACCGGGAGTTGCGGCCCGGGGACGTACTCCGGGTCGACCTGGCCGGCGAGGTCCTCGCCGACCCGTTCGTTGGCCCAGGCGACGGCGTTGCGCAGGTGGAACTCGACGGCGTGCCGGTGGTACGTCGTCCAGTCCCTGACCTGGGCGTCGACGGTCGCCCGGAGCAGTTCCAGTGCCGCCCGGTTGGCCGGCTCCAGGGTGTCCAGCGGCTCCGGGGCGCCCCGTTCCGCGCCCTTCACGTGACGCGACCGGGTCAGCCAGGTGAGCAGGTCGGCCCCGACGTGCTGGCGCAGGAAGTCGACGTCGTCGTCGTCCTCGACCTTGTTGCCGACGACGTGCACCCGGATGCCGAAGGAGCGGGCGTGGCCGACGTACTGCCGGTAGACGGCGACGCTGCGCACTGTCGGCTCGCAGACCAGGAAGGTGGCGTCGAACCGGGTGAAGAGCCCGGAGGCGAAGGAGTCGGCGCCGGCTGTCATGTCCACCACGACGTACTCGCCCGGGCCGTCGACGAGGTGGTTGAGCAGCAGTTCCACCGCGCCGACCTTGGCGTGGTAACAGGCGACACCGAGGTCCTCCGTGCCGAACGGGCCGGTCACCGCGAGTCGTACCCCGCCGACGTCACGGACCAGGCGGTCGTAGATCGGGTTGACGCCGTCGACGGTGAGCAGCCGCGAACCACGCCCGGGCGGGGTGGTCTTGACCATCGCCGCTGCCGAGGTGATCCGGGGGTTGTCGCCGCGCAGGTACTCCTTGATCTCGGCCAGATGGTCACCGAGCGCGGGCAGCCGGGCGGCCTCGGGTTCGGTCGCGCCGAGTGCGACCGCGAGGTGCTGGTTGATGTCCGCGTCGATGGCGAGCAGTGGCGGCCGCCCGGTCGCACCGACCGGACCGCCCGGATCTCGCGCGCCGGTCGCGGCGGGCGGGTCGGCCACCGCGAGGTGCCGGGTGAAGAGCGCCGCGAGGGTGGTCTTGCCGCTACCACCCTTGCCGACGAAGGAAACTTTCACGTTCGGCGTCCTTTCGTCCACCATGCGTCATTAATACAATTGGAAATCATTTCCATTGGTGCCGTCAAGCGGACCGGCTTCCTCGGCGTGTCGGCTCCAGGTTGGTAACCTCCGGCCCGTGCCGCTCTCCCCGCCCGCGCTCGCCGGGCCGACCCCGCAGCCCTCACCCGCCGCCGCTTCCGACCGACCGGGACGGCGCCGGGCGGACCTGATCGCCGTGGTGATCGCGGTCGCCGGAGCACTCTGGGTGACGAGTGGCCTCTGGCTCGACCCGAACGGACGGGCGATCACCGTCAACGCCAGCGACCAGGCACTCTTCGAGTGGCTGCTGGCGTACGGCGGCCACGCGCTCAGCCACGGCCAGAACCCGTTCTTCACCGACCTGATGAACGTGCCGGACGGGGTCAACCTCGCGGTCAACACCTCGATCACCGTGTACGCGGTGGTCTTCGCCCCGCTGACCTGGCTGGTCGGGCCGCCGGCGACCTTCCTGGTGATCCTCACCCTCAACCTCGCCGGCAGCGTCCTCGCCTGGTACTGGCTGCTCTCCCGACACCTGGTCCGGAGCACCCCGGCCGCCCTGCTCGGCGGGGTGTTCATCGGCTTCGCGCCCGGTATCGTCGCGCACGCCAACGCCCACCTGAACTGGAGTGCCGGCTGGATCGCCCCGGTGCTGGTCTGGGGAGTGCTCCGGCTGCGCCGCCCCGGCCACTGGCTGCCGGGCGGCATCCTGCTCGGGGTGCTGGTGGCGGTCGCCTTCTCCATCGCCGCCGAGGGACTCTTCTTCACCGCTCTCGCCTGCGGCGTCTTCCTCGGCACCTGGACGGCACACCGGTCCCGCCGGGCCGAGGCCCGCGCCGCGCTGCCGGACTTCCTGCGCGGCCTCGGGGTCACCGCCGTGGTGGCGTTCGCGCTGCTGGCGTACCCGTTGTGGCTGCACTTCATGGGGCCGCAGGGATTCCACGGCACCGGCTTCGACCCGGTCATCCACGCCGAGGACATCGCCGCTTACGGCGCATACCCGCAGCGGACGCTGGCCGGGGAGGCCGGCCTCGGCACGTCGCTGGCACCGAACCCGACCGAGGAGAACTCCTTCCTCGGGCTTCCGCTGCTGATCCTGACGGTGGTCTGCTTCACCGTGCTGTGGCGGCGCGCCGATCCGGCCCGCCGGGCCACCCTGCGGGCGCTCGGGGTGACCGCACTCGTCTTCACCGTGCTCTCCTGGGGCCCTCGGGTGAAGATCTTCGAGGTACGCACCGACGTGCCGCTGCCGTACGCGCTGCTCGGGCACCTGCCGGTGTTCAACGCCGCGCTGCCGTCCCGGCTCGCCCTGGTGGTGGCCCCGCTGGTCGGGCTGCTGCTGGCGCACACCGTCGACGCGCTACGGACCCGGCCACTGTCCCGGCGGGCCCGGTACGGCTGGTTCGCCGGCTTCGCGGTGGCGCTGCTGCCGCTCGTCCCGATCCCCCTGCTGACCGTGCAGCGGGAGCCGCTGCCCGAGTTCATCACCTCCGGCACCTGGCGGCAGTACGTCTCCCCCGGCGGCGTGCTCACCCCGGTACCGCTCACCATCGACCTGACCCCGGACGGACAGCGTTGGCAGGCGTACGCGTTGGCGCACCGGCAGGGCGAGTTCGCCATCCCGTCCGGGTTCTTCCTCGGGCCGGGCGGTCCGGACGGCCGCGGCCGGATCGGGCCGGTGCCGCGCCCCACCGACGCACTGCTCGCCGAGGTGGCCAAGACCGGGAACGTGCCGACCATCACCGACGCCGACCGGGCCGCCGCCCGGGCCGACCTGCGGTACTGGCGGGCCGAGGTGGTGGTGCTCGACCCGCAGATGCACGGCACGAAGTTCCGGCTGCACCCGGAGGCGGTCCTCGACGCCACCACCCAACTGCTCGGCCCACCCGAAAAGGTCTCCGACGTCTGGCTCTGGCGGGTGCCGACCACCTGACACTCCTGGCGCACGGCACGGCTGACGGGGCCACCGCGCAGGGCTGACGGAGGCACCGCGCACGGCTGACAGGCCACCGCGCACGGCTGACGGGGACGCGCACCCGACGGAGGCCACCGCGCACGGCTGACGGGGACACACCCCCTGCACCGGACGCGCGCCGCCGGTGACCCCGGCCACGTACCGGCCCGACCGGTCAGTAGCGAACTAAGCTGGGCTGGTGAGCAGCACAATTGCCGAGCTGACCAGCATCCGCCTCGGGACGGTCGACTATCTGGCCGCCTGGGACGAGCAGCGCCGGGTGCACGAGGCGGTCGTCAACGGTGAACGACCGGACACCGTCCTCCTGCTCGAACACCCGAACGTCTACACCGCGGGCAAGCGCACCGAGCCGTGGGACCGGCCGATGGACGGCACCCCGGTGATCGACGTCGACCGCGGCGGCAAGATCACCTGGCACGGTCCCGGGCAACTGGTCGGCTATCCGATCATCAAGCTCCCCGGCGCGGACACCGGGCTGCCCGTGGACGTCGTCGCGTTCGTCCGGCGTACCGAGCAGATGATGGTCGACGTCTGCCACGAGCTGGGACTGACCACCGCGCAGCGGATCGACATCAAGGGCCGCAGCGGTGTCTGGGTGCCGGCCGACGAGCGTGGCCCGGACCGCAAGGTCGCCGCCCTGGGCCTGCGGGTCTCCCGGGGCGTGACCCAGCACGGTTTCTCGATCAACTGCGACTGTGACCTCTCCGCCTACGACCGGATCGTGCCGTGCGGCATCCGGGACGCCGGCACCACCTCGCTCAGCGCCGAACTGGGCCGCCAGGTGACCGTCGCCGAGGTACTGCCCGTCGTCGAGCGACACCTACCGACCCTGCTCGCCTGACCTGTCAGGAAGGGCCCCCTCCTATCGTTTCTTGGATAGGAGGGGGCCCTTCCTTTCACGGGGTGAGGCGGTGCAGGTCGCGGGGGAAGGCGGCGACCTCGCGGACGTTGCCGGCGCCGACCAGCCGGGCCACCATCCGTTCCAGGCCTATCGCGAAACCGCCGTGCGGCGGCATGCCGTGCCGGAAGGTGTCCAGGTAGGAGGCGTACGGCGTCGGGTCCTCCCGGCGGGCGGCGAGCGCGGCCAGATAGTCGGCGTGCCGGTGCAGCCGCTGGCCGCCGGTGACCAGTTCGACACCCCGGAAGAGCAGGTCAAAACCGTTCGAGTACGCCTCGCGCGGCCCGCCGCCCGGCGCGTCCGTGGTCGCCGGGTGGGTGTAGAAGGGGCGCTTGGCCATCGGGTAGCCGGTGACGAAGAGGAAGTCGGAGCCGTGTTCGGCCTGCGCCCACTCCCCCAGCGCCCGCTCGTGCGCCGGCGCGAGGTCCGGTTCGTCGGCCGGTGCCCCGGCGATCGCCAGCGCCTCGGCGAAGTGCACCGCCGGGATCTCGGCCGGCACCTTCGGCACCGTGACCCCGAGGGTCGCGAGCGCGCCCGCGGCCCGGTCCGGCAGGCCGTCGAGCATGCCGGCCAGTACCTCGCGCAGCATCCGCATCACGTCCCGGTGGTCGGCCACGAAGCCGAACTCGACGTCGAGCGAGGTGTACTGGGCCAGGTGCCGGGTGGTGTCGTGCGGCTCGGCCCGGAACACCGGCCCGACCTCGTAGACCCGTTCCAGCACCCCGACCAGCATCTGCTTGTAGAACTGGGGTGACTGGGCCAGGTAGCCGGGCCGGCCGAAGTAGTCGATGGCGAAGACGTTCGCCCCGCTCTCCGTGGCCGAGGCCACGATCTTGGGGGTGTGCACCTCGACGAAGCCGTGCCCCTCCAGGGTGGACCGGAAGCCGGCCACCAGGGCGGCGGAGATTCGCAGCGCGGCGGAGCGGGTGGGATGGCGCAACGCCACCGCCGCGTGGTCGAGCTGGGTGGGCAGGGACGCGGTCAGCTCCGGGCGGTAGACGTCGAACGGCGGCGGTACGGCGGGCACGCCGAGCGGGCGTACCGTCGGCGCGACCAGCTCGACCCCGGCCGGCGCGGCGGGGTTGCCGACCACCTCGCCGGTGACCTCGACCACCGACTCCTCGGTCAGTTCGGCCAGCCGGGCCCGCAGGTCGGCGTCGGCGACCACCACCTGGGCCAGCCCGGCGGCGTCCCGCACGATCAGGAACGTCACGGATTTCAGTTGCCGGCGGCGGTGCACCCAGCCGGCGATGGTCACGGTCGCACCGACCCGCTCGGGCAGGGTCGTGGAGAGGACACGTGGCACGGGGACTCCTCGAATCTTCGCGACGTCCCACGAACGGCCCTCCGTGCGCGGTACGTCGACCGGACCCCGGGGGGTGTGGGCGAGCGGGAACTCGCGGTGCCACCACACCTTCGCCGTCGGACCGACGGCCTCGTTCACGGCCCGTGACGTGGGCCGTACGGCGGATTCTACTGGACGCCGTGGCGTCGTTCTTCCCGCAGCTCAGGAGGGTCTTCCCAGCCCCGGCCGGAGATCACCTCACAGCGACTGGTGACTCTCTCGACTCCGGTGTACGAGGTGGTACTCGGCTCCGTCATCGCTCTGTGCAGGAGGGTAGCCCAGCCTGTCGGAGCACCGGCAACCGATTTCCGGTGACCGCGTGAGTGGCATCACCCGGTTCGGTACGTGAGTCCGGTCGCCTCTGGTCGATCGGCCGACCCGGTACGCGTACGCTCGGATTCGTGACCATCGAGTACTCCGCGCCTCCCGCCGCCACCGCTGCCGGTCGGGGAAGCGTCGCCACCGCACCGGAGAACCGCGCCAGCTCGCCCGTCGCGCCCGAGGGGCGTCGACTGCTCCGGGTGGAGGCGCGCAACGCCGCCACGCCGATCGAGCGCAAGCCGTCGTGGATCAAGGTCAAGGCGAAGATGGGCCCGGAGTACACCGATCTGCGGGGCCTGGTCTCCCGGGAGGGGCTGCACACGGTCTGTCAGGAGGCCGGCTGCCCGAACATCTACGAGTGCTGGGAAGACCGCGAGGCGACCTTCCTGATCGGCGGCGACCAGTGCACCCGCCGGTGCGACTTCTGCCAGATCGACACCGGCAAGCCGGCCGACTTCGACGCGGACGAGCCGCGCCGGGTCGCCGAGTCGGTGGCCACGATGGGGCTGCGCTACGCCACGATCACCGGTGTCGCCCGCGACGACCTGCCTGACGGGGGCGCCTGGCTGTACGCCGAGACGGTCCGGCAGATCCACGCCCTGACCCGGCGTGACGGCGACGCCCCGACCGACGGCGGTGCGCTGGAGCAGTTGCCGAGCTGCGGGGTGGAGCTGCTGATCCCCGACTTCAACGGC
Organism: Plantactinospora sonchi; assembly: GCF_036422035.1. Lineage (NCBI taxonomy): Bacteria > Bacillati > Actinomycetota > Actinomycetes > Micromonosporales > Micromonosporaceae > Plantactinospora > Plantactinospora sonchi. Next base: position 9,092 of record NZ_JAZGQK010000026.1, read on the forward strand.
AACCCGGCTCAGCTGGCCGAGGTCTTCGGGTCCCGCCCGGAGGTGCTCGCGCACAACGTCGAGACGGTGCCCCGGATCTTCAAGCGGATCCGGCCCGGCTTCCGCTACGAGCGTTCGCTGGACGTGCTGACCCAGGCCCGCAACGCCGGCCTGGTGACCAAGTCGAACCTGATCCTCGGGCTCGGCGAGGAACGTGCCGAGGTCTCGCAGGCCCTGCGCGACCTGCACGCCGCCGGCTGCGAACTCGTCACCATCACCCAGTACCTGCGCCCGACGCCCCGACACCACCCGGTCGAGCGCTGGGTCCGGCCGGAGGAGTTCGTCGAGCTGCGCGAGGAGGCCGAGCAGATCGGCTTCGCCGGGGTGATGAGCGGGCCGCTGGTCCGGTCGTCGTACCGGGCGGGGCGGCTCTACCAGCAGGCCGTCGAGGCCCGCGCGGTGCCGGCCCCGACCGCCGGGTAACCACCCGCCGACCCGGGCCCGCACACTCCACCCGGCGGGCCCGGCCTCACACACTTCATCCGGCGGATCGTTCCGCCGCGCCGACCGGTCACCACCTCGCCGCGCGACTCGTCGCCGGCCAGCCGCTCACCCAGCGCGACGCGTGATTCACCCGGCGTGTCGGATACGCCGGGCCAGCCAGCTCCGCACCCGGTGTGCCGGGCTCGGCGACGCGCCCGGTCCTACGCCTTCGACCGTGCTAGATTCCGGCCGTCTTCTGCCGGATACTTGTCGGCAACACGTCGAAGGTGATGAATAGAAGCATGACGGCGCCCCACACCATAATCATCGGAGCCGGCCCGGCGGGCCTGACCGCAGCGTACGAGCTGACCAAGCGCAACGCCACGGTCGAGGTGGTCGAGGCCGACGAGGTGGTAGGCGGGATCAGCCGCACGGTCGAGCGTGACGGTTGGCGCTTCGACATCGGCGGCCATCGCTTCTTCACGAAGGTGCCACAGGTCGAGGCGCTGTGGCACGAGATCCTGGCCGACGAGGACTTCCTGCTCCGGCCCCGGATGAGCCGGATCTACTACCGGGGCAAGCTCTACGACTATCCGCTGAAGGCGAGCAACGCGCTACGCAACCTGGGGCTGCTCGAGGCGGTCCGCTGCGTCGGTTCGTACCTCTGGGCCAAGGTCTCCCCGCCGAGGGACCAGTCCCACCTCGCCGGCTGGGTCACCGCCCGGTTCGGCCGACGGCTCTTCAACCACTTCTTCAAGACGTACAACGAGAAGCTCTGGGGGGTTCCCGCGACGGAACTCTCCGCCGACTGGGCCGCACAGCGGATCAAGAACCTCTCGCTCTCCAGCGCGGTGCTGAACGCCCTGCTGCCCAAGCGCAACCAGAAGGACATCACCAGCCTGATCGAGGAGTTCAACTACCCGAAGTACGGCCCCGGGATGATGTGGGAGCACTGCGCCGCACACGTGGAGAAGCGCGGCGGCACAGTCAGCCTGAACACCCGGGTCGGCACCGTGCACCGGACGGCGGGCCGGGCGGTCGCTGTCACCGTCGTCGGGCCGGACGGCGAACGGCGGGTCGAGGCCGACCACATCATCTCCTCGATGCCGATCTCACACCTGGTGCTGGCGATGGACCCGCCCGCCCCTGCACCGGTGGTCGCCGCCGCCGAGGGCCTCTACTACCGGGACTTCCTGACCGTCGCACTGGTGGTCCCCGAGGAGTTCAGCTTCCCGGACAACTGGATCTACATCCACGCGCCGGAGGTCAAGGTCGGCCGGATCCAGAACTTCGGCTCCTGGTCGCCGTACCTGGTGAAGAACGGTCGTACCTGTCTGGGGCTGGAGTACTTCCTCAGCATCGGCGACGAACTGTGGAACAGCCCGGACGACAAACTGGTCGCCCTCGGCACCGCCGAACTCGAACGACTCGGCCTGGTCCGGCCCGGCTCGGTCGAGACCGGGTACGTGGTCCGGATGCCCCGGGCCTACCCGTTCTACGACTTCGCCTACCGGGACAACGTCGCCACCATCCGGGACTGGCTGGCGGCCGAGGTGCCGAACGTGCACCCGGTCGGCCGCAACGGCATGCACCGCTACAACAACGCCGACCATTCCATGATGACCGCGCTGCTGTCGGTGTCGAACATCCTCGACGGCACCACGCACGACGTGTGGGAGGTCAACGTCGAGGAGGAGTACCACGAGGAGAAGACCCCCGGTGACCACGGCACCGGCCGGGCCGCTCCGGTACTGCCCCGCGCCTCCGGGCCGGCCGGCGCGACCTCCGTCTCACCCGCCGGTGAGCGACTGTCCTGACTGGTCCTCCAGCAGCCCGAGGCGGTGCGCGACCGCCGCCGCCTCGATCCGGTTCGCGACGTCCAGTTTGGCGATGATCCGCGAGACGTGCACACTCGCGGTCTTCGGGGAGATGTAGAGCAGCTGGGCGATCCGGCTGTTGCTGTGGCCCTCCGCGACCAGCCGCAGCACCTCCCGCTCGCGCGCGGTGAGCAGTTCCGGGCCGGGCACCGTCCCGGCTCCGGCCCGCAGCCCCAGCCGCCGGCCCAGCGTCGCCACCTGCTCCGCCAGCGGTACGGCGGCCAGCTCCGCCGCGATCCGGGCCGCCTCCTCCAGTGCGCCGGCGGCCTGGCCCCGGTCCCCCGCCCCGGCCGCCTCCTCGGCCAGCCCGACCAACGCCCGGGCCAACGGGTACGGCTGCCCGTCCGCCCGCCAGGCCGCCACCGCCTCCTGCCAACGGGTCAACGCGGTGCCCGCCCCGGCCGCCCCGCCCCGGGCGGCGGCCTCGGCGAAGCCGGCGACAGTGGCGGTCACCTCGGCGGCGCAGGCCAGCTCGGCGGGATAGCGGGCGGTGAGCCGGTGCGCCGCCGCGGGTATCCGCTCCCGGAGTTCCGGGTCGTCGGTGGCCCGGGCGACCCGGACGGCGGCAGCCAGGGCCGGCCAGCCGTACCGGGGATAGCTGTCGAGCGGACGGTCGAGCAGCACGTGCGCGGCGGCCACCGCCGACGGCAGGTCACCGGAGCGCAGTGCCGCCTCGACCCGCAGCTCGTACAGCGGCAACTCCAGGGCGAAGTACGGCCGACGCAGGAACGCCAGCGCCCGGTCGACCAGTTCCTCGGCGTCCGCCTGCCCCCGGGCCAGGTGCAGCCAGGCCCGCAGCTGCAGCCAGTGGTGACCGGTGATGCCGGGCAGGTCGAGTCGGGCGGCCTCGCCGCAGAGGTCGTCGGCCTCGTCCCAGCGGCCCAGCGCGATCAGCGCCTCGGCCTGGTTGGAGAGCAGGAACGCCCCGGTCGAGCGGCTGATCCCCACCCGCCGCGCCTCGACGAAACCGGTCGCCGCCGCCTCCGCCGCCTCGGCGTACCGGCCGATCTCGCAGAGCCCGTCGGAGAGGGCCACCAGGGCGGTGACCAGTGTCTGCGAGTCGCCCGTCGCCCGGGCGAGCTGTTCGGCCCGACGCAGGTCGGCCAGCGACTCCTCGGCGGAGACCCGCAGGCTGCAGGCCCAACCGGTGGCGAGGATGGCGGCGGTCACCGCGTCGTCCCGCCCCGAGGCCCTGGCCGCCGCCATCGCCTCCTCGGCGATCCGGGCCGCCTCGTTCCGGTCCACCTTGGCCACCTGGAAGGCGATGTCGGCGAGCAGCCGGGCCTGGCCCGGATCGTCGGACACCTCCGCCGCCAGGACGTACGCCTGCCGCAGGTCGTCGACGCCGTCCGCCTTGCCGAGGGTGCGCAACAGCCGACCCCGGAGCAGCAGTACCCGGGCGGCCCGCATCGGTTCCGCCGTCTGGTCCAGTTCGGCGAGGGTGGCCCGGGTCAGGGTCAGCGCCCGGCTGTAGTCACCGGCGGTCGAGGTCGCCGCCAGAGTCGCCTCCAGCACGGTGACGTGGTCCATACCCAACCGTCGGGCGGCGTCCGGGACCTGCTCCCAGAGTTCGAGCACCCGCTCGAGCAGCCGCCCCTGCTCCGCGTACGCGTACCGGGAGCCGGCTGCCTCGGCGGCGGCCCAGGTGGCGGTCAACGCCCGGGGGAAGTCGTGTGCCGCGTACCAGTGGTGGGCCAGCTCGGCCGGGGCCCGACCGTCGGCGACCAGCTGCGGCTGCGCCTCGATGGCGGCCGCGTACCGGGCGTGCAGCCGGGCGTGCTCACCGGGCAGCAGGTCCTCGTGCACGGCCTCCCGGACGAGTGCGTGCCGGAACTCGTAGCCGCCGTCCGGGTCGGCGACGACAAGCTGCGCGGCGACCGCGGCCCGCAGCGCCGCCTCCAGTTCCACCTCGGGCACTCCGGCGACCTCGGCGAGCAGCGTGTGGGCGATCCGGGTGCCGCCGGCACCGGCGATCCGCAGCACCCGCTGGGCCGGCTCGGGCAGCCGGTCCACCCGGGCGAGCAACAGGTCGCGCAGGGTGTCCGGCAGGTCGGCGCAGCCGTGCGGGTCGCCGGCGGCGGCGAGTTCCTCGATGAAGAATGGGTTGCCCTGGGTCCGGTCGTGGATGGTGTCGACGGCCCGGACGGTGGGTTCGGCACCGAGCAGGTCGGCCAGGATCTGGCCGGTACCCTCCCGGTCCAGCCGGTTCAGTTCGAACCGTTCGACGCCCCGGGCCCGGTCGAGTTCGGCGAGGAACGGCCGCAGCGGGTGCCCCCGGTGCAGCTCGTCGGAGCGGTAGGTGCAGATCAGCAGCACCTGGGCCGGTCGCACCACCCGGGACAGGAAGGCGATCAGGTCCCGCGTGGACCGGTCGGCCCAGTGCAGGTCCTCGATCACCAGGACCAGCGGCCGCTCGGCGGCGAGCCGGGTGAAGAGCCCGGCGACCAACTCGAACAGGTAGCCCCGGTGCGAGTCCAGCGCCAGGCCCGGGCCGGCCTGGCCCGGCCGGTCACCGTCGACCGGCCCGGTCGTGGCCAGTCGCCCCAGCTCCGGAAGGAGTCGGGCGAACTCCCGCTCGTAGCCGTCGAACGCGGCCGGCCCGTCGTCACGCAGCACCTGCCGCAGCGCGGCGGCGAACGGCGCGAAGGGCAGCCCCTCCTCGCCGAGTTCCAGGCACTGGCCGAGCAGGAGACTGCTCCCCTCGGCGACCGCGTGCCGGCCGAACTCCTCGATCAGCCGGGTCTTGCCGACCCCGGCCTCCCCGCCGACCAGCACGGCCGCCGGCTCGTCGGCCCGGACCCGCTTGAGGGCGTCCCGCAGCAGGGCGAGTTCGGGCTGACGGCCGACGAGGACGGTGCTGGCGGCGCGGAGGGTCACGAGGTCGAGCATGCCACGGCGTTGCGACGCCGCCCCGCCCGGAAGCCGACCCGGTCCGGCCATCGCGGACGACGCACGGACCGGGCCAACCGGTCGGCGGCGACATCGGCCCGCAGGTCCCTGGCGTGGTCGTGGTGCAGGGTGAGGAGGAAGTGGGGGTCGGTGCTGAACATCGTGGTCTCCGTTCCGGTGGTTGCCGCTTCCTGATGACTTCGACTCTCCGGTGGAAGGTGGGGTCGGCACATTGGCGTACCGCCCCATCTCGGAGCGCCGGGCCGCCTTAGTCCGGCGTCTGCGGCGGCGTCGTCGGCCGTAAGGTCCTTACGGCGCCCTGGTGGGGCCGGTCCGGCCGGCCGACCCGAGCGGACCCGGCGGCCGGGGGCCAGCCGCCGTGGACCGGGCCACTAGACTCCTTCGCATGGCAAAGGCGCAGGAGAAGGTGTCGTTCGGCCAGCGGCTGAAGCAGATCGGGATGGTGTTCTCGTTCACCGCCAAACGCGACAAGTGGTTCGTGCCGCTCGCCGCCGTCGCGGTGCTCGTCCCGATCGCGCTCACCGTGGTCGCGGTACTGCAGTGGGGTTGGCTGTGGTTGCCGATCGGCATCCTGCTCGCCCTGCTCGCCCTGCTGATCGTGCTGAACCTGCGCTCCAACTCGGCGATGATGAACGCCGCCGAGGGGCAGCCGGGCGCGGCGGCGTCGATCCTGGAGAACATGCGCGGCGGCTGGCGGGTGACGCCCGCCATCAGCTCGACCACCCAGATGGACATGGTGCACCTGGTCATCGGACGTCCCGGCGTGATCCTGCTGGCCGAGGGGAACCCGCAGCGCACCCGCACCATGCTGGGCCAGGAGAAGCGCCGGCTGGCCAAGGTGATCGGGAACGCCCCGCTCTTCGACTACGTCGTCGGCCAGGGCGAGAACGAGCTGTCGATCCGCAAGATGCGGATGACGCTGATGCGGTTGCCCCGCAACCTCAGCCCGAAGGACGTGAACGCACTCGATCGGCGCCTCAAGGCGCTCTCCGCCGCCCGGCCGCAGCTGCCGAAGGGTGCGATCCCCAAGAACATGCGTCCGCCGAAGGGTGCCTTCCGGCAGATGCGGGGCCGGTAGCCGGATCCGGGGCCGCCGGATCCGGGCCTACCGGGACCCGGCGGTCAGGTTCTGCCGCACCGGCGCGTCCGGAACAGGCGGCGAGCAGGTGCCGTTCGGTCGCCCCCACCGCGAGGTGGGGGCTCCGGTGACCGTGGTCTTTCCCGTACGACGTGGGCCGTCGCCCGGTGCAACCGGGTTCAGCGCGCCGGCCTCGCCGTGGGTACCGCCACCACGACCGAACCCACCAGCCGGTCGTGCAGGCCACGACGGCGCTCGTCCATCAGCAGCGGCGGCACCACCAGACAGAGCAGGATCCCCCGGAGCAGGGCACGGGGCACACCGATCCGCCCGCCGTCGTCGTACGCGACACACCGCAGCCGGGACACCCACATCCCCGGGGTCTGCGCGAAGAGGCCGAGGAATACGGCGTACTCGAGGATCAGGACCAGGACCGGTGGCCAGCCGTCGGTGACCGGGTCGGCGAAGAACGAGGCGATCATCGCGCAGAGCGCCCAGTCGACGAGCAGCGCGCCGAACCGACGGGCCAGGCTCGGCGGGAGGAAGTTCCGGTCGGCCGCCGGGGCGACCGGGGCAGTTGGATCGTCGGTCATCGCCACGGGAAACCAGGGTATCCGCACCCGGTGGGGCGGCCGAGGGCAGTGCCACCGACCGCCGAAAGCGCCACAAGACGCGGTGAAGCTGACCAATCGTCCCTTATCAGGTAGCATTTCCCACAGAACCGGGCAGACACCAGGTATGATCACGCTCCGCAGATGACGTAACACGGCGGAAACAACAGAGACATGCTCGGGCAACCGCATGGCCATAGCGTCGCCAGCAGCCTAGCCACCAGTGGACGTGCCAGGAGGACGTGTGTTCGCCAATCCCGAGGAACTCCTGCGATACCTCAAGAATGAGGACGTGAAGTTCGTCGACGTACGTTTTTGTGACCTGCCCGGCGTGATGCAGCACTTCAACCTGCCGGTCGAGTCCTTCGACGAGTCGGTCTTCACCGATGGTCTGGCCTTCGACGGATCGTCGATCCGCGGGTTCCAGGCGATCCACGAGTCGGACATGCTGCTGCTGCCCGACGTCGCGACGGCCTTCGTCGACCCGTTCCGCGCCGAGAAGACGGTCGCGCTGAACTTCTTCATCCACGACCCGTTCACCCGCGAGGCCTACTCCCGGGACCCGCGCAACGTGGCGAAGAAGGCCGAGGCCTACCTGGCGGCCAGCGGCATCGCCGACACGGCGTACTTCGGCGCGGAGGCGGAGTTCTACATCTTCGACTCCATCCGGCACGAGACCTCGGCGCACCAGGCCTTCTACTACATCGACTCGATCGAGGGCGCCTGGAACACCGGCCGCGAGGAAGAGGGCGGCAACCGGGGCTACAAGACGGCGTACAAGGGTGGCTACTTCCCGGTGCCGCCGGTCGACCACTACGCCGACCTGCGTGACCGGATCGTCCGCAAGCTGATCGACACCGGCTTCACCGTGGAACGTTCGCACCACGAGGTGGGCACCGCCGGCCAGGCTGAGATCAACTACAAGTTCTCCACCCTGCTGCACGCCGGCGACCAGCTGCAGCTCTTCAAGTACATCGTCAAGAACACCGCCTGGTCGGCCGGCAAGACCGCGACCTTCATGCCGAAGCCGCTCTTCGGCGACAACGGCTCCGGTATGCACACCCACCAGAGCCTCTGGCTGAACGGCGAGCCGCTGTTCTACGACGAGACCGGCTACGCCGGCCTGTCCGACACCGCCCGCTGGTACATCGGCGGCCTGCTGCACCACGCCCCGTCGCTGCTGGCCTTCACCAACCCGACGGTCAACTCGTACCGCCGGCTGGTGCCGGGCTTCGAGGCGCCGGTCAACCTGGTCTACTCGCAGCGGAACCGGTCGGCCTGCACCCGTATCCCGGTGACCGGCAGCAACGCCAAGGCGAAGCGGGTCGAGTTCCGGGTGCCGGACCCGTCGGCCAACGTCTACCTCGCCTTCTCGGCGATGATGATGGCCGGCCTCGACGGCATCAAGAGCAAGATCGAGCCGCCGGAGCCGATCGACAAGGACCTCTACGACCTCCCGCCGGAGGAGTGGGGCTCGGTCAAGCAGGTCCCCGGCTCGCTGCCGGCGGTGCTCGACTCGCTGGAGGCCGACCACGACTTCCTGCTCGAGGGTGGCGTCTTCACCCCCGACCTGATCTCCACCTGGGTCGACTGGAAGCGCACCAACGAGGTGGACCCGGTCCGGCTGCGGCCGACCCCACACGAGTTCGCGATGTACTTCGACTGCTGACCCCGGTCACGACCACCGGCGAGGGCCGGTCCGCCACGGCGGGCCGGCCCTCGCCGTCTGTGCTGTCCACCAGCCCCGCCGGGTACCGGGCCGGACGCGGCGACGAGATCGTCGGCACGTACCTCGAACTGGTCGACCCGGGACAGCGCGCCGTGCCTCCTCCGGCCCCTGCCCGACGTGCGGGCACCACCCGACGCCAGGCTCACCGACCTGAAGCGCCATCCGACGCCGGGCTCACCGACCTGAAGCGCCATCCGACGCCGGGCTCACCGACCTGAGGCGTCATCCGACGCCGGGCTCACCGGGCTGAGGCACCGGCCGACGGCGGGGCTGGCGCGAGCCGGGCGACGAGTTCGCGTACCACGTCGACCAGCAGATCGATGTCGGCCTCGGTGGTCCGCCAGTTCACGATCGCCGGGCGGAGCGCCACCCGGCCGTCGTAGACGGTGGTGCCGACGTACACCCGGCCGTCGTCGAGCAGGGCCGCGCCGAGCCGCCGGTTGAGTTCGTCGAGTTCGTCGGCGGGAACGTGCCGGGGAGCGGCCCGGAAACAGACGATGCAGAGCGGTACCTCGGCCAGCCGTTCCAGGTCGGGCGCCTCGTCCACCAGGCGGGCGAGCCGCTGGGCGAGGTCGAGTTGCCGCTCCACCATCAACCGGTGGCCGTCCCGCCCGTACGCGGCCAGGGTGGCCCAGATCGGCATCGCCCGGGCCCGGCGGGACGACTCCGGCCCGTACAGGGCGTAGTCCACCGGCCCGTCCGGCAGTGGCGGTTGGACGGAGCGGGCCGAGCCCGGGCGGGCGGCACCCGGACCCGAGCCGAGTGGACTGCCCGGCCCGGGCAGGTACGCCGTACCGGGCATGCCGAACGTCGCCGGCAGCCGGGTCGGTTCACGGAGGAAGGCGAAGCCGCTCTCGTACGGAACGTTGAGCCACTTGTGGGCGTCACCGGCGATTGAGTCGGCCCGGTCGATCCCCTCGACCAGCCCGGCGGTACGCGGCGACACGGCGGCGAAGAGCCCGAACGCCCCGTCCACGTGCAGCCAGGCGCCGTACCGCTCGGCGAGATCGGCGAGGACCGCGATCCGGTCGAAGTCACCGGCGTTGACCTCGCCGGCGTTGCCGATCAGGACGGCCGGGCCGGACAGCTCCGCCAGCCGGCGCTCGATCGCCGGCAGGTCCGCCCGGCCGACCCGGTCGGCGGCGTACACCTCGACGGTGTCCCGGCCGTGGCCGAGCATCTGGAGTGCCTTGCGGGCGCTGGCGTGGACGTACCCGCCGGACAGGACGGGCATCCGGGGCAGCGCGGCCAGGCCGTCGGCGGCGACGTCCACGTCGTGCTGCTCCGCCCACCAGTGGGTCGCCACGGCCAGGGAGGTGAAGTTCGCGAAGGTGGCGCTCGGGACCAGGGTGGCGCCGTACACCTCGGGCAGCCCGAACAGCTGCCGCAGCCAGCGCAGCGCGATCCGTTCCAGTTCGGCGGCGAGCGGGGAGGAGGCCCGGAAGGCGGCGTTCTGGTCCAGCAGCGCCGCGGTCCAGTCGGCGGCAAGGGCGGCCGGGGTGACCCCGCCGATCACGAAGTGGAAGAACCGGGGTCCGGCGGAGTGGGTGGCGGCGGCGGTGCCGATCCGCAGCAGGCGCTCCGTGACCGCGTCGGCCCCGTCGCCGTGTTCCGGCAACCCGCCGTCACTCGGCCGCGGCGACACGCCAGGGCCGCCGGACAGCTCGGCGAGCAGTGCCGCGGTGTCCGGGTCGTACACCGGTCGGTCGGCGAGCGAGTCGAGGTACGGCCGCGCCGCCTCGTACACCCGCCGCAGCGCGGCGTCTGCCATGTCCCGGTCCCACAGCGGATCCGTCACCGTACGCCTCCCCGGTCCGGTCGGAGATCGGTCCCGTCCGGGACCACGACCACCTAACCACCGACTTCCGGCGCTGGCAGTGACCAATCCGACGCCACTGGCTGCTGGACACGCCACAACGCGACAACCTCGACCAAGCCCCCGAACACGTCACAGGATCCCTCGTAGCCCTGGCGTGGAAAGGCCTGATGGCTCGTCCGCTGTCGGAGTTACTCACGACCGATCACCGCCTGCGGCAATCCGTACCCGGCACCGGGTCCGTCCGGATCGCGACCCGCCGGCGGGGGCGGACGGCGTACCGGGTCAGGCCGGGCAGCGCGGGCCGGCACCGGTCAGGTCACCGGTGATCCGGTAACGGCCCGGTTCGGCCACCCGGAGCAGGGTCCAGTCGTCGTACGGCAGCAGGCACGCCTGCGGGCCGGTCACCCGCAGCCAGCGGGACCAGCGGAGCCGCACCAGGATCTCCCCGGCCGCCGGTACGTCCACGACCAGCTCCGCCGAGGTGGCCCGGACGAGGTCGACCCGGCCCCCGGCGGCCGGCGCCGCACCGGGAGCGTCCACCGCGTCCGGCGGGTCACCACCGCCGTACGACGTCGTGACCGCGTCCACGATGGAGGGCGCGCCCGAGACGGCGTACAGGGTCCAGTCGGGGTGCTGCCAGACCGGTGTCAGGTACGGCAGGCCGGCCCGGATCAGCTCCGCCTCCCGGCGACCGACCCAGGACGGTTTCGCGTCCGACAGGGCGACGTACGCCACGCCGTTGTCCCGCAGCCAGCGCTCGTACGACGCTCCGTCGACACTGCCGTCGAGGAAGAGCCGGTTGTGCGCCTGGTCGACCTGTCGCAGCCAGCCCCGGGCCAGCGGCGCGCCCGCCGGGACGTACGCCGCCTCCCAGTAGTTGGCGGTGGCCACCACCTCGACCCGACCCGGCGGTCGGCGGGTCAACTCGGCCAGCAGGGGCTGGAAGTAGCTCCGCGACGCGGTCCGGTCGCCCGCCGCCCGCAGGTCGCCGACCAGCACCGGCGGCTCCACCACGGCAACCAGCGCCACCACGCCGGCCAACGCGACAGCGGCACGCCGAGATGCCCGCCGCGACCCGCTGTCCCCCGGCCACCGGTCCGCCCAACCCGACCCGCTGTCTCCCGGCGACCGGTCCGGGCGGCTCGCGCCCGTCCCACCCGCTGGCTCGGCTCCGCCGGCCGGGCCAGCTGAGCCGCCACGCACACCCGGCAGCCATCCTAGGATCCTGGTTGGCATGACGCCGTAGCCGACCAGCAGCGGTACGGCGAACATCGCCGCGAGCCGGGTGGCGTTCAGCCCGACCGGCGTACGGAGCGCGAACGCCGCCAGCACACCCAGGGTGGCCAGTACGGCGCCCACCCGGACCACCCGGTTCGGCACCAGCAGTGCGACGACCGTACCGGCCACCGCGGCGGTCACCGTGTCGGAGAGGCTGATGTTCATCCAGCCGCCGCTGCCGAAGACCAACCCGAGCCCGGCCACCGGCACGGCGGCGGCCAGGGCCAGCACGGCGCCGTCGACAAGGTGTGAACAGGGGGCCCTTCCTCTACCGAAAGCGATAACAGGTGGCCCTTCCTTGCACGCCAGGGCGACGCCGGCGAGGCCGACGAAGAGGCCGGCGACCGGGCTGGCGGCACCGGCGAGCAGCGCGGCGACCCCGGCGGCGACCCGCCGGACCGCGGGCCGGGTCGGTGCGGTCAGGGCCAGCAGGGCGAGCAGACCGAACGCGACGCCGACGGCGTAGGTGATCCGTCCGGAGACGAGGTTGCCGGCGACACAGGCCGCGCCGAGCAGCCCGCCGAGCAGTGGCCGGCGGGCACCGGTACGCACCAGCAGCAGCGCCAGTGCCGCCGCCGAGACGAGCAGCGCGAGAGCGCCCACCAGCCGGGGACCGAGCAGGTCACCGCCGAGCCAGCTCATCAGGGGTGGGGTGAGCAGGCTGTAGCCGTACGGCGAGATGCCGGCGTACCAGCCGAGGTCGAGCGGGACGAACCCGTGGCGGGTGAAGAAGTCGGCTCGGGCGACCTGCGCGGACAGGTCGGTGCCGAGCGGCGGGGCGAGCAGGAACCCCACGGCGAGCAGGACGGCCAGGCCGACCGTGCCGAGCAGGGTGCGCCGGTCACGCATCGAGCACACGTTCCGCCGCCGCCCGGCACCGCCGCGCCGTCCGCAGGTAGTGGTCGAGGAACTCGCCCGGATCGTCGCCGCCGATCAGGCGCACCACACCGGCCAGCTCCACGCCGTGCCGGGGCAGCTGGTCACCGGCCCGCCCCCGGACCAGCATCAGCGCGTTGCGGACCTGGGCGGCCAGCGTCCAGCCTGCGGCCAGCGCGGCGGCGTCGGCCGCCTCGACCAGCCCGGCCTCCCGGGCGGCGGCCAGCGCGTCGAGGGTACGGGTGCGGCGCAGTTCCGGGATCGCGCCGGCGTGCCGGAGCTGGAGCAGTTGCACGGCCCACTCCACGTCGGCCAGGCCACCCCGACCGAGCTTGGTGTTCGTGGCCGGGTCGGCACCCCGGGGCAGCCGTTCGGTCTCCACCCGGGCCTTGATTCGGCGGATCTCCACCACCTGTTCCCGGGTCAGTCCCCGCTCCGGGTAGCGGACCGGATCGGCGACGGCCTCGAACTCGGCGCCCAGGTCGGCGTCGCCACAGACGTACCGGGCCCGGAGCAGGGCCTGCGCCTCCCACACCTTCGACCAGCGGGCGTAGTACTGCGCGTACGCGCCCAGGCTGCGTACCAGCGGTCCCTGCCGCCCCTCGGGGCGCAGGTCGGCGTCGACCCCGAGCGGCGGGTCGGGAGCCGGCATGCCCAGCAGCCGGCGTACCTCCTCGGCGATCAACCGGGCGGCGCCGCTCGCCTCGTCCTCGGCCACCCCGGGTGGCGGGTCGTAGACGAAGAGCACGTCGGCGTCGGAGAGGTAGTTCATCTCGTAGCCGCCGAGCCGGCCCATGCCGATGATCGCGAACCGGAGCCCGGGCATCCCGGGCTGGGTCGCCCGGGCGGCCCGCAGCGCGGCGCCGAGGGTGGCGTCGGTGACCGCGGACAACCCCGCCCCGACAACCAGTGGCGGCGAAAGGAAGGGCCCCTTCTTGTCGCTTTCGGTTGTAGAAGGGCCCCTTCCCAACGTCGGGGGTGTCGGGGTCAGCGAGCCGGCCTGGTGCAGGACGTCGGCGCAGGCGATCCGGATCAGTTCCCGGCCGCGCAGCGCTCGCACGGCCCGGATCGCCTCCTTCGGGTCGGCCGGCCGTGGTCCCGGGCCGCCGAGGTGCCGGTCGGCGGCGGCGCCGAAGCCGTCCCGCAGCACCTCGGCGTCCCGGGGCGTCAGTTCGGTGTCCTCGGCGAGCAGCCGCAGCGCCTCCGGGTCCCGGGCCAGCAGATCGGCGACGTACCGGGAGACGGCCAGGGTACGGGCCAGTCGCCGGGCCACCGGTCCCTCGTCGCGCAGCAGCCGCAGGTACCAGGGGGTGCTGCCGAGCTTGTCCGAGACCTGCCGGTAGTTGAGCAGGCCCCGGTCCGGTTCCGGGGCGTCGGCGAACTCCTGCAGCAGCACGGGGAGCAGGGTGCGTTGGATCGCCGCCGTCCGGGTCACCCCGCCGGTGAGGGCCTGGATGTGCCGCAGCGCCCCGGCCGGGTCGGCGAAGCCGAGGATCTCCAGCCGCTTCCGGGCCGCCTCCGGGGTCAGCCGCAGGCCGTCCGCCGGTACCCGGGCGACCGACTCCAACAGCGGCCGGTAGAGCAGCTTGGCGTGCAGTCGACGTACCTCGGTGGCGTGCCCGACCCAGTCGGCGCGGAACGCCTCGACGGCGTCCCTGCCGGGCAGCGCGGTGTAGCCGAGCGCGTGCGCCAGCCAGCGCAGCGCCGGCCGCTCCGCCGGCACGGTGTGGGTACGACGCAGGTGCTGCAGTTGGAGCCGGTGCTCGACGGCGCGCAGGAAGCGGTAGCCGCGCAGCAGCGCCTCGCCGTCGGCCCGGCCCACGTAACCGCCGGCGACCAGCGCGCGCAGCGCCGGCAGGGTGCCCCGGCCCCGCAGCGACTCGTCGACCCTTCCGTGCACGAGTTGGAGCAGTTGGACGGCGAACTCGATGTCCCGCAGCCCGCCCGAACCGCGCTTGATCTCGCGCTCCAGCTCCTTGGCCGGAATGTTGTCGATGATCTTCCGGCGCATCGCCCGGACGTCCTCGACCGCCTCCGGCCGTTCCGCGGCCCGCCAGACCAGCGGGGCGAGCGCCTCGATCCACTCCCTGGCCAGCGCGGTGTCCCCGGCCGCCGGCCGGGCCTTGAGCAGCGCCTGGAACTCCCAGGTCCGGGCCCAGCGCCGGTAGTAGGCGAGGTGGCTGGCGAGGGTACGCACCAACGGCCCGCGGCTGCCCTCGGGGCGGAGCGCGGCGTCGACCGGCCAGGCGACCAGCCCGCAGATGTTGATCAGCCTGCTGGCGACCTGGGTCGCGGCGGGCAGGTCCTCGTCGCTCGCGGCCACGAAGATCACGTCGACGTCCGAGACGTAGTTCAGCTCTCCACCGCCGCACTTGCCCATCGCCACCACCGCGAGCCGGGGCGGCGGGGTGCCGGCAGGCAGTTCACCGACGGCGATGTCGTAGGCGGCGGTCAGGGTGGCGTCGGCCAGCGCGGAGAGCGACACCATGGTCTGTTCCAGGCCGCGCCCGCCGGTCAGGTCGGCCGCCGCGATCCGCAGCAGGGCCAGCCGGTACGCGTGCCGCAGCACCGCCACCGGCGGCAACCCGTCCGGTACGCCCGGCAGCCCCTCCGGTACGCCCGGCAGCCCCTCCGGTACGCCCGGCAGCAGCCCGGTCCCGTCGGTCGCCTGCTCCTCGGCAGGCACCTGCTCCTCGGCAGGCGCCCGCTCCTCGACGTCGACCCGGGCATTGCCGGCGGCAGCCGCCTTGCCCTCGGCGTCACGCGCCGCGACACCGGCGGACGGAGCTCCTCCAGACCTCGGGTGCAGGTCCCCTTCAGCCCGGGGCGGCAGCCCGTCCGCTCCGGTGCACAACACCCGCCACTGCTCCGGGTTGGCCGCCAGGTGATCACCCAGCGCCGAGGAGGCGCCGAGTACGGCGAACAGCCGACGGCGCAGCCCCGGGTCGTCGCAGAGCGTGGCGAGCAGCGCGGAGCCGTCGGTGCGGGCGGCGGGTGCGGGCGGTGCCGAGCGCTGTTCCGCCTCCACGATCCGGTGCAGTTGGCGCAGCGCCAGGTCGGGGTCGGCGGCCCGGGACAGCGCGGTGAGCAGTTCGGCGGCCCGGTCGTCGGCCGGCTCCTGCCCGCCGACGTCCCAGAGTCCGAGCCCGTCCGGCCCGAGCAGGTCGGCGGCCCGGGCCGGGCCGCCCTCGTCGGCCAACCCGAAGCCGTACCGGGCGAGTCGGCCGGAGGCACTACTCGGTCTGCTCACGCCGTCTCCTCGTCACGCCGGTCGTTGCCACGACCGTGGTCGGCACACCCGTCGTTGCCACCATCGTGGTCGGCACAGCCCTCGTCGGCACGACCGGCGCCGGCGCCCCGTCGTCGGCAGGACCGGCACCGGCATGCCCCTCGTCGGCACGATCACCGTCGGCACGACCCGGACCGCCGGGTCGACCGACGACCCCACCCGGCCCGGTCATGCCGCCGTCCTACTGTCCGAGCAGCGGCAGCGTGCGCCGGGGTTCCGCGCCGGCGAGCCGGCCCTGGGCCAACATCGCGAACCGGGCGGCGAAGGGCTGCCACACCTCCTCGATGTCGCTGAGCACCTCCGCACAGGCGGCCACCACCAGTTCGGGGTCGTAGTCCAGCTCGGCGAGAACCGCCGAGTCGGCCGCCCAGGCGGCGACCATGTCGACGTCGCACTCGATGTGGAACTGCAGGCCCCAGGCCCGCTCGCCGAGCCGGAACGCCTGGTGGGGGTAGCGGGTCGAGGTGGCCAGCAGGGTCGCCCCCTGCGGCAGTTCGGTGATCTCGTCGGCGTGCCACTGCAGGACGTCGGGAATCATCGGAACGTACCGGAAGATCGGGTCGGTGTCGGCGGCGTCCCGCTTGCCGACCACACTCGGACCGACCTCCGGGCCGGACGGACTCCGCTCGACGGTGCCGGCGTGCGCGGTGGCCAGCAACTGCGCGCCGAGACAGACCGCCAGGGTCGGCACCTGGTGGCGGACCGCCTTGCGCAGCAGCCCTTCGAGCTTCGGGAACCAGGGTGCCCCGGGGGTGCCGTCGGGGGCCGGAAAGGCCGACTGCGCGCCGCCGAGCACCACCAGTGCGGCGTACCCGGTCAGGTCGTCGGGGAGGTCGTCCCCGGCGTACGGCCGGAGCACCCGGAGTACGAGACCCGCCTCGGTGAGCCACTCCCCCAGCCGGCGGGCGTCGTCGGTCGGGTCGTTCTCGATCACCAGGGCGGTCGCGGTATCGGCGGTGGTTGTCACGACGTCGAGGCTAGTCGGTGGCTGTGGGAGCCACCGATAGGCTCAGGCCGGACGGCCGGCGGATCATGGCGGGTCGGTGACGGGACGAGGAGACGCGGTGTCCGACGATCAGGCGGTACGGCCGGCGGCACTGCGCCCCGGAGACACGGTCCTGCTGGTCTCGCCGTCGGGGCCGACCCGACCGGAGCGGGTGGCCCGGGGTGTGGAACTGCTCACCTCCTGGGGACTGCGCCCGGTGCTCGCGCCGAACGCGTACGCCCGGCGCGGCTACCTCGCCGGCGACGACGTGCTGCGGGCCGCCGACCTGAACACCGCCTTCGCCGACCCGACGGTCCGCGGCGTGCTCTGCACCCGGGGCGGGTACGGCGCGCAACGCGTGGTCGACCTGATCGACATGGCAGCGGTCCGACAGGATCCGAAGGTGGTGGCCGGCTTCTCCGACATCACCGCGCTGCAGTTCGCGCTCTGGCGCGGCGCCCGGCTCGCCACCGTGCACGGCCCGGGTGCCGCCTGGCTGGACGAACGCACGCCGGCGACGTCGGCCGAGTCCCTGCGGACCGCGTTGATGAGTCCGGAGCCGGTGGTGGTGCCCCGGATTCCCACCGAGGAGACGGCGAGCGTGGTCGTCCCCGGTACGGCGACCGGCCCGCTGCTCGGTGGGAACCTGTGCCTGCTCGCCTCCTCGCTCGGCACCCCGGACATGCCGGACCTGACCGGGGCGGTCCTGCTGATCGAGGACGTCGCGGAGCCGCCGTACAAGGTCGACCGGATGCTCACCCACCTGCGCCGGGCCGGGGTGCTGGCGAGGCTGGCCGGGGTGGCGGTGGGACAGTTCACCGACTGCGCGGACAGCTGGGCGGTCAGCGTCGCGGACGTGATCGCCGAACGACTCGGCGACCTCGGCGTACCGGTGCTGGGCGGGCTGCCGGTCGGACACGGGGTCGGGCAGCTCACCGTGCCGGTCGGCGTACCGGCGACACTCGACGCCACCGCCGGCACCCTGACCGTCTCCCCCGCCGTACGCTGAGCCGCGCCGCCCGCGTCTGCCCCTGAGACGCCAGCCGCCGCACCGGTCTCGACCTCGCTTCCTCGAAGCGCACGGCCACCACCCCGTCCGGCCGCCCGGACAGGAAGCGATCCGCCTCCCTGGGCGGTACGCCTAGTCGGCGGCAACCGCTGTGTCGTCCCGGGCGCCCCGTGGGCCGGGTCGGCGCCGGGGCAGCCAGCCCAGTTCGCCGAGCCGGCTGATCACCTCGGCCAACAGGTGCCGGTTCGCGGGCGCGAGGGCGCTGCCGTGCGCCAGGTTCGACAGCACGGGCGCGATGATCCGGTCGGCCTCCGGGTCACGGCCGAGGAACAGCAGCCCACACTGGAGCACCGCGATGATCAGCCGGGAGGGTACGACGCCGTCCAGCCAGGCGGCATTCACTGCCACGCCGTCGCGTACGGCGGCACCGGTGATCAGTTCCGCCGCCAGGATCGCCGGCATCTCCGGGTCGACGGCCAGCCGGTTGAGCAGGAGGGTCCGGAACTGGTGCTGCTCGGCCACGCTGTCCAGTCCGTCCAGCATCGAGTGGCAGCGCAGGTAGGCGGCCTGCCGTCGTCCTGACCCGTCCGGCGACGACGAGATCGTGACGAGTCGCGCCAGGGCGTGCGCGACCGACGTCCCGGAGTCGAGCGAGATGGTGTTGACCGCCGACGGCAGTACGTCGGCGAGCGGCTCCAGGGCGTGCAGCAGCAGGTCGTCGCCGAGACCGCACCGGAGGTACGCCTCACGGCGCAGGTGTGCGAAGGAGTGCGCCGGGTTCTGGACCGTCCGGACCGAACCCGGCCTGACGGCGTACGTCCACCGCGGGTCGACCGGCGACGCCTCGACGGGATCGGTGACGATGCGCAGCGTGATGTCCCGCTCGCCGTCCTCGGTCCGGAGGCGGTCGAGGGCGAGCGTCGCCACCAGGCTGGTCCAGTCCTCCGAGCTGAGCTGGGACTGCCAGAGCAGGGTCTCCCGGTGCCAGACCGGCACCACGTTGCGGTCCGGATAGAGCCGACCGCCGTGCAGGGTTCCGGCGGCGCAGACCGCGAGCAGCAGCAGGTTGACGCTGTACGCGGCGTGCCGGGTCGGCACCGGCAGCCCACGCGGCTGGTAGGCGTCGAACCGGCGGGCGGGACGGGTGTGGTGCGCGGCCCGGAACAGCCGGACCAGCAACTCGGTCAGGTCCGCCCGCAGTTCGTCGGCCGCGCCCGCCATCAGCGCCTGCAGGAACCCGAGGATCGGCGCCCGGCCGCTCAGTGCCGCGTACGACAGCAGGGCGTGCAGCAGGTCGTCGTCGACCGAACCGCCGCCGAGCGACATCGAGGCGGCCGCCTCCCGGGCCGCGATGTCGGTCAGCACCTGCCAGGTGAACCGGGCGACCAGGAACTCGCCGAAGGTGGCGTGCAGGAACTCGTACGTCTCCAGCCGCTCGTCGTCGCGCAACGCCCGGGAGCGGTGCACGAAGAAGAACCGGCCGAGCACGATCTCGGCGTGCCGCAGCGACGCCCGCAGCTCCGTGCCGGTCCCGGGCACCGGGGTCGAGCCGAAGAGGGCAGCCAGGTCGACGTCGAGTTCGGCTTCGGTGACCCACTGCGTGCTGCGGTTGAACATCGCGAAGGCGACCACCGAGAGCCGACGGAGCTCCTGCTCGACCGCGCGGTCCAGTTCCCGGTCGGGCAGCCCGGGCCGGTGCTTCTCCACCTCACGGCCGGCGAACCGGCGTAGCAGCCGCTCGTAGAGCTGGTCCTGGCGCAGCGCCCCGGCCGAACGCAGGGCGTTGTCGTCGGCGTCGTAGAGCGCCAACATCAGCAGCAGCAGTGGCTGCCCGGCCAGTTCCCGGTAGGCGAGCACGGTCGGCAGGTCGAGCGGGGTCACGCCCCGGGCGGTGAACTCGTCGGCGTTCACCGCGTTCCAGATGGCCAGCCAGACCGCGATCCGCGCCTCGTCGAACGGCTCCAGCCGGATCGCGACGGTGCCCTCCGGGGCCCGGGCCCGGTCGGCCACACTCGTCCGGCTGGTCACCACGACCACCACCGGGCGCCCCTGCGCCGCCTCACGACGCTGGAACCTCGCGACCTTCAGCAGGTAGTCGGTCTGGCTGACGCCGGTCGCCTGGAGCAGTTCGTCGAAGCCGTCGAGCAGTACCACCGGCAGCGCGTCGCCCGCCGAACGGACCAGCGCCGGCCAGTCCAGCCGCTCGCCGGTCGTCGCCCGGACCGCGTACTCGAGCTGGTCCTGCAGTTCGGCGGCGGCCGGTACGTCGCGGAGCACGACCCGGACCGGCAGGAAGTCGTCCTGCGGCAGCCGGGCGGCGAGAACCCGGGTGAGCACGGACTTTCCGGAGCCCGGCTGGCCGAGCACCAGCAGCGGCGCCTCGACCGCGGCCGGGTTGGTGAGATAACCGGTGAGGAACTCCGACAGGTCGTCCCGGACCTGCCGGCCGGCCCACCAGGACTCCTCGCTGGGTCGGGCCGCCGGGCCCAGCTCGGCCACCCGGCACAGCGGCGGTACGTAACCGGTGCCGAGGCTCGGCATCCGGATCCCGGCCGGCACGTCACCCGACTCGACGACGGACCCGTCCAGCTCCACCGCGTACGCCCGGGCCAGCCCGGACCGGTGCTGGTCCGAAATCCGCCCGGCGGACGCCTCCCGGAGAAACTGTTCGAGGTCCGCCAACGCGGTGGCCACCCGGCGTACCTCGGCCCGGGTGCCGGCGTGTTCCCGCAGCCCGGTCCAGAACGCCACTTCCGGGAACTCGTCGGCGAGCCGCCCGAACAGCTCCTGGTGTCGCCGCACGGCGCGGGCCGGTACCCCGTGCAGGGCCGCCGCGCCACTGGCCCGGCGGAAACCGTCGAGCCGCTCCCACACGCTGAGCCCGGTGACGAACGTCGTCAGTCCTTCCGTGACCGCGGTGTAGTACTCGTCGAGCGAGGCGCGGAACGACTCGTACGGCTGCTGCGGCCCGGGTGTCGGCACTCCCTCGGCGAACAGGCTGGCCAGCAGGGACTGGTCGGGGTGGCCGGCGCCGGTGAGCGTGACCTGTTCCCGCTCGGTCAGCTCCAGGTCGGTGAAGCGGAACGGCAGGTCGGCTTCGGCCAGCGCCTCGAAGTAGGCGGTGACCACCAGCACCCGGTGTGCCGCCGCCAGCCGTTCGGTACGCCCGTACCGGGACAGCCCGGCGCGACGTTCGGCGAGTTTGCCGACGAGTTCGTGGCTGAGCCGGATGAACTCGGCCTTGGCGTCGAAGAGTCCGAGTACGGCCGGCGCCGCCACCGCCGCCCCGAGCAGTACCCCGCCGGTGAGGTTGTCCAGCGCCGTCACCAGCGGACTGCGTCCCCCGTCGAGCAACCGGGCAGCGTCGGCATAGGTCAGCGTCCGGGACACCAGGTGTCTCCTCTCGGGTGTGACGGCGGTCCACCCGATCGGGACGGCCGGGCCCAAGCATGCCCGTACCGGACAGCCGGGGGGAAGCGGGCTCAGCAGCGTGTCAGGACATCAGCACAGGTACGAAAACTGTCGGTTCAACCCGGATTCCCAGCAATCTGCCAGCTCGTTCGCGGCCTCGGCCCAGGGTGCTGCCGCAAGGTGGCGGGGTTGGTTCCACAGCGCCTCGTCGGCGTACGTACCGAAGGAGGAACACCCAGGTGGGGAAGCTGCTCTCCCGAAAGAAGGTCATCGGCGGTCTGGTCGGCGCGGGTGTGCTCAGCGCGGCTCTCGCGGCCCCGGCCGTCGCGTTCGCCGACGACAGCGCCAACCCGGCACCGTCGCCGAGCGCCTCCGCCCCGGCCACCTCCACGTCGCCGGACAGCGGCAAGCCGGGCCAGGGCCACAACTGGCAGGGGCACGACCAGCGCTGGGCGGACCGGCGCGGTGACCTGGCCAAGGAGCTCGCGACCGAACTCGGCGTACCGCAGGACAAGGTCGAGGCGGCGCTGGCGAAGATCCGGCAGAAGGCCCAGGAGCACCGTCAGGACTGGCAGAAGGAGCACGGCAAGCCGGCCGGCACGTCCGCTGCCGACCGTGCGGCCCGGCTCAAGACCCGGCTCGACAAGGCCGTGTCGGACGGCAGGCTGACCCGGGAGCAGGCCGACGCCATTGTCGCGGCGGTCAAGGCCGGCGTGCTGCCGGGCGGCTTCGGGCACGGCCCTGCTGGCAAGGACGGCCAGACCGGCGACCAGTCGCCGGCCCCGACCACCAGGTGACCCGGTCCGGGCAGGGCCGACCCTTCGGCCCGCCCGGCGCGGTCACCGCTCGACGGCCCGACCGCGGCGTTTCCTCCAGCGCGCGGCCGGGGAGCGTGCCGCCGGCTTTCCGGACCGGCTCGGCGGCACGGGTACGAGGTGGGGCGGCAGTCCGGCACTCACTGTCGCCCCACCTCTGCCGGCCGTCCACGGGCGGCCCACCCCCGGAGGAACGACCACGCCGGAGAGGTCGGAAATTGCCGGGCGCGGTCAGGCGATACAGGCGCAGACGATCAGGGCCGCCCCGAAGTGGGTGGCGGCGCTGACCCGGGCGGCCGGGTGGGGCTCCTCGGAGCAGATCACCTCGCCGAGCTTGCCGGGGGTGAGCCAGTCCAGCACCAGGAAGGCGAGCGCCATGATGCCGAGCCCGATCAGTCCGAACAGGACGGTCGAGGCCAGGCCCTTGGCGAAGTCGGTGTAGCTGGTCAGGATCGCGGTGAAGACGATGCCCGCGATACCGAGCTGGTTGGCGAGCAGCAGCCACGACGCGTTCGCGTTGCGTCGTACCCAGATCAGCTCGCGCAGCTTGCCCGGAGTGAGGGCGTCGACCAGCACGAACCCGGCGGCCATCAACGCTATGCCGACCGCGCCGAACACGATGCTCTGCCAGGCTCCCTCAAGCAGATCCTCGACCACCGGTTGTCTCCCTAGGATGTGGCGGCCATCGGAGGGGGGCCGCGTCGTCAGGGACGATAACGTGAGCCGGCAACCCCGAACGGCCCGCGCACGGCTCCGGGGCGCTTCCCGGGACAGCCGACGACAACGAAGACCGCCGGCCCCGGTGACGTACCCGGGACCGACGGTTCAGCCGGTCGACGATTGGAGTCAGGCGATCAGAGCAGGCCGAGGTAACGCTGCCGCTCGTACGGGGTGACCTCGCGGCGGTACTGCTCCCACTCGGCGCGCTTGTTGCGCAGGAAGAAGTCGAAGACGTGCTCGCCGAGGACCTCGGCGACCAGTTCGGAACCGGACATCACGTCGATCGCCTCGGCGAGGTTCTCCGGCAGGGACTCGTACCCCATCGCCTTGCGCTCGGCGTTGGACAGCGACCAGACGTCGTCCTCGGCGCCCGGCGGCAGTTCGTAGCCCTCCTCGATGCCCTTCAGGCCGGCACCGAGCAGCACCGCGAAGGCGAGGTACGGGTTGGTCGCCGAGTCCGGCGAGCGGACCTCGACCCGGGCCGAGTTCGGCTTGCCGTACGCCGGAACCCGGACCAGGGCGGACCGGTTCAGGTGCCCCCAGCAGACGTACGCCGGGGACTCGGTGATCCGGTCCGGCAGCGCCAGCGGGAAGAGCCGCTTGTACGAGTTGACCCACTGGTTGGTGACCGCGGTGTACTCGCGGGCGTGCACCAGCAGCCCGGCGATGAACGCCTTGCCGACCTTGGAGAGTTTCATCGGGTCGCTGGCGTCGTGGAACGCGTTCCGCTCGCCCTCGAAGAGGGAGAGGTGGGTGTGCATGCCACTGCCGGGCTGGTCGGTGAAGGGCTTGGGCATGAAGCTGGCCCGTACGCCGGTGGAGAGCGCGACCTCCTTGACCATGTGCCGGAAGGTCATGATGTTGTCGGCGGTGGTCAGCGCGTCGGCGTAGCGCAGGTCGATCTCCTGCTGGCCGGGGGCGACCTCGTGGTGGCTGAACTCGACCGAGATGCCGATCCGCTCCAGCGCCAGCACCGCCTGCCGGCGGAAGTCCCGGGCGACCGCGTGGGTGGTGTGCTCGAAGTAGCCGCCGGAGTCGACCGGGATCGGCAGCGAGCCGTCGTTGGGGCCGTTCTCCAGCAGGAAGAACTCGATCTCGGGGTGGGTGTAGAAGGTGAAGCCCTTCTCCGCCGCCTTGGACAGCGCCCGGCGCAGCACGTGCCGGGGGTCGGCCCAGGACGGGCTGCCGTCCGGGAGCAGGATGTCGCAGAACATCCGGGCGCTCTCCCCGCTCACCCCGCCCTCGAAGGGGAAGACCTGGAACGTCGTCGGGTCGGGCATCGCCACCATGTCGGACTCGAAGACCCGGGCGAAGCCCTCGATCGCGGAGCCGTCGAACCCGATCCCCTCGTCGAACGCCGCTTCCAACTCCGCGGGCGCCACCGAGACACTCTTCAGCGTGCCGAGTACGTCGGTGAACCACAACCGGACGAAACGGATGTCACGCTCTTCCAGCGTACGGAGCACGAACTCCTGCTGACGGTCCACCTCAGTACCCCTCGCACACTCTGTTCGGACCGGCCCAGCCGGCGCACGGCCTAGCGGTCCAGTCTTCACCGGTTCCGTTACACCGACGTTACGTGAGCTAGATCGGGGCCGATGCGTCGGCTGCCCCGGCGTGCCGGTTTCCGGGTCGTCCGTAGCAACATATCCGAGTCCGGGCCGCCGCGTACCGGCGCTCCGCCCGGCCGGGCAGCCGCGACGGGCGGGCCCGGTGCCCGGCCGTCGACGGACACCGGTCGGGGCCCGACACCGGTGGTGGGCCGGGAGTGATCAGGACTACCCGGCCGGCCCCGGGTTGAGCCGGGCCGACCGGCGCCGGCTGCGGCAAGATGAGGACATGCCGACCTTGCGTATCGCTCTCGCCCAGGTCAATCCCACCGTCGGCGACGTCTCCGGCAACGCCGCGATCGTCCGGCAACGGTCCCGGGCCGCCGCCGACGCCGGCGCGCAGCTGGTGGCGTTCCCGGAGATGATGCTGACCGGCTATCCGGTGGAGGACCTGGTCTTCCGGAACAGCTTCGTCACCGCGTCGCGGGCCGCCCTGGACCAGCTCGCCGCCGACCTCGTCACCGACGGGCTCGGCGACCTGCCGGTACTGGTCGGCTACCTCGACTCGGACGGACCGGCCAGCGCCAACGCCGAGGCGAGTCCGACCCACGGGCCACGCAACGCGCTCGCCGTCCTGCACGGCGGCCGGGTGGCGGCCCGGTACTTCAAGCACCACCTGCCCAACTACGGCGTCTTCGACGAGGACCGCTACTTCGTACCCGGCGACGTCCTGCCGGTGGTCCGGATCGGCGGGGTCGACGTCGCGCTCACCATCTGCGAGGACCTGTGGCAGGCCGGGGGCCCGTTCGCGGTCGCCCGCCGCGCCGAGGTCGGGCTGGTCGTCAACATCAACGGCTCGCCGTACGAGTTGAACAAGGACGACGTACGGCTGCCGCTGGTCCGGCGCCGGGCCGCCGAGGCCGGCGCGACGATCGCGTACGTCAACATGGTCGGCGGCCAGGACGAGCTGGTCTTCGACGGTGACTCGATGATCGTCTCGCCGGACGGCACCCTGCTCAGCCGCGCCCCGCAGTTCGTCGAGCACCTGCTCCTGCACGACCTGGAGCTGCCCGCCGCGAGCACCCGGACGCCGGCCGGCACCGAACCCGCACACCCGGCCCCGGCCGACGGCCCCGACGGGATGTCCGTCACCCGGGTGCACCTCAGCGACCCGCTGCCGGCCCCGGTCGGGGCGCCGGTCACCGGCGGGATCACCGAACCGGTGGTCGACGAGGGTGAGGTCTGGCAGGCGCTGGTGCTGGGACTGCGCGACTACGTCGACAAGAACGGCTTCCGGTCGGTGGTGCTCGGGCTCTCCGGCGGCATCGACTCGGCCGTGGTCGCGGCGATCGCGGTGGACGCGCTCGGACCGCAGCGGGTGGTCGGCGTCTCGATGCCCAGCCAGCACTCCTCCGAGCACTCCCGGGAGGACGCCGCCGAGCTGGCCAAGCGGACCGGGTTGGACTTCCGGGTCGAACCGATCCAGCCGATGGTCGACAGCTACCTGGCCAACCTGTCGCTGTCCGGGATGTCCGTGGAGAACCTGCAGGCACGGGTACGCGGGGTGCTGCTGATGGCGTTGTCGAACCAGGAGGGGCACCTCGTCCTCACCACCGGCAACAAGAGCGAACTGGCGGTCGGCTACTCCACCCTCTACGGCGACTCGGTCGGCGGTTTCAACCCGCTCAAGGACGTCTGGAAGAGCCTGGTCTGGAAGCTGGCGAACTGGCGCAACGCGGAGGCGGTCCGCAGCGGCGGAACCCCGCCGATCCCGGAGAACTCGATCCGCAAGCCGCCGAGCGCCGAACTGAGCCCGGGACAGCTGGACAGCGACACCCTGCCCGACTACTCCGTACTCGACGCGATCCTGGTCGGCTACGTCGACGGCGACCAGGGCCGGGACGACCTGGTCGGCGCCGGACACGACCCGGAGGTGGTGGACCGGGTGCTGCGGATGGTGGACGTCGCCGAGTACAAACGCCGGCAGTCCGCGCCGGGCCCGAAAATCTCCATCAAGGCGTTCGGCCGGGACCGCCGGCTGCCGATCACCAACCGGTGGCGCGAGCGGAGGTGACCGGAGGGCCCGCCCGGGTATGCGCCGGGCGGGCCACCCGTGGTGTGACAACCTGCACTCCGCTCTGCCGACGGCACCCGGATCGATGCGACGATCGGCGGTGACCCGGGGACCGCGGACGCGGCCTCGAGGCGAGAGGAGACAAGGATGTCCGAGCAAGGGATGCAGTCCGCCCCGGCCGAGGTGACCGCGCTCTACGGCGGCCCGGCGACCCGGCGGGTACGTACCCGCGACCTGCTCGCCGCCAAGGAGCGTGGCGAGCGGTGGCCGATGCTCACCTCGTACGACCAGTACACCGCCGCCATCTTCGAACAGGCGGGCATTCCGGTGCTGCTGGTCGGCGACTCGGCCGCGAACAACGTCTTCGGTTACGAGACCACTGTTCCGGTCACCGCCGACGACCTGCTGCCACTGGTCCGGGCGGTGGTCCGGGCGACGAACTACGCGCTGGTCGTCGCCGACCTGCCGTTCGGCTCGTACGAGGAGGGGCCGACCCAGGCGCTGCGCACCGCCGTACGGTTCATGAAGGAGGGCGGCTGCCACGCGGTGAAGCTGGAGGGCGGCCGGCGCGTGGCCGAGCAGATCCGGGCGATAACCGGGGCCGGGATCCCGGTGATGGGGCACGTCGGGTTCACCCCGCAGTCGGAGCACACGATCGGCGGCTACCGGGTGCAGGGGCGGGGCGACGCCGCCGAGGACGTGGTGGCGGACGCGGTCGCGGTGGCCGAGGCCGGCGCGTTCTCGGTGGTGCTGGAGATGGTCCCGGGCGAGGTCGCCAAGCGGATCACCCACGAGGTGTCGATCCCCACCGTCGGGATCGGCGCCGGGCCGGACTGCGACGCCCAGGTGCTGGTCTGGCAGGACATGGCGGGGATGCGGTCGGGCCGGATGCCGCGCTTCGTCAAGCGCTACGCCGACCTGAACGGGGTACTGACCGAGGCGACCCGACGGTTCGCCACCGAGGTGCGCGGCGGGGATTTCCCCACCCTCGACCACACCTTCTGAGCCGTGACCGGCCCGGTCCGCGGGACACGCCCGGTGCGTCGCGCGGACCGGGCCGGTCCGCGCGGCCATCTTGCAAACCGTGCCCCCGGGGAACGTCACCGCCCGGTCAGACGTCGGTGACCCGGATCCCCGCGTGCGCCTTGTAACGCTTGTTGATCGCGATCAGGTTGGCGGTGAACGCCTCGATCTGGTGCGCGTTACGCAGCCGTCCCGCGTAGATGCCCCGCATGCCGGGGATCCGCGCGGCGAGCGCCGCCACGATCCCGACGAGTTCCCGCTCCTCCGTGCAGATCAGCACGTCGAGGTCGATCCGGTCGATCGCCGGATCGGCCAGCAGCGGCGCGCTGACGTGGTTGAACGCCGCGCAGACCCGGGACTCCGGCAGCAGCGCCGCCGCCTGCTGCACGGCGCTGCCCTCCTCGACCGGCAGCGGGTACGGCCCCTGCTTGTCGAAGCCCAGCGGATTGACGCAGTCGACAACCACCTTGCCGGCGAGCGGCTCCCGCAGCTCGGCGAGCGTGTCCCGGTGCCCGGCCCACGGCACCGCGACGACAACCACGTCGCTCCGGGTCGCCACCTCGACGTTGTCGGCGCCGGAGACCGAGACGTCGGTCGGTAGCCCGGGCATGCCACGAAGTTCCTCCGCGGCGTGCACCGCGCGTTCGGCCGACCGTGAACCGAGCAGTACGGTCTGCCCCGCCCGCGCCAGCCGGTAGGCCAGACCCCGCCCCTGGTCTCCGGTGCCGCCGATGATGCCGACGGTCAGTCCGGACACGTCGGGGAGGGTACTCGCGTCATATCCCATGCCGGCATCCTCGCAAATCCGACCGAACGTCGGAGCGATCCGCCGCCATGCGCATGGTCACACCATTCCGCCGGTCGGATCGCCGGACACCGGGCCCGCCCGCCGGTGTGCGCCCACCGGAACGCCCCCGCTCCGAGGCGTTCCGGTGGTGACCTGGCTCAACCCAACATCTTCCGGGCGGTCGGTCGGGCCGTCTTGCGACCCGGTGCCTTCGCCGCCGTCTTTCGGGCGGCGGCCTGCTTCGCCGGTGCCTTCCGGGCGGTGATCTTCTTGGCCGGTGCCGCGGTCGCCCCGGTGGTGCCGGTCGTCCGCTTCGCCGCCGTGGTGCGCTTGGTTCCCGCCGTCGTCCGCTTCGTCAGCGAGGTGGTCCGCTTCGCCGCCGCCTTCTTGGCCGGCGCCTTCTTCGCGGGTGCCTTCACCGCCGTCGTGCGCTTGGCGGGTGCCTTCTTCGCCGGGGCCTTCTTGGCCACCTTCTTGGCCGCCGCCGTGGTCCGCTTGGCCGCCGCGGTGGTCTTCCGCGCCGCCGTCGTGGTGCCGCGCTTGGCCGCCGCCGTGGTCCGCTTCGTCGCCGCCGTGGTCCGCTTCGTCGCTGCGGTGGTCTTCCGCGCCGCCGACGTACCCTTCGCCGCGGTGGTGCGCTTGGCGCCCGTACGGCTGGCGGTGCTGGTCTTCTTCGCCGTCGCCTTCTTCGCCGGCGCCCGCTTGGCCGTCGCCTTCTTCGCCGGCGCCGTGGTCGCCGCCGTCTTCTTGGCCGCTGTCGCGCGCTTGGCCGGGGCCTTCTTCGCCGGCGCCTTGGTCGCCGCCGACGTGCTCGCGGTCCCCCGGGCGGAGGTGCTCTTGGCGGCACCCACCGTCCGACTCCGCGCCATCGTCTTCTTCCCGGCAGCACTTCTCGCCACCGGGCGGGTGGCCCTGGTTGCTTCGGCCATCTGTGTTTCCTCCTTGCGGGACATGCTCTCGGGGGTCTCCTCACGGAGCACCACGGAGTTCCTCGACACGGGCTCTCGCCGTGCCGGTCTAGCGCTCCTCCCCGGCCCAGCGGGCATCCTCGGCCTCCCACGTTTCGTTGCGCTCTCGCACCCGCTCAAGCGCCTGCTCCGCGTCGGCGGCCGAGGTGTACGGCCCGAGCACGTACCTCGCCGGGCACACGTCCGCATCGGTCTCGACCCGATGGTGACGGATGCACCAGAAGTACTGCGCGCCACTCCCGCTGTCGCTCATGGCATCACTGTGCACGGCAAACCGACGAGGCGCTACCGTTTCACACAAAAAGGCGGGGCGACTTCCACAGTAGACCCGATCCGAAATGCCCGGGCGCCTAATCGGCAAAGAGTCGCCGTACGAGGGAAAGCCTTTTTACGACAAGGGATTCATCGCTGTGATCGTCGTCCGGAACGACTCGACAGGCGACCCACGGCCCCGGGAAGAAAGTTTGCGCGCCCGCCGCCCGCCGGGCCTCCCGGGGGGCGCAGGACAGGTCACCCCGGCCTGGTCCATCGCCCTGACCTGGGCACTTGCCGGCGAGAAATGGAGCACAATTCGCGGTGTGGGTGCGATACGACAGGCGGGTCACAGACGACGGCTCCCCCGGGTGCCGCCAATGGTCGTGTTCGCCATTCTGCTGCTGCTCGTCGGCGCCGCCGGGCACACCGTGCTCACCATGACCACCGCGCCGACCATCGAGGAAAGGGCCCACGCGGAAGCGGTACGCCGTGCCGCTCTGATCGGTCGCACGCTCGTGAACGGCAACGCCGTCGACGCCACCGCACTCGGGCAGGACGTCGCCCGGAACGACCGGGTCGACGTGATGCGGGTCGACGGGACCGACCGGCGCCACTCCCCCGGCGTCCGGCTGCTCTTCCGGGTGCACGTCGAGATGTCCCGGCCCGGCATGGCCGGCCTGACCCGTACCGAGCTGGCGGTCTGCTTCCGTCAGACCCTCGACGAGGAACGCGGCGACTTCTCCCAACTCGAGGTGCCCTGCCCACCCACCGCGAGCCCCACCCCGCCCTCCTCCCCCGTCCCCCGGTAAGGAAGGGCCCCCTGTTATCGCTTTCGGTAGAGAAAGGGCCCCTTCCTAACACCGTCGGCGCGGCCCGGGGCGTCCTCGTCAGCGTCGACGCCGGCCGACCCGCCGAGGACGTGGTGGCCGAGCTGATCCGTCGGTGGGAGAGCCCTGAGCAGGCGGGTCACCGGGTGGCGGCGTCGTCGAGGATCGCCCGGAGCCGTGCCTGACATTCGGCGACGAAGGCCGGATAGGTGGACCAGTAGTAGGCGAGGCCACTGATGCCGACCGCGATGGCCCAGGCGCGGGCCCGGGTCCAGGTCAGGTCGTCGAGGTCGAGGCTGTCCCAGTACGCCTGTCGGGCCTGCGCCGGCAGGTCCCAGACGGTGGCGTGCTCCGCGTCGGGAAAGCCGACCGAGAGGCCGCCGAAATCGATGACCGCGTGCAGCCGGCCGTCCTGCACCAGCAGGTTGGTGGGCTTGAGGTCGCTGTGCAGCCACACGTGGGGTCCGGACGGCCCGGGCAGGGTGAGCGCGTCCCGCCACAGCCGCTCCAGGGTCTGCACGTCGAGGGTCGCACCGACAGTGCCCCGGCAGTCCTCGAAGTATCCGCTGACCGACTGGTCACATGGCCGCAGGTCGCCGCCCCGGTAACCGCTGAGGTCGCCGGTACGGGTCGCGCCCAGCAGATCAGTGCTGTGCAGATCCCGCACGAACGCCGCCAGGTCCGTGCCGAAGGCGGCCCACTCGCGGACGGTGTCCGGGCCGGGTTCGACACCGTCGATCCAGCGGTAGACCGACCAGGTCAGCGGGAAGGCCGGAGTGGGCGTGCCGGCGTAGACGGGCTCGGGAACGGCGACGGTCAGGCGCGGCGCCAGGCGGGGAAGCCACTCCCGCTCCTTCCGCACCGACAGCTCCTTGTCGGGGGTGCGCGGCAGTCGCACGAGCAGGTCGTCGCCGAGCCGGAACATGGTGTTGTCGGTGCCCGAGCCCGCGACCGACAACGGCAGGTCTGCCCACTCCGGGCGCTGCGCCTTCAACAGGGTCCGGACAAGCGACTCGTCGACCGGGATCTCGTCATGGTGCAGCGTCACGCCGGGAGTCTTTCCCCGACGGGCCGGGAAAGCCAGCGACTTTCCGGCAATCTCCTGCGTACCGGCATCGGGACGGTCGGTACCGCCGCCGCTCGCCGTCGGGCGGACCGCCGGCTGGGTCAACCGGCTCCACCCATCCGCGCCGTCACCGCCACGGTCTCCGGGGACCGGCGGGACTCGGTCAGGTCGGTGGTCGCCGTGCCCGGAAGAGGGCGTGTCCGCTGCCGCCTTCCGGAACGAAGCCCTCGGCGGTGACCGTCAGTCCCGCCCGGTGCGGCCAGGGTCGGTAGGTGGCGGCGTCGGCGTGGGCCCACCACATCACGGCCGGGCCGCCGAGCCAGTTGTCCTCGGTGCCGCGCCGGTGCTGGTGTCGGCAGGAAACCGTTCGCCGAGCCGCTCGCCCGGAGGCCGACGGCGCAGCGGGTCCGGCTGCCGCCCGCCGTACCAGTCCCCACCCCGGGCCGGCCTGGGTCACAGGGGGCGGACGTCGACCGCCGTCGGCACGTACCATCCCCGCCGTGAAGTACGCGGTGGCCCCGTCGAGGTGGCTGATCAGGTTGAGGTCCGGTACGCAGCTGGAGGTGTGGGCGAACGGCTACAGCGTGGACGAGGACCACTACGTCTTCGGCGCCCTGATGGACGGGTCGCCGGAGGAACTGGAGGGGGCGCCGCTCGCCGTCTGGCCGCCACTGCAACCCGGCTGCTTCCAGATCCTCGTCGCGAGGATCCCCGAGGCCGAGGTCGCCGAGGTCAACGCCAGTACCGACGTGGAGAGCCCCGGAGACGTGCCGGACCCCAGCGATCCAGGCCAGTGACACCGGAGAGACGAGAGGCCGTGGGGCCGGTCGGGGTTCCGCGGCCGGTTGCACGATCCTGGTGACCGGTCGGACGATGATGTTCCGCAGCTCGTTGGTGCCGTTGAGCTGTGTCCAGGGGTTCGGGCAGGTGCGGTACGTCAATGACGCCGAGCTGCCGGGAGCGACCAAGAGCCCGGTGCACCTGGCGCTACCCTGACGTGCGGCCAGTGGCAGACCAACTGATTCGGCAGGACGACGCGGCACGAGCCCACCAGCGCCAACGCCACCGGCACGCCGCCCACAAGACAAGCCCACAGACCGCTCAGAGGTGACGGGCGTGCGGCGGGGTTGTCGATCACCGGGCCGGCGCGGTCGAGGCCGGCGAGGGGCAGCGGCGGCGGACTGGGGGTGTCTGGGTGAAGGGGCGGGCCGCTCTGCGCCGGGCCGCCAGCAGACGGGGTGGGCTCTCCAACAGCGGGGAGGCCCGGTGGGCAGGCCACGTGGAGAGCGGCGCTTGCGGCCGGGTCGCCGTTTACCGCATCCACCCAGGCCATCCTCGTCGTCCAGAGCAGCCCGGAACGGCCCCGTCCCACCTGCGATCTGCGCTCACATGGCCTTGTAGCTGTCCATCATGGCGTCGAGTACCTGCTGTTGGGTGGTGATGGTGTCGCCGAAGCGATCCGGACGGAGCTGATCGAACTCGTCGACGTCGTCTCGGCGTCCGGTGATGAGTTCGGCGAGGGCTTTGGCGTAGCCGGGTCCGTAGGTGATGCCCGACTCGTTGTCGCCAGCGAGGAGGTACCCGCCGCTGACCCCGGGGATCGGGCCGACCAGCGCGCGCATGTCGGGGGTGTAGCACGGTGTGCCGTGCCTGACCATGAGCCGTTCGCGGCCTGCCAGCGACGGGATCACCTCGGCGCCGCGGTCGGCGACTCGAAGGATCTCCAGAACGCCGTCGACCGGTAGCTCGTCCAGCCGGTCGGGCACCGGCGCGTCGACGAAGATGTGGCGTGGGTGGACTTCGTAGGTGCCGCCCCAGACCAGGCCGCCGTGATGCCCGCGCACCCACAACATCGTCCCGCCTCCCGGTTCGTCCGGAACCAGGCCGGAGAAGAAGAGCGTCGGCAGTGTCACCGGCACCTGCCTCGCCCCCGTCGTGATCCTCGATGTCACCTGGGGCACCACGGGAAGAAAGAAACCCAACTGGCGGCAGAGGTCGCTGCTCCACGCGCCGGCGGCCACCACGACGGCGTCGCATGCCACCGGACCGTGAGCCGTCTGCACCGCTTCGACCCGGCCGCCCCGAGTGGTGATCTCGGTGACGGGACGCCGGGTGTCGATGATGCCGCCGGCGGCGCGGACCCGAGCGGCCAGGGCTGCCACGACCTTCGGGGCATGCACCTGCGCGCCGTCGCGGTCGTGCAGACCACCACGGATCGCGGCCGCACGGACGATGCCGCCGGTCAGGTCTTCGATCTCCTGCGGGCTGACGACCCGGGTCGATTGGTCCCCGTTGCACGCGAGGTCTTCCCAAGCGGACTCGCTGGCCGCGACGTACAGCATGGAATTCTCGCGATAGTCAATATCGACACCGTCCGCGTGAAGGCCGGAATAGAACTTCCGGCCGTAGCGGTAGGCGACCGCTTCAGGACCATGCGGGGCCCAGTTTCCGAGAAAACCGCCACCCGCCGCGGTGGTTCCGCCGCCGACGTCGTCTCGCTCCAGCAGCCGAACACGGGGTACGCCAGCCGCCAGCAGCTGCAACGCCGTCGCGCAACCGAGGATTCCGCCACCGATCACCACGACATCGGACCGATCCACTTTGTTCACCCTCATTCTTCTCCGGCCTGCAGGGCACCACAACCACGCGTGATACCTGATGATTGAGGCGAGGAACTGCTGTTCCGAGATATCGGAATCCCGAATTCCTGAACCGACGCTAGCGGGTCGACGACCGTATGCGCATATTGGAAATCGGCCTATAGGACAGTGACCTGCGTCACGAGCTCGATGGCGGTGTGGCCGAGGTGAGCCAGGGAGCCAAGGGCCTGCCGTCCGGCGTCGAGACGCCACCATCGGCAACCTAGTACTCCAGCAGGAGATCCGTTCTGGCCTGCGGTGAGGGTGTGGTCTTGTCCGTGGGCGGCAAGCAGCCACCGTCGAGCCTGAGGTTGTGTGGACCAAACAGGATGCGGCGGTGGCTGCCGCCTACAGGGTAGACGCTCAGCGATGGGCCGGGGTGTTCGACGAGCTGATGGACACGATCGGAGCACGGTTCGCCCGGCCCGAGCCGCGGCCTCGGGTCCGGGAGTTCGTGAGCGGGCTGCTGGCACCGCTACCGACCAAGAACTGCTGGACGATCGCCGAACACGCGGGCGACGACGGTCCGGGCGGTATGCAGGACTGTCCTGACCGCCGCCTACCAGCGCCACCCCGAACGATTCGTCCGTAAACACCCCGAACCAGCAGTCCTGCCCGCAGCGGCATGGATCAACCCACCCCGCTCAGGAGCAGGACGACCAGCAGATTCACTCAAAGAATCCCTGATCAACCCGCCTCAAAAAGGGGTTCGAGGGGCCCGATCTACGCTTCGGCCGTCAGTCCGAGGTCCGGATCTGCTCCAGGTGCGTCAGAGGTTGCCGGAGGTACTCCATGAGCTCCCGCAGCGCGTCCTTCTCCGCCGTGGTGATCACGACGTCCTCCTCCGACAGGGCGCCGACGAGCGTCGTGATCGCCAGGTCCCAGGCCCCGGCGCCTCCGGATTCCAAGACGATCGGCCGGTACTTCGGGCTGATCTTGGGTGCGAGCTGGTCGGTGATTTGGCGGCTGTACCAGTAGTAATCGTTGATTTCCATGGGTCTCCCGTGGGTTCGGTGGCTAGGCCGGTGGGTTGGTGGTGACGCCCTCGCCGCTGACGGGGAAGCCGCCGGAGATGCTGTCGTCCTTGTCCAGGGTAACGACGCAGGTGATGCCGTCGCGGGTGCCGCTGACGACCCAGCCGTCGCCGTGGGGACGCGCCTGAGGGCGGCTGTCGGGGTTGGCGGCGATGCTCTTGAACCAGCCCTCGACCTGCGCACCGATCACATCGCCGCCGGCTGCCCCGCCACGCCTGGCAGCGGATCTCCGCCGGTGCGGGGGCGAAGGGCCACCGCTACTACGACTGGGCATTCATCACCCTGCCCCACGCCGCCGACCAGCACGGCGGGCACCACTGGCTGCTGATCCGCCGCAACCGCACCACCGGTGAGCTGGCGTTCTACCGCTGCTGGGCACCCGAAACCGTCCCGCTGCACCACCTGGCCGCCGTGGCCGGCCGCCGCTGGAGCATCGAGGAATCCTTCCAAGCCACCAAGACCGGGCTCGGCCTGGACCAGCACCAGCACCGCCGCTGGAAAGCCTGGTACCGCTGGACCACCCTGGTCATCGCCACTCACGCATTCCTCGCCGCAGCAACAGCGGCCAGCACCACCAGCCCAAACGATCTGACCACGATCACCGTCAACGAACTACGCCGACTATTCCACGCCCTGATCATCAACCCCGTCCGACGCGTCCCCGACGTCATCGCCTGGTCCATCTACCGACGCAGACACCAACACCAAGCCAAGACAAGCCACTACGCCCGACAAGCCCTCACCGAACCCTAAAACCGTGCTGGAGTACTAGCTTTTCGGCGGCGTTGACGTGGACGAGGTCGACCAGGTTGGTTCACGGTGCGGCCGGACAGGGTGATCGTGGACGGGCAGGAAGCGGGCCCCGGCGTCCTCGCCATCGATGAACCGGGGGTGTCTCGCCGTTGCTACCGTCAAACCGCGTCCTGCTCACGGATCCGGCAGCCGACAAGGGAGAGCACATGACGACCTACCGGGATCGAGACCCGGTCGCGGCCGGCTGCTCGCCGACGGAAACGTCGCGGTGACTCCCGACGAGGCGCTGGCGCTGCTTCGCGCGGACCGGGCGGCGCACGACCACTCCGCGCTGTTCACCGTGTACGTGGAGGCCGACGACGAGGGGCAGCGCCAACTCCGGGACGCCGCTGAGCAACTGGTCGTCAAGAAGGGCGACCGCTGTCCCGTCGGCGCCGTCTGCACCCTGTCCTGGTCCCAGTGGGGCAGCTACGAACGGGACCGCCTCAGCCGGCTCGTCAACCGCTACCTCCAGCGGGGTCCCCTGCAACAACTTGGCCGGGTGCTGCAGGCACAGGCCGGTTGTCTCAATCCGATCCAGGTAAAGGCCCTGGAGGCCGTCGCGGCAGGCGACCCGCTGCGGCACCTGCCGGTGTGCGCGGCAGTCCTTTGCAACGACGCTTCGACAGGGGCGGTGTGGGAGGCGCTGGTCGCCATCCTGCGGAACTCCACCGATCCGGACGCTCTGGCCGGCGCCTATGACGCCACCGAGCATGCCGGGGTGCACGCGGACTCCCTCGAGATCATCCGGTCTCGCAAGCTTTCGCGAGCCGAACTAAAAGCCATCGGCGACCGGACCCGGAACCGCGGTTCGTTCACCTAGGGCGTCACCTCCGGCGGGCAGGGCCTCCTGCCGCACAACCAGGCATGGCCTCCGGGCCGCCAAGGCAACCGCACTCCGCTGGGGGGGCCGGCCGGCGGCGAACGCCCGCGCCTTCGACGCCGGGTCGGGAAGCCACCGACGGCCGCCGGCCGCCGCCGGCGAACCTGCGAATCCAGGAGGCAGCACGATGACGGCCAGGCGGTACGGGAGCCGGACGGGTCGAGCGACACCGCCGGTCAACCGTCTCGGCCACGTCCGGAAAGGTGCACAGGTCGGCAACGCATTACAGGCGGCGTCGCGGTCGTCGGTCCGTCCGGAGTCTGTATTCCGCTCGTGGCCGGCCTGAGAGTGACTGAGAAGCTTCTCAGCCAGGGAATTGCCAGGATCATTTCGACCATCTACGGTCAGCGATGCCGGAGTGAGAGGCGCTGCGACGGACCAGGTCCGCCACGCTCATCCGGAAAACGGATCCAAGCGCGCCTACCCCGCTGAGGGAGCCGTGATGAATGCATCCGTGACCACGTGGGCCGCCGGCGACTATCCGGCCATGGCGCGACAGCTGATGCCGGTCGCCGAAGCGGTGGTGGCAGCCGCCGCGATACGGCCGGATGACCGGGTGGTCGATCTGGCCACCGGTACGGGCAACGCGGCCATACTGGCGGCACAGCGTGGCGCCCGTACCGTCGGGGTGGATCTGGAGCCCGCGCTGTTGGAGTTGGCCCGACGGCGCGCCGCGGATGACGGCCTGGCGGTCGATTGGCGGCTCGGCGACGTATGCCGGTTGCCCCTGGCCGACGACTCGGCCGAAGTGGTCCTCTCCGTGTTCGGCGTCATGTACGCGAACGACCACGATGCGGCGGCCCGGGAGCTGAGCCGGGTCTGT
Source organism: Plantactinospora sonchi (assembly GCF_036422035.1). NCBI lineage: Bacteria > Bacillati > Actinomycetota > Actinomycetes > Micromonosporales > Micromonosporaceae > Plantactinospora > Plantactinospora sonchi. The sequence goes on from NZ_JAZGQK010000026.1 coordinate 46,682, forward strand.
GTTTCCTCAGGCCGGGTTCTGCTGGCTGCCTGGACACCGGGCAGTCTGATGCCGGCCATGGGACAGGTCCTCGCCGGCTATCTACCGCCGCCTCCGGCCGCAAGCGCCCCGCCGAGCCGCTGGGGTGACCGCACGCTGGTCGACCGGATCCTGGCGGCCGCCGACCTCCGGACCACATCGGCGGACGTTCACCGGTTGGATCTGAGCTTCACCGACGCCGAGGCGGCGACCAACCTGCTCATCGACACCGCCGGGCACGTCGTCGCCGAACGGGATCGGCTCGTGGCCCAGTGCCGGTGGGAGGCGTTGCGCGCGGACCTGCGCTCGTTTGTTGGCGACCGTGGCGTGTCCGAGGGCGGTCGCTTCCGGTTGGGACTCGAGTACCTGCTCGTGACCGCCACGCCGTCGTCAACGAGGACAGCATGACGCGGGCAGGTCTGGACAAGCAGCCGCCGGCGGTCGCCGCGATGTTCGACGGCGTCGCCGAACGGTACGACCTTGCCAACAGGATCATCTCCTTCGGCCAGGACACCAGGTGGCGGCAAGCGACCAGAGCGGCGCTGAACCTGCGCCCAGGCGAACGCGTGCTCGACGTGGGCGCCGGCACCGGCGTTTCCACCGAGGAACTGGCCCGTTCCGGGGCGTTCGCAGTGGGAGTGGATCTTTCCACCGGCATGCTGGAGGTCGGCCGACGCGTCCGGCCCGCCGTGCCGCTGGTGGCAGGCGACGCGCTGTGCCTGCCGTTTCCGGATGGTGCTTTCGACGCGGTTACCATCTCTTTCGCCCTGCGCAACGTGGTCGATCTCGATGCCGCCTTCCGCGAGTTCGCCCGGGTCGTCAGACCGGGCGGGCGGCTTGTGGTCTGCGAGTGCAGCCATCCGACGAACCCGGCGTTCCGCACGTTCTACCTCGCGCACCTGCTTCGGGCCATACCCGTGGTGACCCGACGGGTGTCCAGCAACCCCGACGCCTACGTCTACCTGATCGAATCCATCCGTGCCTGGCCGAACCAGCCGGACCTGACGAAGCGGATCGCCGCATCGGGCTGGCAGCGGGTCAGTTGGCGCAACCTCAGCGGCGGTGTCGTCGCGCTGCACCGCGCCATCCGTACGCCGGATGAACCCGACGCCCCACTGACCAGGAGCTGAGTGCGGAGACAACCGCTCTGGGCCGTCGCCGGGCCGTCAGAGCCTTTCCCCCGGGGGCCGAACCGACCTTCGACCGCCCGTCCGGATGGGGCCCCACGGAGGACGCAAGATCAATCGTCGAACTCGAAACCGTCCGCCTCGGCCGACGCGATCAACTGCCGCACGTGCGCAGGGTCGTTCGCGACCACAGCCATCCGAAGGGCAAGACTCTCCAGCTCGCTCCGGTCAGCCCCGTAGGCGCAGAACATGCCGCCTTCGGGATCGAAGGAGAACCGGCCCTCCAACGCCGGAGCCTCGGTCTTGATAAGCCACTGCGCGACCCCTTCCCAGAAGTAGCCGTTGGGCACATGACCAAGTTCCTCGACCACGTCGTCAACCGAGGTAGTCCCCGCATCCAGCGACAAGCAGAACTCTCCCGGCGTCAACTCGATGAGTTCAAGCGGATTCATCGTGACAGCTTGGCATCCCGGCGACCTCCGAAGATCAGGCACCACCGCTACGCCGCCTCATCGGGATCGTCGTTCTCCTCATCGAACAGATGATCTATGGCACGCCGGGTACGTTCCTCGCTGGTCGGCATCAGGTGCGTGTACACCCGGACGTGCCGCGCGATCGCCATGGCGCCGGAAGCACCGGGCGTCCTGGCTGGACGTGTCGCCACCCTCCGCGCCAAGGGCTGGCAGGCCGACCTCATCTGCCCGGCGGCGCCGGTGCGGGTGGAGGGCCGGCTGCCGGACGGGCAGCCCTTCAACTTCCGGGCCCGGCACGGCGAGGTCTCGCTGGGCGTCGGCGGTGCCGACCCGGCCGACGTGCCGGCGTGGACGCGGAGCCGTGTCCTGGTTGGACCCTCGCCGATCGCATGACGTTGACGTTTGTCGATCATACGACGCACGCATGTTACCATTCGTGCGCCGAGCCACCGACACGGGGGGTCGGCTTGTTGCTGTCGGGAGCCGAGTCGGAACGGGCGGATCCGCGTCCCCGGCACCGGCCCATCCGGCGGCTGTATCCGGCTGAGCCCGATGTCGGTGGCGTCCGGCCTGGCCGTCCATCGATCAGAGGAGAAGCACATGCTGTCACTTGCGCGCCGGGCCGCCGACAAGGCGATCGGCCTGTTCCTTCCCGAGGCCGAGGCGAACGCGGACTACTGGGGCCGCTACTGCTACTGCTTCAACAACTACCGCTACTACGAGCTGTGGACGTGGGTGAACGGCGCTCCGGTCAACCAGGGCTGCCAGGCGCGGTACGCGGGCTGCTGATCCGTGGTGGACGGGCCGGCGCCAGTGCCGGGACCGGCCCGTTCACCACCGCGTCGCTTCGTCTGTCGACCCGGACCGGGCTCATGGTCCGTTGGAGGTGCTGTCCGCCGTGCTCGTCGCCGTCGTCGTCCTGCTGTCAATGGTCACCGGTCTGAACCTGCTGCTGACCTTCGGGATGATCCGCAGACTCCGTGTGCACAGCGAGATCCTCCGCGCCGGTCGGTCCGGGGCCGCCAGCAACGCGGACATCATGCTCCCCGCCGGTGCGTGGCCCGCACCGTTCGCTGGGGCCACCACCACCGCCGGTGAACCGCTGACCCGCGACGACCTGCGCGGCGTGCTCGTCGGATTCTTCGCGCACGACTGCGACGGGTGCCGGCGGCAACTGCCGGAGTTCGTGACGCTGGTCCGGTCGCTCGGACGCGAGCGGGTGGTGGCCGTGGTGGTCGACGGTGACGCCGACGCCAACCGGGCGACCCTCGCCGCGCTGGAGCCGGTCGCCCGGGTGGTCACCGAGCCGCACGACGGCCCGCTGCAACGGGCGTTCGCGGTCCGGGGCTTCCCCGCGATGGGCGTGCTCGACGCCGACGGTCGGGTGACGGGGGCGACCATGGCGGTCACGCATCTGCCCGCCTTCCTGCCCGACCGCCTTCCGAGCTGATGGCCGGTTCGACCGACGGTCCCGGTGTCGACCGGGCCACGGTCCGGCTGGGCGTCACCGGCACGGCGCGACACCTGGCCGCGGCCATGCGGCTGTGCTGGTCCGCCGCCCCGGGCGTGCTGCTGACCCAGCTGCTGCTCACCGTGCTGGCCGGCGTCTGGGGCTGGGTGGCGGCCCTGCTGACCAGGGCGATCGTCGACCGCCTGACGGCCGCACCGGCCGCCCCCGACGCGTCCCTGATGCTGCTCGCGGTCGGGCTCGGGGCCCTCGGGATCGCCGTCGGCGCCGAGGCGGCCGTCTCCCGCTACCTCGACGCGGCCCTGGAACGCGCGCTCCGCGTCGTCGTCACGACCCGGCTGTACGGAGCCGTGAACCGGATGTCCGGCCTGGCCCGGCTGGAGCAACCGCAGTTCCAGGACCGGATCCAGCTCGCCATGAACGCCGGCCGCGCCGGCCCCGGCCAGATCGTCACCGGGGCGTTCGGCATCGTCCAGGGTGTCCTGACGTTCGCCGGGTTCGTCGGCGCCCTCTTGGCTGTCGCGCCCGTGATGGTGGCGGTGGTGTGCGCCGCCGTCGTTCCGACCCTGTGGGTGGAGGTGGCGCTGGGCCGCCGCCGGGCGGCGATGACCTGGCGGATCAGCCACGCCGAGCGGCGCGAGGCCTTCTACAGCACCTTGCTGTCCAGCCTGGAGGCGGCCAAAGAGCTCCGGTTGTTCCGCCTCGGGGACTTCTTCGCCGGCCGGTTGCTGCGCGAACTGACCCACATCAACCGCGAACAGCGGGCCGTGGACCGGCGCGCGTTCGCCGGGCACATGACGCTCGCCGTCCTCGGCTCGGTGATCGCGGCGGCCGGGCTGGTGTGGGCCATCGGGCTGGCTGGCCGGGGCCGGCTGACGGCGGGCGACGTCACACTCTTCATCGCGGCCGTCGCCGGTACCCAGGCTGCGCTGACCGGGACGGTGACGCAGTACGGGCTGGTGCAGCAGGCGCTGCTGTTGTTCGACCACTACCGCGCGGTCGTGGCGGAACCGGCCGACCTCCCAGTGCGCGCCGCGCCGCTGCCATGCCCGTCCCTGCGGGTCGGCCTCGAACTGCGTGACGTCTGGTTCCGGTACGCCGACGACCAGCCGTGGATCCTGCGCGGGGTGACGCTCACCATCCCGGCGGGCAAGTCGGTCGCCCTGGTCGGGCTCAACGGCGCGGGCAAGAGCACGCTGGTGAAGCTGCTGTGCCGGTTCTACGACCCGGTGCGCGGCAGCATCCACTGGGACGGCGTGGACCTGCGCGACCTCGACCCGGGCGAGCTGCGCGACCGGCTCGGCGTCGTGTTCCAGGACTTCATGAGCTACGACCTGACGGCCGCGGAGAACATCGGCGTCGGCGACGTGGCGCGGATCGACGACCCGGCCGCGATCGAACACGCGGCCCGGCTGGCGGGCTGCCACGACCCGATCGCGCGCCTGCCGCGCGGGTACGACACGTTCCTGTCCCGGCTGTTCTTCGCCGACCCGGCCGAACCGGAGACCGGCACGGTGCTCTCCGGTGGGCAGTGGCAGCGGGTCGCGGTGGCCCGGGCGCTACTGCGTGCGGGCCGCGACGTGCTGATCCTGGACGAACCGAGTTCCGGGTTGGACGCGGAGGCCGAGTACACGCTGCACGCCCACCTGCGGGACCTCCGGCAGGGGCGGACCAGCATCCTGATTTCCCACCGCCTGTCCACGGTGCGCGAGGCCGACCGCATCGTGGTCCTGGAATCTGGAAACGTCGTGGAGTGCGGCCGGCACGCCGACCTGATGGCGGCCGGTGGCCGGTACGCCACCCTGTTCGGTCTGCAGGCCAGGGGGTACCGGGACGGCGACGGCGACGGGACCGCCCCGTCGCCGGTGGGCGGGCTCGCATGGTGACGGCGGTCGCGGTCGCGGCGGCGTTGGTGCTCGCCGGATGCGTCGCCACGGCCGTCCGGCGCCGGTTCGTCGTGGTGACCGTGCGTGGGGAGAGCATGCTGCCCACGTTCACCGACGGGCAGCGGGTGCTGGTCCGGCGGTGCGCCGTGGCCGCAGTGGCGCCGGGCGACGTGGTGGTGTTCGCCGATCCCCGCGACGCCGACCGGGACCGGCTGGAGGCCGAGCGGGAACGGCTGGTTGCGGCCGGGGTGCCGGCGCTTCCGCCGCCGCCCTGGCGCGGGTCGGAGTGGCTGGTGAAGCGGGCCGCGGCGGTGCCCGGCGATCCGGTTCCACGGGCGGCCGTACCGGCGTTGGCCGAGGTCGACCACGATGTCGTGCCGGCCGGTGCCCTCGTCGTGCTCGGCGACAACGCGGCCCGCAGCGACGACTCACGCCGCTACGGCTACGTGGCCGCGAACCGGCTGGTGGGTAGGGTTCTGCGCACGCTGTCCTGACTCGGACATGGTCCGGCGGGCCGGCGCAGGGCGCAGACGAACAGCCCCAGAGCCGACACCGTCCTCGGCCGGCCGGTGTCGCGCCGGCCCGCCAGGCGGCGAGGTAGCCGCCGGCGCGGGCGCCAACGACAGGCTGGTGCGGCGGGGGGGGGAGGGCGACGGACGAGTCGACCTGTACGCCGGATTCTGTCCCGGCACGCACCGTTGCCGGTGGTGCCGGCGGCGGTCATCCATCTCGGCCTGCCGTTGCCGACAGGCTCCAGCGGCCTACCCGCAGACATCGGGCGGGCAGCCCTCGAACGCCTGCGCGAGCCGTCACCCTGCGGCGATGGCCCTTTCTTGGCCTTGCTCCGGGTGGGGTTTACCGAGCCATCCCGGTCACCCGGGATGCTGGTGGGCTCTTACCCCACCGTTTCACCCTTACCGAACCGGTCGATCCACGCCCGAAGGCACGAACCGCCCGATCGGCGGTCTGTTTTCTGTGGCACTTTCCCGCGGGTCACCCCGGGTTGCCGTTAGCAACCACCCTGCCCTGTGGAGTCCGGACGTTCCTCGGCGGCGGGCTCAGAGGCTCGCCGACGCGACCGCCCGGTCGACTCGTCCGTCGCGTAGCCAATCGTAACGAAGATCCTGAAGAGCGATCCACACCGCCCCGTCCCGGCGTGGGATCCGGACAGGCACCCCGAACGGACACAGATAGAACCGGCAAGGCACCTGGTGAGCGGCGACACCACCTGTCCAGCGGATGGGAGGTTGGGCGAGCGCCGCCTGAGGGCCCGGCTAACCTCACGGGCGATGGAACTACCCGAGGTGCTGCTGGTACTCGCCGCCGGGCTCGCCGCGGGCACGGTCAACGCGGTGGCCGGCGGCGGGTCTTTGATCACGTTTCCGGCGCTGATCGCGGTCGGTCTGCCACCGGTGGCGGCCAACGTGAGCAACTCGATCGCCGTCTGTCCGGGCTACCTGGCGAGCGTGGCGGCCAGTCGCGCCGACCTGCCGGAACGACGCTGGCTGCTGCGGCTGATTCCGGGGGCCGTACTGGGCACCGCCGCGGGTGGTTTCCTGCTGCTCTCCACCCCGGCCCGGGCCTTCGAGCTGGTGGTGCCGTTCCTGGTGTTGGGCGCGACCGGCGTACTTGCCTTCCAGGACCGGCTGCGGCGCCTGGTCAGCCGGCCCGAGCCCGTCCAGGCGGACCCCGGCCCGAGGAACTGGCCGCCGACAACCCCGGCCAGCGCGCCGTCCCTCAGCAGGCTGGGCGGGACCGAAGGGGCACGGTCGACCACGGCCGCCGTACCCGGGGATGCCCGGCGGATGACGACGGTGCAGGTGATGGTCGCGATCGGCGCGGTGTACGGCGGCTACTTCGGTGCCGCGCTCGGGGTCATGCTGGTCGCGGGCTTGGCGCTGGTGTTGGACGAGACACTGGCCCGGATCAGCGCGATCAAGAACCTGCTCTCCGCGGTGGTCGGGTTGACCACCACGGTGGTCTTCGCCGTGTTCGGCCCGGTCGACTGGGCGGCTGTCGCGGTGGTCGCGCCGACGACCATCGTCGGCGGGTACGTCGGCGCGTGGCTGGTCCGTCGCCTGCCGGCGACCGTGCTGAAGAGTGTGATCGTGGTCTTCGGTACGGCGATCGGTCTGCTGCTGCTCTACCGGGCGATCGGTTGACCGGCGCTCAAACGGTCCAGCACACCTGGTTCAGGGCCGGCCGAGCACCTGGTTCGACTCTGGCCGAGGTCAGCCGATCGGGACGTACCGTCGATCGGACCTGTCGGCTGTCGCAAAGGTGGATCCCCGTGACCAGGGCGGCTCGGACGCGGGCGCGGCGAGCGGGGACGGGGTGCCTGGTCACGGGGATCCGGAGGGGTGGCGGGTGGTGGTCGGTCAGACCTTGGGGGCGGGTTCGGTGGCCGCCGCGGCGATCTCGGCCTCCTCGCGGGGTGCCGGGATGACGCGCGGGTCGCCCTCGTCGGCGAAGTAGTCGTCGGTCCTGGTGCCGTCGGCTCCCTCGGTGACCTTCGCGGCGCGCAGGATCAGCGTGACGATCGCCGCGACCAGCAGGTTGACCGCGACCGCGACCAACCCGACGTAGATGGTCCTGGGCGTGTCGAAGCCGAACTTCTCCAGCGGGAAGGCCGAGCCGCCGAAGTGCGCCCGCTTGGTGGCCGGGTTCGGGATCTGGTAGAGCATCCACGTTCCCAGCCCCATCCCGGCGGCCCAGCCGGCGATCAGCGCACCCCGGTGGAACCAGCGGGTGTAGAGGCCGAGGGCGACCGCCGGCAGGGTCTGCAGGATGATGACGCCGCCGATGAGCTGCAGGTCGATGGAGAACTGCGGGTCGAGGAAGACGATGCAGGCGACCGCGCCGACCTTCACCACCAGCGAGGTGATCTTGGAGACGTTCGCCTCCTGGGCTGGTGAGGCGTCCTTGCGCAGGTACTCCTTGTAGATGTTGCGGGTGAAGAGGTTGGCCGCGGCGATCGACATGATCGCGGCCGGCACCAGGGCACCGATGCCGATCGCGGCGAACGCCACGCCGGCGAACCAGCTCGGGAACTGCTGCTCGAACAGCAGCGGCACCACGGTGTTGTTGTCGACCGTGCCCTCCGAGGCACCGGGTAGCGGGGTCACCCCGGCCGCGATCGCCATGTAGCCGAGCAGGGCGATCAGCCCGAGCAGCAGGCTGTACGCCGGCAGCGCGGACATGTTGCGCTTGATCACGTCCCGGTTCTTGGCGGCCAGCACGCCGGTGAGGCTGTGCGGGTAGAGGAACAGCGCCAGTGCCGAACCGAGGGCCAGGGTGATGTACTGCAGCTGGTTGTTCGGGTTCAGCAGGACGCCGTCCCCGGGTGCCGGGCTGGCGTCGAACTTGGCGTCCGCCGCGTCGAAGATCTCCCCCCAGCCACCCAGCTTGTACGGCAGGTAGAGGACCGCCACCAGAATCACGATGTAGATCAGCGTGTCCTTGACGAAGGCGATCAGCGCCGGTGCCCGCAGCCCGGACTGGTAGGTGTAGGCGGCCAGGATGGCGAAGGCGATGATGATCGGCAGGTGCCGGGCCAGCGTGCTCTCCCCGGTCACGCCCATCGTCTTGAGCACCGCCTCGATGCCCACCAGCTGCAGCGCGATGTACGGCATCGTCGCCATGATGCCGGTGATCGCGATGATCAGCGCCAGGGTCGGTGAGTCGAACCGCTTGCGGACGAAGTCGGCCGGGGTGACGAAGCCGTGCCGGTGTGACACCGACCAGAGCCGGACCAGCACCAGGAAGACCAGCGGGTAGATGATGACCGTGTACGGCACCGCGAAGAACCCGGCCGCACCTGCCCCGAACATCAGGGCCGGTACGGCGACGAAGGTGTAGGCGGTGTAGAGGTCGCCGCCGACCAGGAACCAGGTGATCCAGCCCCCGAAGCTGCGGCCGCCCAGCCCCCACTCGTCCAGGTGCGCCATGTCCTTGGGGGCCCGCCACCGCGCGGCGACGAAGCCCATCGCGCTGACCAGTAGGAACAGCAGCGTGAAGACGATGATCTCAGTGAGATGGTCCCGCCACACGGTGCGTCACCCCCGCTTCTTCGTCATCTGGTAGACCAGCGTCGTGGTCGCCACACCGAGCAGGACGAAGGCCAGTTGCAGCCAGTAGAAGACCGGGAAGCCGAACAGCCGCGGCGAGTCGGTGTTGAACAGCGGGGTGACCAGCGGCACCACGATCGGGATGAAGAGGAGCCAGTTCCAGGGACTGTGGTCCTTGGCTCGGGACACCGCCGTGGTCGGCGCCGGCTCCGGATCAGCTTCGCTCATGCCGCCCCCTCGGGAGGACCGTCGGATCTGCGTGTGACGCCGGAGGTTAGGACAGCGTGTCGGCTGTCACGTTCGGGAAACGTTATCGATGCGCCCAGCGGTGATCCCGGTGCGCCGAACGGCCGTCGGGTCGGCCGACCGGGCGGCTGACAAGGTATCTGATATCGGATGTTCCGCACGTGAGAATATCGAAGTTCGGCGATTCATCTTGATCGGCGTACGACGGTTGCGCCATCCTGGCCGGGTGCCGCGATTCTCCTCGTACGACACCACCGAACTGACGTACCACGTCGTCGGATCCGGGCCGCCGCTGGTCTGTCTGCCCGGCGGGCCGGGGCGGGCGTCGAGCTACCTCGGGGACCTGGGCGGGCTGGCCCGGGAGCGCACCCTGCTCCTGCTCGACCTGCGCGGCAGCGGTGGGTCCGCCGTCCCGGAGGACCCGACGACGTACCGCTGCGACCGGTTGGTGGACGACGTCGAGGCGTTTCGACAGCACCTCGGACTGGACCGGATGGACCTGCTCGCCCACTCCGCCGCCGGCAACCTGGCCCAGTTGTACGCGGCCCGGTTCTCCGACCGGTTGGCCCGGCTCGTCCTGGTCACCCCCGGGCTGCGCGCCGTCGGCGTGAAGCCGGTCGGCTTCGCCGAGGCGGTCGACGCCCGCTCCGGCGAGTGGTGGTATTCGTCGGCCCGGACAGCGATGGACGCCTGGCAGGAGGCGGCGGCCCGGGGTGCCGGCCCGGAGGAGGTCGCCCCGCTGCGCGCCGCCGCCGCGCCGTTCGCCTACGGCCGGTGGGACGAGCGGACCCGGGCGCACGCCGAGGCCGAACAGTGGGAGCGGTCGCCGGCCGCCGCGGCCGGCTACTACGACGGGTTCAGCCCCGACGTCGACGCCGTCCGGGCCGCCCTGGCCGGACTCGACGCCCCGGTGCTGATCGTGGCCGGCGAGTTGGACCCCGCGCCGACCCCGGAGGCGGCCCAGCAGCTCGCCGCGCTCTTCCCCCGGGCCGAGGTCGCGGTCCAGGACGGCGCCAGCCACTCGCCGTGGGTCGACGACCCGGCCCGGTTCGTCAAGACCGTCCTCACCTTCCTCTGCACCGGCTGACCACCGCCGGCCGCCGGCCGGCGGTGGGACTCACCGGCCAGGCGCCGACGGCGGCGGTGACGACGTCGACCAGGTGACCGGCGGGCCGGCCACGGGGCGGGTCAGAGCCCGGCGAGGTGGGCGGTGTCGTTGACCGACCGGACCGCCATTCCGCCGTCCGGCCAGATGTCCAGCACGGAGAGCCCGGCCGGGTCGAGATAGAGCCGGTGCAGGAAGGCGTCGCTGGCGGCGAGGGCGTCCCGCAGCGCGATCTTCAACGGCGAGACGTGCGAGACCACCACCACGGTCTCCCCCGGGTACGCGGACAGCAGCCCGGCCATCGCCCGACGTACCCGGGCACCGACCTCGACAAAGGACTCCCCGCCCGGCGGCGCCACGTCCGTCGAGGCGAGCCAGGCGTCCATCTCGGCGGACCACCGCTCGCGTACCTCGCCGAAGGTCTTCCCCTCCCACTCGCCGAAGTCGCACTCGATCAGGTCCGGCTCGACCTTCAACGGCACCCCGCCGAGCCCTCCGGCGATGATGCCGCCGGTCGCCGTACACCGGGACAGCGGGGAACTGACCACGGCCGCGACCGACGGGGCCAGCCCGGCCACCCGGCGGGCCGCCGCACCGGCCTGGGCCAGGCCCCGACTGGACAGTGGCACGTCGCCCCGGCCGGAGTACCGGCGCTGCTCGGTGTACTCGGTCTCGCCGTGCCGCACCAGCAGCAGCCGGGTCGCGGTCTCCGCCGGGCGCGGCTCCCAGGAACTGCGTGCGGTGGAACCCTGCGCGGCGACCTCGGTGGCCCGGGCCCGGCCGGTCGGCGCGGAGTCCGTCGTGTCGGCGGCGGCCGACGCCGGCCCGCGCTCCGTCGCGGCCTTCGGCACCTTGCCGGCGGCGAGGTCCATCGCCGCGTTGGCCAACGCGTCCGCGTGCCGGTTCCGCTCGCGGGGGATCCAGGTGTACGTCACCGCGTCGAACCGGCGGACCAGGCCGGCCGCCTGCGCGGCGAGCGGCCGCAGCCCGGCGTTCTTGATCTGCCACCGTCCGGCCATCTGCTCGACGACGAGCTTGGAGTCCATCCGCACCTCGACCCCGGTCGCCCCCGCCTCGCGGGCGGCCTCCAGACCGGCGATCAGGCCCTGGTATTCCGCGACGTTGTTGGTGGCGACCCCGATCGACTCGGAGCGCTCCGCCAGCACCTCGCCGGTGTCGGCGTCCCGGACCACCGCGCCGTAACCGGCCGGGCCGGGGTTGCCCCGCGCTCCGCCGTCCGCCTCCACCACGACCCTACGACCGCCCACCGACACGCTCCCTGTCCGACTGACCATTGCGCTCCGTCACAGCCCCGACTCGGCGGTACGGACCATGATCCGCCGGCACTCCTCGCAGCGCACCACCTCGTCCGGTGCCGCGGCCCTGATCCGGGCCCGGTCCGCCCCGGAGAGTTCCAGCCGGCAGCCACCGCACCGGCCACCGGTGAGCAGTGCCGCGCCGAGCCCGCCGGACGCCTCCCGGATCCGGTCGTAGAGGGCCAGCAGGTCGCTCGGCAGGTCCGCGGCCAGCGGCTGCCGCGCCCCGGTCTTGAACTCCTCGTCCTTGGTGATCTCGGCCAGCGCCTCGTCCCGGCGTCCCTCGACGTCGGTACGCCGCTGCCGGGTCGCGGTGAGCCGCTCCTGGATCCCGTCGAGCACGCCCTGCGCGGTCTCCCGCTGCTCCATCAGTTCCAGCTGGGCGTCCTCCAGCTCGGTCTGCCGCCGGTTGAGCGAGACCAGCTCGTGCTGCAACGCCTCCAGCTCCCGGGCCGGGCCGCTGCCCATGGTCAACCGGGACTCGTCCCGGCTCTTGCGGGTCCGGACCTGGTCGACGTCGCGCTCCAACCGGTCGATGTCGCGGTCCAGGTCGTCGACCGCGACCTGGGCCCGGATCCGCTCGTCCTCCAGCGCCGAGAGCTCCCGGGCCAGGGTCTCCAGTTCGGCGTGCTCCGGCAGCGTACGGCGCCGGTGGGCGAGCTGGGCGAGACCGGTGTCGATGGACTGCAGGTCGAGCAGACGACGCTGCTCTTTCGGGTCGGCCTTCATGAGCGGGACTCCTTGTCCACGGCGGAGGCGGGGGGTGCGGCGTGCACCGTCCACGGGTCGGTGTCCAGCTCGGACACCACGGTCTCGACGGGCAGGTGGGTACGGAGGTAGCCGGCGACGTCGTCCAGCCAGGGACGTTCCGTCGCCCAGTGCGCGGCGTCCAGCAGGGCCGGGCCGCCCTCGGCGACGTACTCGCTGACCGGATGGTGCCGCAGGTCGGCGGTGAGGAAGGCGTCGGCTCTGGCCCGTCGGGCGTCCTCGAGGTAGGAGTCGCCGGCACCGCCGCTGACCGCGACGGTGCGGATCACCCGTGCGGGGTCGCCGGCCGCGCGGATCCCCCACGCGGTCGGCGGCAGCGTCTCGGCGGCGTACCCGGTCAGTTCGGCCAGCGTCATCGGGGACGGCAGCTGCCCGACCCGGCCGATGCCCCGCCCCTGGCCACCGGCCGGGCTGTCCGGCGCGGTCGGACGCAGCGGGCGCAGCCCGGTCAGTCCGAGCCGGGCCGCCAACGCGTCGGAGACGCCGGGGTTGGCGACGTCGGCGTTGGTGTGCGCGACGTAGAGGGCGACGTCGTTCTTGATCAGCTGGTGCACGATCCGCCCCTTGTACGTCGTCGCCGCCACCGACGACACGCCACGGAGCAGCAGTGGGTGGTGCGCGACGATCAGCTCGGCGCCGTGGTCGAGCGCCTCGGCGACGGTCTCCGGCACCACGTCGACCACACAGCAGATCCGGCGTACCGGTGCGGAGGGCTCGCCCACCACCAGACCGACCCGGTCCCACGCTTCGGCCCAGGACGGCGGATAACGCCCGTCCAGTACGGCCACGACATCGGCCAGTCTGGCCGTCGGAGATCCGGATACACCCACGGCGGCCCAGCTTACCGGCGACGAGCCGCGATCCGCGCCGCCGGCTCCGGCCGGCCGGCTCCGGGCGGTACGCTCCCGGTCCGGCCGGCCGCCCGGCCCTGGTGCGGACAGCCGGCACGGCCCTGGTGCGGACAGCCGGCACGGCCCCGGTCCGGCCGGGCCGACGGTGCCGGTTCCGCCACCGTCGGCCGGCCTGGCCGGTTGCCGCCGCTGGGCAGCGGTACGCGGATCAGCCCAGCTGACCGCTGACCGACAACCGGGTCCGCAACGCCGCCATCGCCATCTCCCAGGGAAAACGCTCAAGGTGCCGTTCCCCGGTACCCGGCGGGTGCAACGGGACGACGTGATCACCGAAGAGCACCGTGACGTCCCAGTCCCGCAGCCGGGCGATGCTCTCCACGAACGCCGGATGGGCCGCCATCGCCGAGTTCGTGAACGGCATCGCCACGATCGGCAGTCCCTTGCCCAGCCCCTCCACCAGGAGACCGAGGGCGAGCGTGTCCGCGATGCCGGCCGCCCACTTGTTCACGGTGTTCACCGTCGCGGGAGAGACGATCATCGCGTCAGCCTCGGGCAGCACGTCCGGATCAGCCGGGTGCTTGTACGTCGATCGCACCGGATGGCCGGTCTGTCGTGCCAGCGCCGGTACGTCGACGAACTTCGTCCCGTCCGGGGTCAGCACCACGCACACGTCCCAGCCGTCCCGCTGGGCGTGCGTCACCAGTCGTCCGACGTTGCGGGTCAGGGGCGAGCCGCAGGCGATGACGTACAGCACCCGTGTACCGGTCGATTCCACCATCACCAGGCGCACCTCCACCGTGCGGTCATATTCCTACTCCCATGTGTTCAGCCAACTCCGCAATCGGCGCCGGCGGCGCACCCCTTGTGCGACGTAGCACGTTCGACATCACCTCGTGGGCGATCGGCCGGCAGCGGATCTCGGACGCGGCGAGCCTGTCCCCCTCGACCAACGCCTCGCCGGCCCGGTCCAACTCGCCGACCTGTGCGAAGCCTCGGGCCAGATCCAGCATGTGGTGGGCGCGCCGCTCCGGCAGCAGTGCCTTGAAGCCCTCCCGCCGCATGATCTGCCGCTCGTGGGTCTCCACCGCCTGCCGGCCCTCGCCCAGTTCCACCGCCGCCGCCGCCCGGTGCAACTCCAGGTTGGTCGGGCCGAAGCTGGTCCAGTACCGGTTGTCGTCACCGCCGAGCCGGTCAGCCGCCTCGCTCGCCCCGTTGACCAGGTCCCGGACCGTGTTGTTGTCACCCATCCGGGCCGCCGCCATCGCACCCTGGAGCAGCAGCATGCCGTACACCGAGAGCCGGTCGGGGGTGGCGTCACGACCGCCGCTCGGGGCGATCCGGTTGGCGAAACTGACGTTGACCTCCAACGCCGCCCGGGCCCGACCCAGGGCGAGCAACGCGTTGCCGACCCGGTAGGTCGCCACGCCGGCCAGCAGCGGATCGTCGGCGCGTTGTGCCACCGCCATCGAACGGTCGGCGGCGAGCCAGGCCAGCTCGTACTCGCCGAGTTTGCGCAGCGCGGAGGAGGCGATCTGGTAGACCTGCCCGAGCAGGTGGGCGGCCCTACGGGCGTCGTCACCACCGGCCGTGCTGTCCAGCGCCTGCGCGTCACGCAGCAGCTTCGGCAGGGCGCGGGTCAGTACGCCGTACCGGGCGTACTGGTAGGTGAGCCAGGCGTGGCTGACCGACTTGGCCATCTCGGCCAGCGACGGTGGCTCGGGAGTGGCGGTGAAGAAGGACGTCATCGAGTCGTACCGCTCCAGGGCTGACCGGATCTCCTCCACCTCCACCTCGTCGATGCAGGTCAGGCCGTCGGTTCGCCGTTCCGGCGCCTTGCCGAGCAGCAACTGGGCGTCGAGTTGCAAGATGTCGGCGATCTCGTAGAGCACGGAGAACTTGTCGAGCCGCCGTACCCCTCGCTCGACCTTGTCGACCCAGCTCTTGGACTTCCCGAGCCGATCGGCGAAGACCTGCTGGGACATCTTGCGGCGACCGCGCCAGTAGGCGACGCGGCGGCCGATCGGCAGTTCGTCCACCTCGCCCCTCCTCTCCACCTCGTCGGACAGTTCCATCCGGCCCGCAGCCGCCGGTCAAACCGTGCTCTCACATCTGCGCAGGTCGCACAGCATGTACGTCGTACGGTGGGCGGCCGCTCGTAGTTTTCGATGCGACGATCGGCTGCTTGTCCGGAGAAACGACCACGTTCGTCGCCAGTGACGGGTTTCGACCCCCCAACACTGGCCGAGATCGATAAATTAGGGGGTTCACCGCGATGTGGAGGAAAGTCCGCCCGCCCTCCGTCCGCCTCGACCAGCTCGAACGCTTCCGACTGCGCCGGATCGCCGTCCGGTACGCCAGCCACGGCTGGACCGTCACACCCGGCGCCTGCCTGGCCCGCCACCGGTTCATCTGTGGCCGGGCGGGCTGCCCCACCACCGGCTGCCATCCCGCCCTCGAACACTGGGAACAGCAGGCGAGTGCCGACCCGGCACGGGTGGCCACCTGGTGGCAACTCCGGCCGCATTCGATCCTGCTGGCGACCGGACGGGCCTTCGACGTCCTGGAGGTGCCCGCCTACCTCGGTCGGTACGCGCTCGAACAGGTCCGGTCCCGGGTGGGTCGTGGCGTCGCCGAGCGGGTACGGGGCCCGGTCGCGGCCACTCCCGGTGGCCGGTGGATGCTCCTCGTCGGTCCCGGTGAGGCGCTGCGCCCGGAACTGGACCAGTCCCTGTACGTCATCCAGCACGGCGCCGGCTCGTGGATCCCGGCGCCGCCGACCCGGTTGCCGGAGGGCACGGTCCGCTGGGTGCGGTCGCCGGAGGAGACCCGTTGGCGGCTGCCCGACCCGTACAGCGTCCAGGAGCTGCTGCTGGAGGCATTGCACGCGGTCACCCCGACGCTTCCCGAGCCGCTGTTCCCGGCTCACCTGCCGTCCCCCCGGCGCAGCTACTGACCGCTGGCGGTCGCTGGTCGCCGCCGATCCGCCGCTGACGTGCGGTCGCCGGTCACCCCGGTACGCGTCCCGGCCGGGCTCCCCCCACCCGGTCGCGGACGGGTGTCGTTCCCGTCCCGGTGCCCGGTCTGCCGGGAATCCGACCCGTCGGCGGGTCCGATCGATGTCGGTGGCCCTGGGCGGACGGGACCGTACCGTCCGGGCTGGCACGATCGTCCGGTGGCCTGGGTGGTAGCGGGAGCGGCAGGAGCGTGAGAGCCGCCCGGGACCGGGTACTCCGGCGTCGGACTGGTTGACGCCTGAGGAAAGGGCCCGTGCCATGCTCAGCAAAGAGGATCAGCGCCGCTTTGACGAGATCACGCACCACCTTCGCGTAACCGATCCCGAGTTCGTCGCCCGGTTGGGCGACCGGGCCAGAGTCCGCCGTGCCCGACTGATACTCGTCCTGACCTTCGTCCTGTGGGCGACGGTGCCGGCTCTGGTCGTCCTCGGTGGCTGGTTGGCCGTCGCGATCGCCCCGGCTGTCCTGGTCGCGGCGACACTGCTCATGTGGCAGGCCCGACGCCACCGGTTCTGAAACGCCTCGGCCGCCGCACCACCGACGGGACCGCACCCGCCGACGGTTCAGTCCTCGGTCGCGTCGAACCGGGTGTAGGCCCGGGCCAGCCGTTCGGCGAGACCAGGTCCGCCGATGGCCGCGCCGGGCGGGCCGAGCTGCCGCAGCACCAGCCCCGGACCGGTCGCCAGCACGGGCGCCCGGGACGGCAGCGGGACCGGGCTGACCCAGAACCGGTCCGCCACCTCGGCCAGCGACGTGGCGGGCAGGTCCGCCAGCGCCATTCCGGTGCCGACCGGCGACGCCGTCGCGGTGTCGGCGGAGGACGGGTCGGTGGTCGCGGCCACCTCGACGCCCGGGTCCGAGACCTCGGCACCGGTACGCCGGGACCGCCGGTTCGTCCGGCGTCCCTCCCGCCCCGTCGAGGGGTCGGCCGCCCCGGTCGGGTCGGCGCCGTCCCCGGTCGGGTCCGCTGTGGACTCGCCGGTACGGAGCGTGCGGAGCCGGGCGAGCAGTCGCCGCCGGTCCCGACCCCGCCAGTGCAGCAACTGGAACGGGTCCGCGTCGAACGCCTCGGCCAGCAGATAGAAGGTCGCGGCCAGGTGTTTGCAGGGCACCGCGAAGTCGGGACAGTTGCACCGCTGTTCGAGTTCGTCGACGGCGCCCGGGAACAGCGGCGCGCCCGCGTCGGCGAAGACCTGCTCCAGTTCCGGCGGCACGTCACCGGCGAGCAGCCGGGCACTGAACAACGCCTGCGCGGCGAGCAGCGTCTCGACCCGGGTCCAGAGCGGTTCCGGGAACGGCCGGAGCCGGATCGACACCGCGTACGGCTGCGGACGGGAGCCCTGGACCACGGCGGTCACCTCGCCCGGCGCCACTTCGAGCGAGAGCACCTGCCCGGAGCGGGCGTACGACCGTCCCCGGGTGAGCCGGGTGCCGAGCGCGAACGACTCGAGTACGTCGACGAACCGCCGGGACCACCAGGACTGTCCGATCGTGCCCCGGGTGCTGCGGGCGCGCAGCCCACCGGAGACCCGCCGCCGTGGACCGTAGTCGGCGAAGTCGGCCCGGCCGGTGGGCCCGCTCACTCCACCACCGCCCCGGACTCGAGGGCGAAGAGCTGACGCAGCTGCGAGGTGGACAGCTCGGTGAGCCACTGTTCACCACTGCCGACGATCTTCGCGGCGAGCCCCCGCTTCTCGTTGATCATCGCGGCCACCTTCTCCTCCACCGTCCCGGCGCAGACGAACTTGCGTACCTGCACCGCCCGGCGCTGGCCGATCCGGAACGCCCGGTCGGTCGCCTGGTCCTCGACCGCCGGATTCCACCACCGGTCGACGTGCACCACGTGGTTGGCGGCGGTCAGGGTGAGCCCGGTGCCGCCGGCCTTGAGGGAGAGCACGAACAGGCTCGGGCCGGTCTCGTCCTGGAAGCGGGCCACCATGGCGTCCCGGTCCGCCTTGCCGACCCCGCCGTGCAGGAAGAGCATCTCACGGCCGAACCGGGCCGCCAGGTGGGCCCGGAGCATCCCGCCG
This sequence comes from Plantactinospora sonchi, assembly GCF_036422035.1. NCBI lineage: Bacteria > Bacillati > Actinomycetota > Actinomycetes > Micromonosporales > Micromonosporaceae > Plantactinospora > Plantactinospora sonchi. Next base: position 65,051 of record NZ_JAZGQK010000026.1, read on the forward strand.
AACTCGGCGTACTGGGTGAACAGCAGGGCCCGCTCGCCGGCGGCGAGGATCTCCTCGGCGATCTCCTCCAGCCGGGCGAGTTTGCCGGACCGGCCGGGCAGCGCCGAACCGTCCCGGAGCAGCTGCGCCGGATGGTTGCAGACCTGCTTGAGCTTGGTCATCGTGGCCAGGACCAGCCCACGCCGCTCGATCCCCTCACTGCTCTCGATCTTCGCCAGCATGTCGTCCACCACCGCCCGGTAGATGGAGGCCTGTTCCCGGGTGAGGTTGCAGAGCACCTCCATCTCCAACTTCTCCGGCAGGTCGGAGATGATCGAGGAGTCGGTCTTCACCCGACGGAGCACAAACGGACCGGTGATCCGGCGCAGCCGGGCCGCGGCCTCGTCGTCGCCGTGCCGTTCGACCGGTTCGGCGTACCGCTTCTTGAAGGTCGCCGCGCCGCCCAGCAGTCCCGGGTTCGCGAACTCCATGATCGACCAGAGGTCGGCCAGCCGGTTCTCCACCGGCGTACCGGTGACCGCCACCCGGTGCCGGGCGGGCAGCGAGCGGACCGCGACCGCCTGCCGGGTCGCCGCGTTCTTGATCGACTGCGCCTCGTCCACCACGATACGGTGCCAGTCGACCTCGGCCAGCGCGGCGGCGTCCCGGGCCGCCAGCGAGTACGTGGTGACCACCAGGTTTGCGCGCCGCACCGCCGCGACGAACTCCGGCCCGCGCACCCGCTCGGCACCGTGGTGTACGTGCACCCGCAGCTCCGGGACGAACCGGGCCGCCTCCCGCTGCCAGTTGCCGACCAGCGACATCGGACAGACCAGCAGGGTCGGCCCGCTGGCCGGTGGATCCCCGGCGAGCAGGGCGAGCAGTTGCACGGTCTTGCCCAGCCCCATGTCGTCGGCGAGGATGCCGCCCAGACCGAGCGACTGGAGGAAGGCCAGCCAGGCCAGCCCACGACGCTGGTACGGCCGCAGCGTGCCCCGGAAACCCTCCGGCGCGTCCCGTTCGGCGAGGTGTCGCTCGACCTGCCCGGCGAGCAGGTCGCCGAGCGGGCCGTCGGCCTCGACGGCGAGCACCGGCAACGCCGCCGGATCGTCCTGGTCGGCCAGGCCGAGCCGGAGCAGGTCACCGACGGTCAGCTCACCTCTGGTCCGGAGCAGCCGGAGCCCGGCGGCGAGGCGTTTCGGATCCAGCTCGACCCACTGCCCGCGCAGCCGTACCAGGGGTGTCTTGAGGGTGGCCAGCTCGGTGAGTTCGGCAGCGGACAGCGGCTGGTCGCCGAGGGCCAACTCCCAGCGGTAGTCGACCAACGCTTCCATGCCGAGCGCGCTGCGGCTGGCCACGGTGCCGGGCGCGGTACGGGTACGGGCCCGCAGCCGGGCACCGAGCCGCGCGCCGGGCCGCTGCCACCAGGAGGGCAGCAGTACGCCGAAGCCGGCCGCGTGCAGCACCGGCGCCCCGTGCCGCAGGAACCGGTGCGCACCCTCGGTGTCCAGTTCCATCATCTCCGGGGCGGCGGTACGCAGCGCGTCCTCCAGCTCCGGCCAGAGCCGGCTGGCCCGGCCGAGTTCGGTCAGCAGCGTCTCCTGCGGCGCGGCCAACTGTCGGGCGAGCGCCGGCAGTTCCGCCGGGGACGCCCAGATCCGGTCCGCCCCGACGACCAGGCTCGGCTCGTCGGCCGCCTGCAGGGCGAACTCGACCCGCCAGCGCGCATCCGGCTCGGCGGACACCACAGGCGCCGGGCCGCCCGGGTCGACGGCATCCGGGTCGGCGGACACGACGGACCCCGGGTCACCCGGGTCGACGGCATCCGGGGCGGCGGAGACGGGTATCCGCGCGTCGCCCGGGTCGACGTCCGGCAGTGGCACGGCGGGTTCCACGAGCCGGAAGCAGGCCCGGACCGGTCCGCCGGCCGCGTCACGCTGCCAGGCCCGCAGTTCCGCGTCGAGCACCCCGAGCGCGTCGGGCCGGGCGGTGAAATCGCGCTGCCGACCGGTCAGGGCCCGCAGCCAGGCCCGCACGGCGGTGTCCGTGCCGGTGGTGCGGCCAGCCCCGATCAGGCGTACGCCGTCCAGGGCGCTCCGGGCGGCGGCGTCGGTGAGGGTGTCGAGTGCGTCGGCGACCGTCGCCGCCGCCGAGTCGACTACCAGCGGCGCCGGGCCGACCGCCAGCGGTGTGGCCGCCCCTGCTGACCGGGCAGGCGTCGCGGTCTGCTCGGCTGACCGGGCCGCCGGAGGTAACGCCATGGTCAGGGCCCGGGCCCAGCCGGCGTCCGCCCCGGTCAGCAGGGGCCACCAGACCGCCTCGGCCGTCTCACCGGCCGCCGCACCGCCACCGGTCGCCGTGCTGGTCCCGCCACCACCGGTCGCTCCGCTCGTCCCGCCGGTGCCGGTCGCCGTGCTGGTCCCGCCACCACCGGTCGCTCCGCTCGTCCCGCCGGTGCCGGTCGCCGTGCTGGTCCTGCCGGTGCCGAGAGTGGCGGCCACGGACGGGCGGCGGAGACCGGGCAGGGTCCGGCCGCGTCGTACCAGCTCGACGGCGAACTCCGCGAGCCGCGCGAGATGGCGCAGGGACGCTCCGGGGACCGGCCGGTCGACCTCGACCGACTCCCGCTCGCCGAACATCAGCAGGACGGGGAGCGCGTGGTCGGCGTCGTACTCCAGGGTCGGCACCCGCCAACCGGCGAGGGTGACCGGACCACGGCCGCCGGCCGCCTCGACCGGCTCGGTACGCACCAGTTCCGGTGAATCGGCCGGCCCGCCGCCCCGGGTCGGCAGGGTGAGCAGGACGGTGCCGGTCGCCGCCTTGGCGGCGAGTTCACCGAGCGCCTCGGCCAACCCGGGGTGCCCGACCGCGAACGGGTGCGGCCTCTCCCGAGGTGCCCGGCCGGGTCGGCGGGGTGGCCGGGCCGGCCGGGAGGAGTCCTCGGCCCACAGCGCGAGCCGGCCACCACCCCGCCACACCCCGTGCACGACCAGCACGAACAGGTCCTCTCTCCGCAGCCCCAGCCAACCGGCGGTCCCCTTTCTAGCACCTCGGTGGGACGGGCCGCCCGGCCGCCGACGACAACGGACACCCCGTCCGGCGCAGTCTTCTTTCGTCCGATCCAGTCGCGAATCGAACAGTTTCGCCCCGCGAGCCGTACTACCGGACAAGATGACGATAGTTATGGATGCGTCGCATCCCGACGCGAGGCGGTGACCATGGACTTCCCCATCGTGCAGCGGGCCACGCCAGGGCGCTATCTACTCCGCGGGCTACTCTGCTGCGGTCCCTGCGACGAGTTGCTGATCCCGTCGTTCTCGTCGAGCGGACGCCGCTACTACGGCTGTCCGAAACGGCGCTGCCCACGCCCCTGGATACCGGCCGAGCAGACCGAACAACTGGTCTGGGCACACGTCACGGCACGGTACGGGGAGGCGGCCCGGGACGTGCCGAACGATCAGCGGCCGGCGATCCTGGTCGCCGTCCTCACCCGGGTGAGCATCGGACTGCGCGTCGCCGACCTGGAATACCACTGGCGCTGAACAACCCGGCACCGCCGGCGCGCGGTGTTCCGACACCAGCGGCACGGAACGACCTGACGCCAGCACCCGAAGTGGTCCGTGCCGGTCGCGACCGGCGGGTGGGACGGGACGATCGGCTGCGCCGGGGCGCCGGCGACGGCAGGATGACCCCATGGAGGCCAGCACGGAGATCCCACTGGTCGGCGGGGTGGCCGACGGCGGCACGGTGATAGTTGATCTCGACGTACACGGCCGGCCGCCGCTCACCCACCACCACCTGGTCGACGGCGGGCTGGCCCGGGCGGAGATCTACGAGTTGGAGGCGGCCCCGGACGAGGGGCCGCCCTGGGTCTACCGGTGGCGCGGACCGGCCTCCTGACCGGAGGCGGTGCCACCTGGCACGGCCCAGGGGCGGGACCACCTGCCCACCCCTGGGACCACTGGCCCACCTACCTGCGCCGGACCACCCGGACCGTGGCGACGCTGCCGAGGGTCAACGCGCCGAGCAGCACCGCCCAGATGACGGTGGAGCTCAGCCCGGTGCCGAACTCCGCGTTGGCCTTGGCCGCCGCGATGAGTCCCTCGTCCTGCGGCGCCGGCAGGGCGACCGGCGGCAGCTCCGCGTAACGCACCAGGCCGGTGCTCTCCAGCAGGGTCATGTGGGTCATGACAAATCCGTTGGCCTGCTCGGCGAGCTTGCGGACCACGTCGTTGCGGGTACTGGAGCGGACCGCGCCGATCACCGGGAAGATCGCACCGTGCGCGGCCCGCAACCGGTCCACGAAGATCCGGTCGAACCGGGCGCCGGTGGCGCTCTTCATCTCGTCGAGCCAGCCCTTCTGCTGGGCGCTCGGCTCGCCCGGCAGTTGGACCCCGAGTTTGTTGGCCGCCTCGACCACCAGCTGGTCGAGTTGGTCGTGCTGGGCGGCGATCTCCGCGCCGACCTTCCGGACCTCTTCCTTGCTGCCCTTCTCCGCCGCCATGGTGCCGGCCGGCATCTCCCAGAGTCCGGCCAGCCGTACGCCGTTGAGCAGTGTCATGTCGGCCGCGCCGAGCTGGGTCGGCCCGGCCGGGGCGGCCAGCCCCACCGCCGGCAGTGTGAGCAGACCAGCAACCAGGCCAACCAGTACGGCGGCCGTCCAACGCGTTGCCTTCACTGCAGATCGGGCCGTGGCCACGTCCTCATCCTCCCCGGGTGACGCGCGTGTGACAGGTGACGATTTCGGCCCGAACCGTATTGCCGAATGCCTTTCTGAGTCAATCTGGGATGGCGGGAAATAGCGAAGCTTAGGCCACATTTAAAGGAAACCTATGCCGACGGCCGGCCCGCCTCCACGGCGGGCCGGCCGCGCCACCGGGCCGGGGCGCCACGTCAGGGCCAGACCCGCTCCTCGCCGAAGTGCACCGACCCGAACTCCGGTCTCGCTGGCATCGACGTCACCAGCCGGTCCGAGGCGTCGTACACCCTGATCGTCCTGACCTTCTCTTCGCCGGGTTCCAGGCGGCCGACACCGTCCTTGAGCGGCCCCTCGGCGACCACCCGGTTCCCGTCGCCGACCAGTTCGACCCGGGTCGCCGAGTCCGGGCCGACGACCAGCACACCGTCCGGGTCGGTCGGGATCGGGGCGACCACCAGGTCGGGCCGACCCACTGCGGTCAACCAGCGCGAATAGCGGACGGTCTGCGCCTCGTCGGCTGGCGACGGGGGCTCGAACCGTCCCATACCCACCTGCAGCAGCGCCGCGCAACCGCCGCCGGAACCGCACGACGTGACGAGCAGGACCGGCGGGGTGTCGGCGGGTGCACCGGGGATCCGGCCGTGCCACCTCAGCCGTACAGATCCGACCGCCAACCCGTTCCTGTCGAGTGCGTCGGTCAACCAGCGGGCGGCGTTCGCGGCGGCGGTCGGATCGACGCTGTCCGGCGTACCCGGCGGCACGGCCGTGGCATCCGGACGGCCGGACGCGCTGCCGAACGAAACGTCGTACCGGGGGACGCCGTCGCAGCTGAACCGCCATCGCTCGGCGGCCTGCTCGGGACCCGTCACCGCGTACCCGTCGCCGCCGATCGGCCGCCAATCGCGGCGCACCGTCCCGTCCGCGGTCAGCTGGCCGTTCGAGGACGCTTCCACGACGCAGCCGCTCGGCCCGAGCGCCAGCCTGACGTCGTCCGGCGAGGTTCCCGCTGCGGGCATCCGGGAGATCGAAAAGATCGGACCGAACCCAAGCGCGTCGACCGGCGTGCCGGTCTTGTCGAGCAGACCCCGTACCGACGCGCCGGGATCGGCGATCGCCTCGCGGAGCACCGCCTGGCTGTCGTCGTCGGTGAAGGCCACCACCACCAGCCGCGCGTTCGGCAGGTCGTGCGCGAAAAGCACCCGGACGGCGTCCAGCGCCGGGTCGACCAGTAGCTCCGCCCGGGCGGCGCGGTAGCCGCGCGCGATGTTGTCGATCAGTTCATGGTCGCCGGCCAGGTTGCCGCGGGGCGGCGAGTCGAGCAGTTGCCGCTCGAGCGGGGTGTCGATCTGGCCCGGCGGCTGGAGTTCCACCGGGCCGGCCGGCTCGGCGTCGAACCCCCGGACCGTTCCGCCGAGCAGCGGGACCGCCGCGACGACCACCGCCACGGCCGCCGCACCGGCGGTCAGCGCCCGTCGTCGGCGCTGGCGCCGGAGCCGCTCGAGCAACCGGCGGTACGGCTCGGGCCGCGACACGACGGGTTCGGCCAGCCGGGCCAGTCCGTCCCTGAGATCGTGGGCCATCATCCATTCCTTCCGAAGATCGTGTCGGCCGGCAAACAGTTGTCCCCGACTCCCTGGACCGCCGACGGCGGGCGAGTTGTCCTCGGGGTGACCTCCAACGTGGCGAGGTCCGTCGAGGGCGTCGGCAGTACGGTCCGCAGCCGGGCCAGTCCCCGGGACGCCTGACTCTTGACCGTGCCGACCGAGCATCCGAGCAGGTCCGCGATCTGGGCTTCGGACAGGTCCTCCCAGTAGCGCAGCACCAGGACGGCGCGCATCCGGGCCGGCAGGCCGTTCAGTGCGCCGAGCAGTTCGTCGCGGACCACCACGCCGTCGGCGACGTCCCGGGCGTGCGGCTCACGACCGCGTCCCCAGTCGCCGATCACCCCGGCGAGCAGTTCCCGTGAACCGATCCGGCGCCACCGGCTCAACCGATCGTTGACCATGATCCGGCGGACGTACGCCATCGGCTCCTCTACGTCGCGCCATCGGCGCATCGCCCGGATCAGGGCATTCTGCACCAGGTCCTCGGCGGCGTGCTCCGACCCGGTGAGCAGGTATGCGGTCCGTAACAGGTCGGTATATCGGACCTCCACGAACTCGCGGAATCCGTCTTCCGCCACATGCTCCTCCAGGACCGGTAGGCGTTGTTCGACAGAAAACAGATCCCGTGGCGGGTCAAAAGGTTGAGAGGTCGGGCCGGGGAATCGCGGCACCCGCGTCGGCCGCGCGACGCGCCGTCGGCGAGGGCGGCACCGGCCGGGCGGATGAGTCCGCTGTCGGGTGGTTGGGGGCCGCCAGTACCCGGTCGGCGTCCGGCGGCCGTCCGCGAGCCGGGCCTAGACGAGCTCGTAGCCGGCTTCCTCGACGGCGGCGCGCACCTCGGCGATGTCGAGAGGTCGGTCGCTGGTCACCGTGACGCTGTCATGTTCGAGGTCCACGGCGACGGCGGTGACGCCAGGGATCCGTTTGATCTCCTCGGTGACGAAGCCTTCGCAGTGTCCGCAGGCCATTCCGATCACGCGGTAGGTGTGTACGGTCATGCCGGCATCTGCCTGTGGTCGGGCACCTCCGGCGCCGGCTGTGCCGAGCCGACCTGGCCGCCGGCTTCGGCGTCGGCGGTACGCGGGGCCTTGCTCGGAACACTTCGGGTGAGCATGTGTGCCCGGCGCATCCGCCCGTCGGCGGCGAACTGCCCGAAGAAGTACACCTCGACGCTGCCCTCCCGCTTGCTGTTCTGGAAGTGCAGGGTGTAGCGGGCGGCGATCCGGTCGCTGTCGGCTACCGCCTCGTGCACCTCCCATCGGGCGCTGGGTTGGTGCCGCTGTGCCGGACGGACGTGCGCGATGAGCTTGGCGCGGTCCATCCGGCTGCCGTCGGCGATCTGCACGATGTCCGGCGTGTGGTAGCGGTCGACGACCACCGTCGGATCCTCCTCGCCGCGCACCAGGTCGCTCATGAAAGAGGTGAAGAAGTCGGTTATGAACTGCTTCGGGTCGGTGCCGTCGAGCGCGCGCATACTGCCTCCGCCAACTGATGGTCCTCCGGATAAACTTTACAGGCTGTAATATATGAGCTTCCGAGAAAACTTGGCAAGGTGTAAAAGATGACTTCGTCAGCGCGTACCCCCCGTGCCGACGCCCGCCGCAACCGGACCGGCATCCTCGACGCGGCGGTCCGGTTGCTCGACGCGCAGCCAGAGGCCAGCGTCGACGCCATCGCCGTCGCGGCCGGGGTGACCCGACAGACCGTCTACGCCCATTTCCCGTCACGCGAGCACCTGATGACGGCCGTCGTCGACCGGATCACCGACGAGGCCGTCGCCGCGATGGACGCCGCCGATCCGGACAGCGGACCGGCCGCCGACGCGCTGATCCGCGTCCTCCAAGCCGGCGCGCAGACTGCAGGGCGCTATCCCGGACTCGTTCAACAGATCAGTTCGCTTCCGGTGAGCCCACAGCTCGACCAGGACCGCCACGCGCCCGTCGCCGACCGCATCAACCGGGTTGTCCGGCGCGGCCAGCAGAGCGGGGAGTTCGACAGCAACCTTCCGTCCGACTGGCTCGCCTCGGTCATCATCAGGATCGGCCACGCCGCGGGCGAAGAGGTCGACGCCGGCCGCATGACCAGTGCCCAGGCCACCGACGCGCTGCGTACCGTCCTGCTCCGGGTGCTCGCCCCCGACCGAGCGGAACGGTGACGGCCGGAGACCGTGCCTCCGGCACGCGGGTTCAGGCGAGGGGTTTCCACTTTCGCGCCCGTCACGGCCGCGTCAGCCACCGCGGGTGTTACGCGGTCGGAGCGGCGTCAGCGGAGCGACGGCGCAGGGGGCCAGGCGCGGCGCGCGGCCGTTTCGGGGCGTGCCGACGGACGACTGTCATGCCGTCCGTCGCTGTCACCGCAGCCGCCGACCAGGGTGATCCTGATCTTTGGGTCGGTGCTGGTCGACCATGGTGGGCGCGGCAGGTTTCGAACCTGCGACCCCTCGCTTGTAAGGCGAGTGCTCTCCCACTGAGCTACGCGCCCGGAACGCCCGTACGGGCTACCGGCGGCGGCAAGCTTACCCTGCCGGGCCGACCCGTGGTCGAACCAGTTCTCGGATCGCGGTGCCGGCCGGGGTGTCCCACCCCCGGTGGACCGTCCGGGGCGACCCCGGCACCGTCATGTCACCGCGTGGCGGGACCGCCCGGTCAGGCCACCGCGGCGGCCAGCGCCTTGCGCCAGCCCGTCTGGTCGCGGCGACCACCGGGCTCGTTCAGCTCGGCGAAGCGGACCGTGCCGGCCTTGTCGATCACGAAGGTGCCCCGCTTGGCGACGCCGGTGGTCTCGTCGAAGACCCCGTACGCCTGGGCCACCGCCCCGTGCGGCCAGAAGTCGGCCAGCAGCGGGAACCCGAAACCCTCCCGGTCGGCCCACACCTTGTGCGAGAAGACCGAGTCGACGCTGACGGTCAGCACCTGCACCTCGTCGTTCTGGTACTCGTCGAGGTTGTCGCGCACCTCGGTCAGCTCGCCCTGACAGGTGCCGGTGAAGGCCAGCGGATAGAAGACGAGCAGCACGGTGCGGCGGTCCCGGAAGTCGGCGAGCCGGACCTCCTGGTTGTTCTGGTCCTTCAGCACGAAGTCCGGCGCCTGGGCCCCCACCTCGATCGGCATCTCCGCTCCTCCTGGTCGTGACCCCGGCCCGCCGGGTCGTGGGCGCCGGCCGGTCGTGGCCGTACCGGCGCGATGGTCAGCCGGCCGCTCGCTCCGCCGGCTCGATGATATGTCCGCCCTGGTCCGGTCGGACCGCGGCGTACCGCCTCCCCAGGAGCCGCTACCGGCACCACCGGCGGGGAGGGCGGCACCCGTTGCCGTGGCCCGCGCTACTTCTTGGCCTTGGCGCCACGGCGGAGGACCAGCCGAGCGGCGCTCCAGTCCTTGCCGGCGTTGACCGTGGACGTCTGCTGCAGGCCGGCGGTGGGCGCCGACTCACTGATCTCGCTCGGCTCGACGTGTCCGTCCCGCCCGGCCTTCGGCGTCAGCAGCCACACCACCCCGTTGTCCGCCAGCGGCCCCAGGGCGTCGGTGAGCAGCTCGAACAGATCACCGTCGCCGTCCCGGTACCAGAGCAGCACCGCGTCGACGACCTCGTCGGTGTCCTCGTCCACCAGCTCTCCGCAGCGATCGGTCAGGGCGTCGCGGAGGTCGTGGTCGACGTCGTCGTCGTATCCCATCTCCATGACGACCATCCCCGGCTCGATGCCGAACCGGTCCGCCAGACTCCGTACTCCGTCGGCGGCCTGACCAGCGGTCGCGCTCACTGTCACGTGCCTCCTCATCTCCCTGCCAGCGGCATCCCTGCGACGCCGATGACGCAAAGTCCACACAGTTGTCCGGCCGCGCGCAAGTGGCGCACCGGGTCGAAGGGAATTTACCGTGCCAGCAGCGTGCGGGCACCCTGGGTAATGGCCTCCTCGGAGACGAGAACCCGACGGGCCGCCGGCCCTAACGGGACGAACGTGTCAATAGCGGCGATTCTACGAGCCGACCCGACAAAACCGGCATCAACCAGTGCCGCCACCACGCCCTCGCCGACCCCGCCGGACCGGCGCGTCTCATCCACGACCAGCACCCGGCCGGTCGCCTGGGCCTCCCGGATGATGTCCGCCACCGGCAGCGGGGCGAGCCAGCGCAGATCCAGGACCCGGGTGCCGATCTCCTCCTCGGCCAGCTTCGCCGCCGCCCGGAGCGACATCCGAACACCATTACCGAAAGTGATGATGGTGATGTCCTCGGCCGAGCCGACCCCGTAGACCCGGCCCCGGCCGATCGGGACGTGGCCGGCCGACCAGCCGCCCGGTCCGGCGTACGGGGCGAGCCACTCGCCGTCGCCCTCGGCGTACAGGTCACGGGTGTGGTAGAGCGCGATCGGCTCCAGGAAGACGCAGACACTGCCGTCAACCGCCGCGCTGGCCAGGCAGGAACGCAGCATCGGCGCGGCGTCGTCGGCCCGGGCCGGCACCGCCAGCACCAGCCCGGGAACATCCCGGAGTACGGCCAGCGAGTTGTCGTTGTGAAAGTGCCCGCCGAACCCCTCCTGGTACGCCAGACCGGCGATCCGTACCACCATCGGGTTGCGGTAGGCGCCCCGGGAGAAGTACTGCATCGTCGCCGCCTCGCCGCGCAACTGGTCCTCGGCGTTGTGCAGGTACGCCAGGTACTGGATCTCCGGCACCGGCAGCATGCCGCCCAGCCCGGCACCGAGCCCGAGGCCGAGGATCGAGGTCTCGTCCAGCAGCGTGTCGAAGACCCGGGGGGCGCCGAACCGTTCCCGCAGCCCCTTGGTCACCCCGTACACCCCGCCCTTGACCGCCACGTCCTCGCCGAAGACGGTCATCTGCGGATAGTCGAGCAGCCCGTCGGCCAGCGCCGCGTTGATGGTCTGCGCGAGGGTGAGCGGACCCTCGTCCTCCGGGAGCTTGTTGTTGAAGGCGGCGCCCCGGGCGGCGGCGGCCGGCCCGGCGGCCCGGCCGGCGGCCTCGGTGACCGCCCGGGCGACCCGGACCGGGCGGCGCGGGGCGAGCGGCGCCACGATGTCGGCGGCGTTGTCCAGCTTCGGTTCGCCGATCACCTCCTCGGCGACCTTGCGCACCTGCCAGCCGATCTCGTCGTACCGGGCGATCAGCTCCTCCGGGGTGGCGAGGCCGGACTCGACGAGCAGTCGGGCGGTGGTCACCACCGGGTCCCGCGCCAGGTCCCGGTTGATCTCGGCACTGGTCCGGTACGCGACCTCCGCGTCCGCCCCCGCGTGCCCCATCAACCGCACGGTCGACAGGTGCAGTACGGCGGGCCGCCGGTGCCGACGCACCCAGGCCGCCGCCTCGACCGCCACCTCGTACGCCTCGGCCAGGTCACACCCGTCGGCGGCGAAGTACCGGATCCCCGGCTTGGCCCGCAGCGTGTTCGCCACCCAGCCGTCCGGCGACTTCACGCTGATGCCGAGCCCGTTGTCCTCACAGACGAAGAGCACCGGGATCCGCAGTCCGGTGTGGTCGCACCAGCCGGCGGTGTTGAACGCGGCGGCCGCCGTCGCGTGGTTGACCGACGCGTCGCCGAACGAGCAGACCACGATCGCGTCGGCCGGCCAGGGGACCTCGAGGTCGCCCCGGCCCGGGCCGCCGGCCGGTCGGCGCGCGGCGAGCTGCCCCCTGCCGTCGCCCCGGCGACGCTGCCGTTCGATGGCGAACCCGAGCCCGACCGCCCGGGGCAGGTGGGAGGCGATGGTGGAGGTGGTCGGCACGATCGCGAGCGCGGAGTTCCCGAAGACCTTGTGTCGGCCACCGGCCACCGGTTCGTCGGCGGAGGCGACCACGCCGCGTAGCACGTCCCGGGCGGCGCCCAGCAGGGCGTCCGGCGGGCCGTCCGGGTCGCCGGCACCGTCGTCGGCCCGGCGCGGGCCGGTGCCGCCGGCGCTGTCCTGCCCCCGCATCGCCTCGGCGACCCGTTCGGCGATGCCGACCCGGTGGGCGAGACCCCCGCCGTCCGTTCCGGCTCCGGCGGGGTCGCGCAGCGCGTCGGCCTGACCGGCCCGGGCGCAGTAGAACGCGCCGGAGCGGTAGTGCAGCAGTGCCGGGTCGGTCGACCGGACGGCGAGCGCCACCGCCGCGTTCCCCTCGTGGCCGGAGGAGCCGATCGTGTAGTAGCCCTCGCCGAAGCTGCGTAGCCACCGCGCGGCGAGATCCAGGTGCCGGCTGACCAGCTGGGCGTCGAACAGTCCCAGGGCCCGGGCACCGTCGAGGGTGCCACCGTCGCGGACCGGCTCCTCCGGCGCCCGTCGGGTCGCCGACGCCACGAGGGCGCCGACCGCCTCCCGGAACCGTTCGTCGAGATCTTGGGGGGTGGTCACGTCGCACAGCATTACCGACCACGGCCACCCCTGACCACTCGACACGGCGCCAGGGTCGGCACGTCGACCCCGTACAGTCCATGATCGACTGCGGAGCGTCGCCACGGCCCGGCACCGGAGCGCCACCGCCCGGAGCGGTCACCTTTCCGACGACCCGGACCCACCGGGTACGGCACGATCGCGAGCCCGGCGACCCTGCCGGCCCCGCCGAGCCGCGCCGGCTGCTGCACGGGTCGGCGGCCGGCACCGGACCGTCCTGACCGACCGTCGCCACTGGACCGGCCGACCGTCGCCATGCTCCGGATCGGTCAGCGCCTGCTCCTGGTCGGTCAGCGTCGTGGTTCCGGCCGACTGTCGCCACTGTCCTGACCGACCGGACGACCGTCCCTTCACCGGTTGTTCGGCAGCCGGCTATCGCCCTGCCCCATTCCCGGCACCGGTGCCGACGAACCTGCTTGCCAGTCTGTCCACCGGATCTTGGGAGATCTCGATGGCCCTGTCCCGCCGTACCCTCCTGGTCACCAGCGCCGCGGTCGGCACCGCCGGCGCGCTGACCACGCTGCCCGCCGCGGCCTCCGCCGCCCGACCGCTGCGCACCGACCCCTTCACGCTCGGCGTCGCCTCCGGCGACCCGGACGCCGACGGTTTTGTGCTCTGGACCCGTCTCGCCGTCGAACCGCTGGCCGAGGACGGCATGGGCGGCATGCCGGACCGCGCCGTGCCGGTGCGCTGGGAGGTCGCCACCGACGAGCGGTTCCGGCACGTGGTCCGACGGGGCACCGTGCTGGCCCGCCCGCAGACGGGGCACAGCGTGCACGTCGAGCTTGACGGGCTGGCACCGGGGCGCGAGTACTTCTACCGGTTCCACGCCGAGCGGCACAGCTCGCCGGTCGGCCGGACCCGCACCACCCCGGCGCCGTGGATGCTCGGCGGCACCCTCACCATGGCCTTCGCCTCCTGCTCCCAGTACGAGCACGGCTACTTCACCGCCTACCGGCGGCTCGCCGAGGAGGAGCCGGACCTCGTCCTGCACCTCGGCGACTACCAGTACGAGTACACGAAGGACAGCTACACGATCCCCGGCGGGAACATCCGTGACCACGAGGGTCCGGAGACCGTGACGCTGGCCAACTACCGGCAGCGGCACGCGCAGTACAAGTCCGACGCCGACCTGCAGGCCGCGCACGCCGCCGCGCCCTGGCTGGTGGTCTGGGACGACCACGAGGTGGACAACAACTGGGCCGACGAGGTGTACGAGCGCCCCGACATCCCGCAGCCGGACTTCCTGGCCCGGCGGAAGGCGGCGTTCCAGGCGTACTACGAGAACATGCCGCTGCGTCGTACCTCGGTGCCGCGCGGCATCGACATGCAGCTCTACCGGCGGATCCGGTGGGGCCGGCTGGCGAACTTCCACATGCTCGACACCCGGCAGTACCGCGACGACCAGGCCTGCGGCGACGGCTACCAGGACTGCCCGGCCGCGCTGGACCCGGCCCGCTCGATCACCGGCCCGGAGCAGGAGCGCTGGCTGCTGGACGGTTTCCACCGCTCGGACGCCCGCTGGGACATCCTCGGCCAGCAGGTGTTCTTCGCCCAGCGGGACAACAACGCCGGCCCGGCGACGGTCACCAGCATGGACTCCTGGGACGGCTACGTCGCCTCCCGGGACCGGATCACCCGGGGCTGGCTGAACGCCGGCGTCCGCAACCCGGTGGTCCTCACCGGCGACGTGCACGCGCACTGGGCCAGTGAACTGAAGCTCGACTACGCCGACCCGACCTCGCGGACGGTCGGTACCGAGCTGGTCTGCTCCTCGATCTCCACCACCGGCAACGGTGCCGACTCGAACCCGGCCGACCACTCGTTCCTGAAGATCAACCCGCACCTGAAGTTCTACAACAACCAGCGCGGCTACGTCCTGACGAAGATCAGGGCCGACGAGCTCGCGGTCGACTTCAAGGTGCTGCCGTACGTCACCACGCCGGACGCGCCGGTGCACACCCGGGCCTCGTTCGTGGTCGAGGACCGGGCTCCGGGGCTGCACCAGACGTACGACCGCCCGCTCGACCCGCCCGCGCCCGCCGCCAACCGGTCCCGGCTGGACTCGGCGACCGAGACGAGCACCCAGGAGACCGTCCGGCCCTGACGCCGGCCTGCCCGGTTCCGGCGGTGTGCCCGCCGGAACCGATCCCTCGGTGCCGGGGGCCCCCGGGGGGGGGGGGGGGGGGGGGCCGCCCCCCCCCCCCGGGCGGGGGGGGGGGGGGGCCCCCCCCGAGCCCGGGGGGGGGGCCCCCGGGGTGGGGGGGGGGGCCGCCCGGCACCGGTCAGTCAGTCGCGGGCCGGCGGGGGCGCCCGGCCACTCCGGTCACTCCCGCCAGCCGGTCAGCTCGACCCCCTTGGCCAGTTCCACCCGCAGGCCGAGCAGGATCTCCCGGGACGCGCCCGGTGGCAGCTCCAGCCGCCAACGCAGCTCGCCCAGGTCACCCCGCTCGGTCGGGGCCGGGTCGAGCCGCAGCTCGCGGACGGTGATCCCCTCGCCGCGCGAGACCGGCACCTGGTCGAGCACGGTGATCCGGGCCGGCCGGGGCGTGTGGTTGGCCAGGGTGGTCCGGTACTCCGCCTCCCGACGCCGGGTCGAGCCCAGCGTGGCCTTCGTGTCGCTCCGTCGGACCAGCTCACGCTTGACCCGGATCCGGTCGTCGAGGCCGAGCGCCAGCTCGACCTCCTCCCCCGGCGCCCAGGTGGGCAGCTTCGTGGCGCCGACGAAGTCGCCGCCGTGGAACACCGAGGCCGCGCCGGGCAGCAGGGTGTGCGCGGAACTGTTGGTCACCGTGGCCCGCAGGTGCACGTCCGGGGTACGCACCGGCGCGGTGACGTAGTCGAGGGTGGATCCGAGTTCGAGCACCGCGACGACCGCCCGGTGCGTACCGCCGTCGGCCGGCACCGCCACCGGCCGGGCCGGCTGGTAGGTGGCCGCCGCGACGCCCTGTTCCAGGGTGGCGGCCGGCTGGGCGACCGGTGCCGGCGGTCGGGGCGGGCCTCCGGCCCGCATCGGCGCCCCGGGGGCGCCGGCCGGCGCGGCCGCGGCGCGCGCGCGTACCGGCCCGCCGCCCCAGACGGCCTCCTGGGGCACCCGGTCCGCCTGGTCCAGGTACCACGGGGTCAGCTCCGGCAGGGCCGCGCCGGTGGTCGGACGGGCGGTGGAAAGCAGCAGCTCACATTCCGGCCAGTCCTCACCGGTACGCTGACTGACCAGCCCGAACCAGGTGAGGTTCAGGGTCTCGTCGACCAGGCGCAGGTCGTACGAGGAGGTCCAACCCGCCCCTTCCACCACGTACGACAGTTCGAGCCGGACCTCGACGGCGGCTCCCGGGTCGGATTCGTCGGTCTCGGCGGGCTCGACCCGGACGACCACCTCGGCGACGAGCCGGTCCGGCTGGCGCTTGCCGGGCAGCGCGGCGAGTTCCCGCTCGACGGCGGCCAGCCGCTCCTGGACCTCGTCCCGCCGCCGGGACAGCTCCCGCCGCCGGGCCTGGCTCGCGGCGGTCTGTTCGGCCACCGCGTCGGTGAAGCCGAGTACGTCACCCGGCGTCGCGTCGCCGCCGGCCAGTGCCCGGGCGTAGGTGCCGCCGGCCCGCTGGGCGAGCTGGGCCAGGAACTCCCCTCGTCGGGTCTCCACGGTCTCCGCGTCGGCCAGTTCGGCGAGTTCGGCGGTCAGCTCGCGACGCCGCTGCTCCAACTCGACCGCGCCCGGTTCGGAGGTGCGGGGGTGTACCTCGGTCGCCACGTCCACGCCGAGCACGCTGGCCGGCCCTCGGCCGCCGACCCGCAGCGAGTCCCGCCGCAGGCCGAGGGGGAGCGGCCCGATCCGCACCCGGTGCTCGCCGGTGGACAGTTGGAGATCGGCCCGGCGGGTGACCCGGGCCCGGTCCGGAAAGACCGTGACCGCGACGATCGGCGCGTCAATGCGGGATGGTGTCATCGCGCGAGGCTAGCGAACCCTCGCCAGCGTCGACCGGCCCCGGTCGGGACAGCCCCCCGCGTGCGGCCCACGGCCGATCCCCCGGTGCGGACAGCCCCCGCGTTTGGACTGCCGATCCCGGTGCGGACAGCCCCCGGGTCGGGCCGGGTGCGGTACCCGGAAAACCGCCGGCGGCACGCCGGTCAGCCGGCGAGGAAGGAGAAGCGGACCTGGCGGGTGGAGTTGTCGCCGTTCGGGTCGACGAGGCAGATCGACTGCCAGGTGCCGAGGGCCAGCCGTCCGCCGAGCACCGGCAGTGTCGCGTACGGCGCCACGAAGGCGGGCAGCACGTGGTCGCGGCCGTGTCCGGGTGAGCCGTGCCGGTGCCGCCAGCGGTCGTCGGCGGGCAGCACGTCGTCGAGGGCGGTCAGCAGGTCGTCGTCGGAACCGGCGCCGGTCTCGATGATCGCCAGACCGGCGGTCGCGTGCGGCACGAAGACGTGCAGCAGCCCGTCGCCCCTGCCGGCGAGGAACCGCTCGGCCTCCTGGGTGATGTCCCGGACCACCGGACGGGAACCGGTCCGGATGGTGATCACCTCACTGTCCATCCGCCCAGTCTGCCCCAACCGTCGCAACTGCCGCAGCCGCCCACCGCAGCCCGCCGGCCAGGACCGGACAGGGGTCCGGCGCGACCCTCGCCGACGCGGCGCCGGTGGCCGTCGCCGGCCGTCCCGCCCACCCGTCCGATAGATCATCGCTTGCGCGGTTCCTGTCCGGGAACGGCGTGTTGCCGGAAAGTTACCCCCTGGTACCTGTGTCGAGCATCGCCTCTGCCGGGTCTAGACGTGACGGGCATAGGCAGAAGGAGGCAGGATGGCGCTAGAGACCTATCCCACACACAACCTAGGGAACGCCTGTGGCCACGGAACGCAAGCGCCCGGTGATCAGCGACGGCCTGCCGAGCCAGCTTCCGGACATCGACCCCGAAGAAACCAGCGAATGGGTCGAGTCACTCGACGGTGTCATCGACGAACGCGGCGCCAAACGCGCACGGTACGTCATGCTGCGCCTGCTGGAGCGGGCCAGGGAACGCCAGGTCGGGGTGCCGCCCCTGACCACCACCGACTACATCAACACCATCCCCCCGGAGCGGGAACCCTGGTTCCCCGGGGACGAGCACATCGAGCGGCGGATCCGGGCGTACATCCGGTGGAACGCGGCGATGCTCGTGCACCGGGCCCAGCGCCCGGAGATCGGCGTCGGCGGCCACATCTCCACCTACGCCAGCTCGGCCTCGCTCTACGAGGTGGGGTTCAACCACTTCTTCCGGGGCAAGAACCACCCCGGCGGCGGCGACCAGATCTTCTACCAGGGCCACGGCTCCCCCGGCATGTACGCCCGGGCCTTCATGGAGGGGCGCCTGACCGAGGACCAGCTCGACGGTTTCCGGCAGGAGCTCTCGCATCCCGGCGGCGGGCTGCCGTCGTACCCGCACCCGCGGCTGATGCCGGACTTCTGGGAGTTCCCGACGGTCTCGATGGGCCTCGGCGGGATCAACGCGATCTACCAGGCCCGGTTCAACCGCTACCTGCACCACCGGGGCATCAAGGACACCTCGCAGCAGCACGTGTGGGCGTTCCTCGGCGACGGTGAGATGGACGAGCCGGAGTCGCTCGGCGCGATCGGCGCGGCGGCCCGCGAGGAGCTGGACAACCTCACCTTCGTGATCAACTGCAACCTGCAGCGGCTGGACGGCCCGGTCCGGGGCAACGGCAAGGTGATGCAGGAGCTGGAGGCGTTCTTCCGGGGCGCCGGCTGGAACGTGATCAAGGTCGTCTGGGGCCGGGAGTGGGACCCGCTGCTCGCCGCGGACACCGACGGCGCGCTGGTCAACCTGATGAACACCACGCCGGACGGCGACTACCAGACCTACAAGGCGGAGTCCGGGGCGTACGTCCGGGAGCACTTCTTCGGTCGCGACCCGCGCACCCGCAAGCTCGTCGAGGGCATGAGCGACGACGAGATCTGGAACCTCAAGCGGGGTGGCCACGACTACCGCAAGCTGTACGCGGCGTACAAGGCCGCGATGGAGCACACCGGCCAGCCGACCGTCATCCTGGCGAAGACGATCAAGGGCTGGACGCTCGGGTCGAGCTTCGAGGGCCGCAACGCCACACACCAGATGAAGAAGCTCACGCTCAGCGACCTGAAGAGCTTCCGTGACCGGCTCTACCTCGACATCCCGGACTCGGCGCTGGAGGACAACCCCTACCTGCCGCCGTACTACCACCCGGGCGAGAAGTCCGAGGAGGCGGAGTACCTGCGCGAGCGGCGCCAGCAGCTCGGCGGCTACCTGCCGTCGCGGCGCACCGAGTGGGCGCCGCTGCCGGTGCCGGGCAAGGAGCGCTTCGCCGACGTCAAGAAGGGCTCCGGCAAGCAGAAGATCGCCACCACGATGGCCTTCGTCCGGCTGCTCAAGGACGTGATGAAGGACCGGGAGTTCGGCAAGCGGTTCGTGCCGATCATCCCGGACGAGGCGCGCACCTTCGGCATGGACTCGCTCTTCCCGACCCAGAAGATCTACTCGCCGCACGGCCAGCGGTACACCTCGGTCGACCGGGAGCTGTTCCTGTCGTACAAGGAGTCCACCACCGGGCAGATCCTGCACGAGGGGATCAACGAGGCCGGTTCGGTGGCCTCGTTCACCGCCGCCGGTACGTCGTACGCGACGCACGGCGAGCCGATGATCCCGCTGTACATCTTCTACTCGATGTTCGGCTTCCAGCGCACCGGTGACGCGTTCTGGGCGGCCGCCGACCAGATGGCCCGGGGCTTCGTGCTCGGCGCCACCGCCGGCCGTACCACCCTGAACGGCGAGGGCCTGCAGCACGAGGACGGCCACTCGCACCTGATCGCCGCGACCAACCCGGCCGTGGTGGCGTACGACCCGGCGTTCGCCTTCGAGATCGCGCACATCTTCGAGAACGGCCTGCACCGGATGTACGGCGAGCAGCCGGAGAACATCTTCTACTACCTCACCGTCTACAACGAGCCGATCCTGCAACCGGCCGAGCCGACGGACGTGGACGTGGAGGGGCTGCTGAAGGGGATCTACCGGTACTCGCCGGCCCCCTCGGTCTCCGGCGGCAAGGGCGGCTCCGCGCCGCGTGCCAACATCCTCGCCTCCGGCACTGGCATGCAGTGGGCGCTGAAGGCGCAGCAGCTGCTGGCCGAGGAGTGGGGCGTGGCGGCGGACGTCTGGTCGGTCACCTCCTGGACCGAACTGCGGCGGGACGCGGTGGAGTGCGAGGAGTACAACCTCCTGCACCCCGGCGACGAGCCCCGGGTGCCGTACGTCCAGCGCAAGCTGGCCGGGTCGGACGGCCCGGTGATCGCGGTCAGCGACTGGATGCGGGCGGTGCCCGACCTGATCGCACGCTGGATCCCCGGCGGCTACACCTCGCTGGGTACCGACGGCTTCGGCCTGTCGGACACCCGGCACGCCCTGCGCCGGCACTTCCACGTCGACGCGGAGTCGGTGACCGTGGCGACGCTGCGTCAGCTCGCGCTGGGCGGGGTCGTACCCCCGTCGGTGCCGGCCGAGGCGGCGAAGAAGTACGCGATCGACGACGTGTCGGCGGCGCCGGTGGGCGAGACCGGCGGGGACTCCTGACCGGGTAGCCAGCGACAGCACGAGGGGGCGGGGGCCACCGGCGCCGCCGGCAGGCGGGACGGTGTCCGCACGCGGGCTGCTGCCGGCACGCGGGACGGCGGTGGCGCGGCGTCCGCTGGCCGGGCGGCTCAGCCGACCGTGGCGAGGCCGGTGAGCCGGGCGAGGGAGCCTTCAAGGTCGGCACCCACCCGACGCATCCCCCACCGCAGCAGCGCGCCGCTGACCGGACCGGCGGGCCAACGCACCATGATCAGCCGTACCGTCGTGCCGTCCTCCTCCGGGGACAGCTCGACGTAGATCTCGGTCCGCGCCTCGGCTCGGGCACCCGACCCCTCGGCCCGCTCACGCCAGGCGATCAGCGTCGGTTGCTGGAACGCGATCACTTCCGCGTCCAGCGCCCGTCCGTCGGCGTGCACCTTCTGCCGCCGACCGATGCCCTCACCGGAGAGCACCTCCGCCTGACGCACCCCGGCCAGCCATTCCGGCAGGTGCTCCGCCCGCTGGACCAGGTCCCACACCGCCTCGATCGGCGCCGCCACCCGCGTGCTGCGTTCGATGAGCATCATCCTTAAGTCGCCTCCATTGCGGACAACCTGGTAACCATCGGCAGCTTATTGAGGATTACGCCTCAAAACGGACGTCTTGCCCACGACACGCCGAAATGAACTACCCCGGTGTGGTTTCGACTGCTTCGCGCCGATTCAGGGGGTCGGCACCGCGTCCGCCCGACGGGCGCCGGGCCCCACGGGACACCGTCCCGGGACCCGGTACGGAAACCTGGTGGCGGGCGGCCCCGGGTGGCTGCGTAGGCTTGGGCCGTGACGGTACGCGTACGCTTTGCCCCTTCCCCGACTGGAATGTTCCACGTCGGCGGTGCCCGCTCGGCCCTGCAGAATTGGATCTTCGCCAAGCAGCAGGGGGGTGTCTTCGTACTGCGGATCGAGGACACCGACGCGGCCCGCAACCGACCCGAGTGGACCGAGGGGATCCTCTCCGCGCTGGACTGGATCGGGATCGCACGCGGCACGTACGAGGGGCCGTACTTCCAGTCGGCGAACGCCGACGAGCACCGGAACGCGGCCAGCCGCCTGCACGCCGAGGGGCGGGCGTACTACTGCGACTGCACCCGGGAGTCCGTCCAGGCCCGGACCGGCTCGCAGTACCAGGGCTACGACGGCTTCTGCCGGGACCGTGGGCTGGGCCCGGGCGAGGGTCGCGCGCTGCGGTTCCGTACCCCGGACGAGGGCGAGACCGTGGTGGTCGACCTGATCCGCGGCGAGCCGACCTTCGAGAACAAGCTGATCGAGGACTTCGTGATCGCCCGTGGCGACGGCTCGGCGGTCTTCCTTCTGGCGAACGTGGTCGACGATCTGACCATGGGCATCACCCACGTGATCCGGGCCGAGGAGCACCTGCCGAACACGCCCAAGCAGCAACTGCTCTGGGACGCGCTCGGGGTCAAGCCGCCGGTCTGGGCGCACGTGCCGGTGGTGGTCAACGAGAAGCGCCAGAAGCTCTCCAAGCGCCGCGACAAGGTCGCCCTGGAGGCGTACCGCGACGAGGGCTACCTGGCCGACGCGATGCGCAACTACCTGATGCTGCTCGGCTGGGCGCCCTCCGGCGACCGGGAGATCGTGCCCTGGTCCGTGATCGAGTCGGAGTTCCGGCTGACCGAGGTGAACCCGTCACCGGCGTTCTTCGACGAGAAGAAGCTGCGGGCCTTCAACGGCGAGTACATCCGGGCCCTGTCGGTCGAGGAGTTCGCCGCCGCCTGTCAGCCGTGGCTCACCGGCACGGACACCATCGCCCCGCCGCCCTGGCAGCCGGCGGAGTTCGACCCGGCGGCGTTCGCCGCGGTGGCGCCGCTGGCCCAGACCCGGATCGCGGTGCTCAGCGAGATCGTGCCGAACGTCGACTTCCTCTTCCTGGAGTCGCCTCTGGTCGACGAGGCCGCGTGGGCGAAGGCCATGAAGGAGGGCGCGGCCGACCTGTTGGACGACGCGATCACCGCGTTCGAGGCGCTCGCCGACTGGTCGGCCGAGCCGATCAAGGCAGCGCTGGAGGAGGTCGGCACCCGGCGGGGGCTCAAGCTCGGCAAGGCACAGGCGCCGGTCCGGGTGGCGATCACCGGACGCGGCGTCGGACTGCCGTTGTTCGAGTCGATGGCCGTACTCGGCCGGGACCGGTCACTGACCCGACTGCGGGCCGCCCGTACCCGGCTCATCTGACCTCCCCCGGCGCGCCTCCGCCCGTCGGGGCACGCGGGCGTCCCGTCGCCTCCGACACGCCGGTCGGCAGCGCACGCGGTGGCGAGGCGACCGCCCGCCGGTCAGGTCCGTAGACCCGTGGGCACGTCAGAGCCGGCCGGCCCCGGGATGCCCTCGGGCGCCGCGGCCAGCTCCCCGCCACCCAGCCGGCGGAGTACGACACCCAGCAGGCGATCCACCGGCACCGGACCAAACTGACGGGAGTCCCGACTGAGCCGGGCGTTGTCTCCCAGCAGCACCAACCGGTCGGGCGGCACGATCCCGTCCGCCGGTCGGGCCCAGTCTGGCAGGAAGGCGGGACCGGGATCACCCGGGACCGCCGCCACCCGCTTGACGAGCCACCGGGCGTGCGGCGGGGTGCCTTCACGCCCGGGCCGACATGGGCCCGGCTCACCCACCACCACCACGTCACCCACGGCCGGCAACCCCCGCCGGACCCGCCGCACCACGACCCGGTCGCCATCGGCCAGGGTCGGCACCATGCTGTGGCCGGTCACCGACACCACGACGGTCGACCGGCGGATCAGCAGCACGGCCCCGGCCACCGCGACCACGACCAGGGCCGAGGCGGCGCCCAACACGAACGTCATACCGACTCCTCGATCCGCCGCTGGTAACCCGAAGCCTGGAGCGCGAACAGTCGCGCGTACTCGCCGCCGACCAGCACCAGCTCGTCATGTCGTCCCTGTTCGGTAACCCGGCCGTCGGCGAGTACGACGATCTGGTCGGCCTCACGCAACACTCCGAGACGGTGGGACACGAGCAGGCTGGTCCGGCCGGCACGGAGCTCACGCAGCCGCGAGTGGACCTCGTACTCGGCCTGTGCGTCCAACGCGGAACTCGGCTCGTCCAGGATGAGCAGGTCCGGGTGCACCGCCACCAGACCACGGGCGAGCGCCAGGCGCTGCCACTGGCCACCGGACAGGACCGTACCGGTGCTCGGGTCATTCCGGTCGGCCTCGGAGAAGAACACTCTGGTCAGCGGAGTCTCGTACCCGTTCGGCAGTCCGTCCAGCAGGTCGTGCATCCCGGCGGCCCGGGCCGCGGCCACCACCCGCGCGGAATCGTCGAGCGCGGTGAGATCGCCCAGCGCGATGTTCTCCCGTGCGGTGAGGTCGTACCGCACCGCGTCCTGGAACACCGCGCGAATGCGCCGGCGCAGCTCGCCGGGGTCCAGGTCACGCAGGTCCACACCATCCCACAGAATCCGCCCACGGCTCGGGTCGTAGAGGCGGCACAAGAGCTTGACCAGCGTCGTCTTGCCGGCCCCGTTGAGCCCGACGACGGCGGTGGCCGCGCCGACCGGGAGGAACAGGTCGACTCCCCGCAACACCCAGGGCTGATCGTCGGCGTACCGGAACCAGACGTCGTCGAAGGTGATCCCGTCCAGCAGTGGCGGCGTCGGGGCCGGATCGGGCCGGACCGGCAGGTCCGGCCCGGCGTCCACCACTGCCAGGTAGTGGTCGAACAGCAGGACGGCCTGGTGGACGGAGACGGCTTCGGACACCAGACCGGCCAACGCGTTCTGCACCGCCGCGACCGCGGCCACCACCAGTGCCACGTCACCGACGGTGAGGGTGCCGAGGGTCGCCGCGCGGACCGCCCACAGCAGTAGTGCACCCGTCGTGAGCGCCGCGAAAGCGGCCAGCCCCGTCTGGGTCACCATCTCCCGTCGGTCGATGTCGCGGTGCCCCCTGTTGATCGCACGCAGCTCGACCGCCATCCGGCCCCAGAGAAAGGGACCCGCCCCGAACAGCCGGAGTTCCTTGGCCGCCTGAGGGTCGGTGAGCAGGCCCGCGTAGAACATCTCCTTCCGCTCCGACTGCCCGATCGCGGCGACCATCGCGACCCGGCGACGACTCAGGGCGAGTTCGGCGAAGAACGCCGGCACCGCACTGAGCAGAACCGCGAACGCGATCCACGGTCCGAGCGAGAAGAGGGTCCCGGCGAAGCCACCGACGACGATCAGGGCCTGCCCGCACCCCAGCGTGCCGTCGACCAACATGCCCGGGCCGTTGACACCGCTGGAGCGCGCGACCTGGAGTCGGTCCAGGAACGCCGGATCCTCGAAACGACGTAGCCCGACGAACCGGTCGACCGCCGCGTACAGGTCCTCGTTGGCGCCCAACATGACCTTCCGGTCAAGCTCGGCCCGTAGGTAGCGGGTGATGTGCGGCAACAGGGCGACGACGAGACCCACACCGGCGAGCGCCACGGCCAGGTTGACGAGATCGGTCCACCGGGCCCCGTCGCTGGCGACCGCGTCGATCACCAGCTTCGTCAGCCAGGCCACCGCCAACGGGCCGAGGCCGGCCAGCGCCGTGAGGAGGACGTACCACAGGACGTGTGCTGGCGCGGCACGCCGGGCGAGCGCCAGCGCCCGCCCGGCGGCACGGATCCGCACGGTCAGCCCACGACCGCGAGGACGGCCGCGTCCCGGTCCGCGACCGCGGTCAGGTCGAAGTTGGCGGCGGCCACCGCCCCGTTCTCGACCAGGATGAACGCGGGGTAGCCGGTGACGCCGAACGCCTTCTGGACCGGGCCCTGATCCGGCTCCCTGACCACCGTCGCGACCTCGGCCAGTTGGGCGACGAGATCGGCGGTCTCGTCCGGCTGGCCGACCGCTACCGCCAGGATCTCGCCGCGGCCGCCCGGCCGGGCGGCCGCGAACTCCAGGAAACCTGGCAGGCGTTCCTTGCAGGGGCCGCAGTTGGGCGAGAGGAAGGCGACGAAGGGGCGGGCGCCGAGGGTGGTCAGATCCACCGCACGACCGTCCACGTCGGTGGCGGCGAAGGGGGCGACGGCCGCGCCGACGGGCAGGGCGATGTCGGTGCCGTCCTCCGGTGCGGGGCCGCGGCCACGCAGGCGCGCCATCTCCGCGGTCTGCTCACGCAACCGTCGGACAACGCCGAAGGTGAAGAGCAGGTTGGCGGCGGCGAGCAGGCCGACCAGTACGACGGCGGCAGTCAGGTAGGTCATGAGGTCTCCTTCCTCTGTGGGGCGATCGGAGCGAACAGCTGTACGATTTCGTCGAGTTCGGCGACGAGCAGCCCGACCAGCGCGCCGGCGGCGCCCGCCACGAGCGACCCGGCGAGCGCCGGTTGCCCGGTCTGCGCCAGCAGGCCGACCAGGACAACGCCGACCAGCAGGACGTTCCGGATGAGATGCCGGCGGCCGAGGGGTACCGGCGAGGAGCCGAAGCACCGACACGGGGCCGCCTCGCCGCGGCGGAGCACGAGCGCGACGCCGCCGGTCAGGAGAGAGAGCAGGGCACCGGCGGCCAGGAAACCGACGGCTCGCAGGGGCGGGACCGCGAGCAGGGCGACCACGACCGCCTCCGCACCGGCCACCGAGACCGCGACCAGGCCGGCGTGGCGGACGCCGACGAGGCGCATGGTGGACAGGGACGAGGCGAACTCCCGCAACGACCGTCCGCTACGGAGTTTGCTTGTCGCCGACCAGAGGAAGACGACCAGCAGGAGCCCTCGACAGGCCGGATCCAGATATCGCATTCAGCACCCACAAACGACCGACCGGGCGGTGACCCGGTGTGCGGCAACCTGCGTCAGGTACAGGCGCCACGGAATGTCAGGAAGCGCCGCGCCCGCGGGTGGGTGGACGTCGTTGCCGGCAGACGGAGCAGTCGCCCGACGTGACGCGACCCGCCGACACCGGCGGCATCCCGGTCGTCGTTCGACCGGGATGCCGAGGGTCCGGCCGCCCACCACCCGGGCCGACGCCGCTGTGGCAGGGACACACGGCCGGGTGACGGGCGGGTCCGGACCCGCGGTCTAGCGGCTCAGGCGCACTCGTTGCCGACGAACTTGCACGCGCCGCACCAGGTCGGGTTGCAGTTGCCGTTGGCGTAGGTGCACTGCTTGGAGTACAGCCGGATGCCGGAGCAGTAGCAGGCCACCCAGTCCGTGCCGGAGCAGCCGGCCTGGGCGGTCGCCTTGGGGGCAAAGGCACCGACCATCCGGTCGGCGACGGCGCCGAGCAAGCGGGTCATCACAACCTCCTCTTCCTCGACCTCGGGGGGAGGTCGATGCCATGATCGAAGCGGCGATGGAGGTAATGGACCAGGATGTCCGACCGGACACTTTATCGGACGTCCAGTCGGAATCCGGTTATACTTCCGCCTCATTTGTCAACGGGGAGACAAAGATTGTCATGTTCAACTTCGGTAGTTTGCTCAGGCAACATCGCACCCAACAACGGATGACGCAGGAAACTCTCGCGGAACGATCCGGGCTCAGCAGCCGCTCGATCGGAGAAACGGAACGCGGCCGCCGCATTCCACGACAGCAGACCGTGGAGCAACTCGCCGACGCGCTCGGCCTGACCGGCGACACTCGGGCAACGTTCCTCGAGTCGGTGCAGATCCAACGCTGGTCCACCCAACTCGCGCCGACACGTCACGCGCCAGCGCCGGTAGCCCGGAC
This sequence comes from Plantactinospora sonchi, assembly GCF_036422035.1. NCBI lineage: Bacteria > Bacillati > Actinomycetota > Actinomycetes > Micromonosporales > Micromonosporaceae > Plantactinospora > Plantactinospora sonchi. Next base: position 92,018 of record NZ_JAZGQK010000026.1, read on the forward strand.
CTCCGGCCCGGTGCCGGAACCACCGGACCTGTCGTCCGGGCCGAGCGTCCCACGCCAGCTGCCCGGGGACCTGCCCGACTTCGTCGGTCGCACGGAGGAGCTGCAAAGACTCGTCTCGGCACTGGATCCGGCGAACGGCGGCAACCACATGGTGTCGATCTCCGGTGCGACCGGGATGGGTAAGACCGCGCTGGCCGTCCACCTCGCCCACCGGATCGCCGCCTGGTACCCCGACGGCCAGCTCTACGTGCCACTCGGCGGCTCCGGGCCCGGCCCCCTGGCCCCCGCCGACGTCCTCGCCCACCTGCTCCGCAGCGTGACCGCCGCGGACTATCCGGGGTACGCCGACCCCGCCCTGCGGGGAACGGCGTTCCGGGCCGCCCTCGCCGACAAGCAGGTCCTGCTGGTGCTCGACGACGCCGCCGGGTACACGCACCTCGCGCCGCTGTTGGCCACCGGCCGGTCCGCCGTCGTCATCACCAGCCGACTGCCGCTGACCGGACTGCCCGTCGCGGCGACGGTCAACCTCCGATCACTGCCGGTGACCGATTCGCTCCGGCTACTGAGCCGGATCGCGGACGAGCGCCGAATTCTCGAGGAGGGTGCGGCAGCCACCGAGTTGGTCCACATGTGCGGCGGACATCCGCTGGCCATCCGCATTCTCGGGGCACGCCTGGCGGCACGCCCCGACTGGACGGTCGGGGGCCTGCGAGGTCAACTGGCGGACGAGCAGCACCGCCTGGACGAGTTGCGTCACGGCGACCTCGCCGTACGACCCGCACTGGAGCAGGTCTACCGGAGGCTGACACCGGCAGCCGCTCGGGCGTTCGCCCTGCTGGGCGGGCTACCCGTCCACCCGTTCCCGGAGTGGGTGTCGACCGTGCTGCTCGGCCTGGACCGACCGGCCGGGTCCGCCGTCCTGCAGGAACTACTCGACACACGCCTGCTGGAACCAGCAGGATTGGATGGCGTGGCCCTGCCCCGCTACCGGTTCCACGAGGTCGTGCGGCTCCTGGCCCGGGAGCGCCACGCCGGTCTCACGCCGCACGAGCGGCGGGCCGCGTTCAGCCGCCTGGTGGAGGCCGGCACCCTCCTCGCACGCGTGGCTCACGAGCACCTCCGTCAGGCGGGCACCGGTGGTCGGGACAGCTCCGACGAGCCCCGCTGTGCGGAGCGGATGTCCGAGCTGGTCGCGCGCCGACCACGTGCCTGGTTCGCCGCCGACCGGGAGGTCCTCAGCGGCCTCGTGGAGATCTGCGACGCCACCGAACTGCGAGAGTCTGCCGGGGTTCTGCACGCCAAGGTGGTCGAGCTACAGCACCTGCTCGACGGGTGACACACCATCGGTGGGGCGGGTCGGCCGGTCCTCTCCGTCGGCCTGCCCCACCGAACCGGTCCGGCACCGTCACACCAGCCTAGCGGCGGGCACGGCGCCCCGCAGGGGTACGCACAGCGTCGCCACCGCGACGCTCAGCACCAGTGTCCCGATACGGGTGACCCGGCACCTCGTGGTCGCCTCCGTCCGCTACGATTCGCCCTACCGATCAATGGCTCGCCTCCTTAGTCGACCCTAGATCGCAGATAGTTCCAATTACTGCTCGTTCAGGTGCAACCGAGCGGCGTTCTGCGGAGTCTTTGTAGGAAGACGGCAGGTCCAACCCGGACACCGTCATCCCACCGACCAACCAGCGCGTGACCTGCATCATGGCCACCATCGAGACGGGGCGAGGAGGTCAGCGATGGCCGGACGGGTGAATCGTCGGCTCATCGGGGTTGTCACGCTGCTGCTGGCGACAGGCGGCTGGTTGGGTGCCGGCGGTGCCGCACAGGCCAAGCCGGCGGCGAAGCCCACCTCGATCGTCATCACCAGCAAGGACCTGCCGAATCCGCTGACCGTACGGGCGGACGCCAGTCCCGACCTGTTCGCGGCGGTGCTCGACCAGGTCAGCTGGCTCAAGGGCGACGGGCAGACCACCGCGCCGAAGGCTGCCGACCTGGGTCCGAAATACACCCTCGTGGTGCACGTCAACGACGCCGCCAAGCAGACCTACGATCTCTACCCGCTGGCCAAGGGCGGCCCGCGTGCCTTCCGGCCGGACAAGCAGCCGGACAAGAGCCGGCCCGGCCCGGCCTGGTTCTTCGGCCGGCTGACCATGACCGAGACGCTGCTGGCGGCCGGCGCACCGCTCCCCGAGCCGGAGGTCAGCGTCGCCGGTGGCGGCGTCGGGGGCGGCGAGCGGGTGATCCCGGACGAGGCGATCGGCACCGACAAGGACGTCACCCAGCTACTCGGCGATCTCCGTCATCTGATGCTGCTCAACGGCGCCGTACTGCTGTCGATCACGGTCGGACTGGCTGGCATCGCGCTGCTGGTGCGCCGCCGTACCCGCTGACCCCGCCCCACCGCCGACGGTCCGCACGGCCGCCGAGGTCGTACCGGCCGGGGTGCGGGCGACCGGCCCGGGGCTGTCACATCCGCCGGCTCCGCTGACGCTGGTCCGATGACGGCAGCTCAGCACCACCGGTGCGGGGGCCGGTCGCGGCGTACCCGCCGTCGAGAGGGACGCACCGCGCCGTGCCGGTGGGCCCCCGCCCACCCCGGCCGGTCCGTCTGACAGCCGGACCGGCGGTGCTCGTCCGACTCCGGTACGTCGTCCGCAGGGTCAGCCGTGGCGCCCTGGACCCCACCGGCCCCGTCGCCCGTGCCCGAGACCTCGGCGGCGTCACCGCAGTCCCGCTCCCCGGAACGGGGGCGGGGAATCAGCCTCGACCTCTCCGGCACCTGTTCGGCCGCGCCGACCGGCGCCGGTGACCCGGCCGCCTCGGCCTGGTCGACGTCGGTCCCGGCCGGCTCCGTCGCGGGCCGGACCGGTGTGCCGTCCAGTGGAGCCGCCGGCAGCCCGGCACTGGCACCGCACACCCAGCGGAGCCGGCCGACCGGACCCACCGGCGACTCGTCCCCACCCAGCAGCGAGTTCGGCTCCTCCTCGGCACAGCCGTGTCCGGCGTCCTGCGCCATCCAAGCCTCCTCACGCTCGCCGCTGCTCGGGCGGTTCGCCCGGCTCGGCGATGGACGCCGATGCCCCGACCGGGGACCGGGCGGCGCGTCCACGTCACCGGGACCATGTCACCGTACTGGTCGGAGACGACGGACTCGACGCCACCGTCAACAGAACCTGAGCAATCCAACCCGAATGGGCGCAGGTGAGGGTCCGCACGCCGGATCCGTACATCCTTCGGCGGATCCGGTCCCGGCACCGGTTCGTCGTCTGGGCCGAGGGGCCGGCCCGGATGATGTGGTGGGATCGGAACGTGACGGCCTGGCGAATCTTGGCACGCGGGACGCTGTCCCGGGACATCGTACTGGCGTCCATCTCCTACCTGGGCGCGCTGCTCCTGCTGGCCGCGTACCTGCCGCTCAACCCCGGGCTGTTCGACCCGCCGTCCGGGGTCTCCCTCGGCCTGCTCACGGTCACCTGTGTGGCGGTCGCGCTGCGCCGGGTGGCGACCCGGGCCGGCCTGGCCCTCGGCACCGTCGCCTTCGTCACCGACCTGGCCTGCGGCTCGTCCCTCGCCACCACCCTGGTCTACACCCAGGTGCTCTTCGACTCCTGCGTGTACGGGCCACCGCGGATGTGGCGTTGGCTGCTCTGGCTCAACGTCGCCCTCACCGGCGTGGCCGCGGTGTACGGCATGATCTTCCTGGATCCGTGGTCCTGGCACGGCCTCGCCCTGGCCGTACCGGTGGCGCTGATCGGCGTACTGCCGGTGGTCAGCGGCATCAGTGTGCGGCAGTACCGCGACCAGGCCGCCGCCGAACGGGCCCGGGCCGAGCAGACCGCCCGGCTGGCCGAACTCGACCGCCGACAGGCGGTGGCGGCGGAACGCAGCCGGATGGCCCGGGAACTGCACGACGTCGTCGCGAACCACCTGAGCGCGGTCGCCATCCACGCCACCGCCGTGCTCTCCGTCTCGGGCCTGGACCGCGCCCAGGTGGAACAGGCACTGCGGGTGATCCGGGAGAACAGCGTGCAGGGGCTCGGCGAGATGCGGCAGATGATCGGGCTGCTCCGCGAGCCGGCGGAAACCGGGGGAACGCGGGCCGACGAGGATGCCGGCCCGGCCACCCTGGGCGGGGTCGACGGGCCGGTCCGGGCCCGGCTCGCCGAGGTGGACCGGCTGGTCGCCCAGGCCCGGGGTGCGGGCCTGGCGGTGCGGTTCGAGACGGTCGGCGAGCCGGAGCCACTGCCGGTCGGGGTGGACCTGGCCGCGTACCGGATCGTCCAGGAGGCGCTGACCAACGCGCTGAAGCACGGCACGGGTCCGGCCACCCTGACCGTCGACCACCGGCCCGGCTCGGTGCGGCTCACCGTCGAGAACCCCCTGGCGGCCCGTACCGTCGGTGGGGCCGGCGGCCCGGCGGGTACCCGTACGCCCGCCGGTGCGGGTCTGCCGGGCGCGGGTGCCGGCCTGATCGGGATGCGGGAACGGGTCGCCCTGCTCGACGGCCGATTCAGCGCCGGGCCGTACGACAGCGGCTGGCGGGTCCGGGCCGAACTGCCGGTCGCCGAAGCGCCCCGCCGACCCAGGGAAACCGACGGTACGCCGGAGACGCCGGGTACACCGGAAGCCGGCACGACGCCGCGGCCACGAACCGATCATCGTCCCGACCTGCGTCCCTCGGCGGCACGGACGTGACCCGACCCCGCGCAGCCCGACGACGGCACCGCCGTGACCAGCCCTGACGACACAGACGTGACCGACCCGGCGGGCCCGCGCGGGCACGGAACCAGCGGGCACGGGACCAGCGGGCACGGAACCAGCGGGGAGGACCCCATCAGCACCGGTGACATCCGTTCCGACGCACCCGTCCGGGTGGTGGTCGCCGACGACCAGGAGGCGGTACGGGCGGGCCTTGTCCTGATCCTCGCCGGTTCGCCCGGGCTGACGGTGGTCGGGGAGGCCGCCGACGGCGAGGAGGCGGTGGCGCTCTGCCGGCGGCTGCGCCCTGACGTCGCCGTGCTCGACGTCCGGATGCCCCGGCTGGACGGCGTCTCCGCGACCCGGGAGATCGTCGCCGAGGGACTGGCCGACGTCCTGGTGCTGACCACCTTCGACCTCGACGAGTACGTCTTCGGTGCGCTGCGGGCCGGCGCGTCCGGGTTCCTGCTGAAGGACACCGACGCCGAGGGGCTGGTCGGCGCGGTGCGTACCGTGGCCCGGGGCGAGGGTTTCATCGCCCCCGCGGTCACCCGCCGCCTGATCACGGCCTTCGCCGCCACCGCACCCGCCGCCTCGGCGGCCAGCCGGGCGGCGGCCGCCGAACTCACCCCCCGGGAACGGGACGTGCTGGCCTGCCTGGGGCTCGGCCTCTCCAACCAGCAGATCGCCGACCGGCTGCTGATGGCGGAGAGCACCACGAAGACCCACGTGAGCCGGATCCTCGGCAAACTCGGGCTACGCAGCCGGGTGCAGGCGGCCATCCTCGCCCAGGAGTTGAACCTGCCGGCGCCGTGACCCGTCCCTGCCGATGCCGGCCTGGTCAGTCTCCGGGTCGCGGGCGGGTACGCAGAAACAGGTCGACGCCGTCGAGCACCCGTTGCAGTCCGAAGTCGAAGCCGCGCTCGCTGCGGTGGTCGTACTGCTCGGCGAGGGTGTCCGTGGCGAGCAGGGCGGTCATCGTCGGGAAGCGGTCGCGCCATTCGGAGCGCAGCACGGCGGGCAGGTCGAGCACCGGTCCGTGGGCCGGGTCGACCGAGAGCTGGGCCGCGCCGCGTACGTAGCCGTTGACCATGAAGAGGACGTCCATCATCGCGTCGGGGACGAGGCCGGTGTCGGAGATCGCGTACAGGGCCGCCTCGGTCCAGGCCAACTCGTGTGGACCCATGACCCGGCTGGTGCCCACGACAGCGAGGGTCCAGGGGTGGCGGTGGAAGATCTCCCGCAGGCCCAGTGCCCAGTCCCGTAGCGAGCCGCGCCAGTCGCCCGGATCGGTGGCCGGCGGCTCCCCGATCACCTCGTCGAACATCAGCACGACCAGTTCGTCCTTGCTCGGGACGTAGCGGTACAACGACATGGTGCCGACCCCGAGGCGGGCGGCCAGCCGTTGCATCGACAGCGCGGCCAGGCCCTCGGTGTCCGCCGCCTCGACGCCCTCGCGCACGATCCGCTCCAGGCTCAGCGCCGGTCTCGGGCCGCGGCCGGGGCGCTGACGGTCGCCCCAGAGCAGTTTTCCGCCGGGCACCGGAGCCTCGCCGTCTTCGCGCGTCATCAGAACCTCTCGCTCAGGGGGCTGTCCCGGTTACTGCGTATGTCGTACCCTGAGTCGCGTATGACATACGCAGAAACCGTCGGACGTGGTCCGCGAATCACGGGGAGCAGAGCCATGACGCAGCGTACCGAGCAGGCGACCACGCCCCGGAGCGTCCGGAGGGTCCGCTGGTGGCGCCGACCCTGGGTGCTCCCACTGGCGGTACTCACCATCGTCTTTCTCGCCTTCTCGCTCCCGCCGTACCTGACCCTGGATCCGGACCGGTCCCGGCTGCCGCTGCGGGACGAGTTCGCGGCGCACTACCCGTTCCTGCTGGCCCACATCGGATTCGGCACCGTCGCCCTGGTCACCTCTTGCCTGCAGGTCTGGCCCTGGTTCCGTCAGCGCCACCCCGCCGCACACCGCTGGCTCGGGCGGGCCTACTTCTTCGGCGGGGTGCTCCCCGGCGGGCTGGCCGGACTGGTGGTCTCGGTGGTCGCGGTGCAGGGCGTCGTCGGCCGGATCGGCAACGCGCTGCTCGCGACGGTCTGGCTGCTCTTCTCGTTCGCCGGCTACCGGATGGCCCGCCAGCGCCGGTACGCCGAGCACCGCCGGTGGATGGTCCGCAGCTTCGCGCTGACCACCTCGATCGTGGTCAACCGACTCTGGCTGGTGCTGGGGATCATCGCGTTGGCGCCGCTCACCGACACGTACTACGGCGGCGACGAGGAGGCGATGATCCAGGCCGCCGCCGAGGCGAGCATCTGGCTCAGCTGGGTGGTCAACCTGCTGGTCGCCGAGTGGTGGCTGGAGCGCGGCCGCGGCCGGCGGCGACGGCCCGCCGGCGAGAGCGGGGGCACCGCCGGCACGGACCCGGTCAGCGCCCCGGCGCCGGCCTCCTCCCCCGCCTGATCCGGCCGGCGCCACACCAGTTCCTCCGACAACTCCGCCCCACCCGAGCAACGACCCGGCGGCCAGCCGGACGACCCGACGGCGCGACGCGGCCGCTGGTCGGGCGACGACGGTCAGGCCGCCGGGCGGGCCACCGTCGGGCGGTCCCGGTCGCCCACCGGGCGGCCCGCGACCAGCCGGGCGACCAGCGGCACGACCGTGAGCGCCAGCAGCCAGCCGCCGAGCACGTCGCTCGGCCAGTGCACCACCAACGCCACCCGGGTCAGCCCGACAAAAACCCCGAACACCACGGCCAGCCCGACGGCCACGGCCCGGCCCGCCGGGGTCAACCTCGGCCAGAGCAGGAGTACGGCGGCCAGGGCCGCCGCCGCCGCGTTGCTGGTGTGCCCGCTCGGGAAGCCGTTGCTGGTCACCACCACGAAGCCGTCCTCGGGGCGGGGGTGGTACACCAGCCAGTGCATCAGGCCCCAGAGCACCGGCACCAGCACGGTCACCGTGACACAGAACGCGGCCGACCGCCGGTCGCCACGAAACGCCAGGACCACCCCGACCACCAGGCCGGCGACCACGAACGGCACGGTGGCGGCGACATCGGTCGCCACCCGGAGCAGGTCGACCAGACCGGGACTGCGGTCGCCGTACCCCCGGAAGGTGTCGCTGACCGCGAGGTCGGCGCGGTCCAGCGGCGCCCAGCCACCGATGGTGAGGGCCAGCAGGGTCAGGAACCCGGCGGCGGCGAGCAGCGGCACGACCAGGGACGGACGGGCGACCATCGAAGCATGATGCCACGGCCGCGTGGTGGCGGCCGGTTCCCGACGTGGCAGGCTGGGTCGGTGGTCAACGAGGCGGGGGACGGCGAACTGGCGGCGACGCTGCGCCAGATCGAACGGGCGGCGGGCGCGCTCGCCACGGCGAGCGTGGCCCGGATGGACGAGACCCTGCCCTGGTTCCGCGAACTTCCGGCCGAACAGCGGTCCTGGGTGATGCTGGTCGCCCAGGCCGGGGTCCGGTCGCTGGTCGAGTGGCTGCGGTCCCGGCCGGCCAGCACCGGCCCGCCGGACAGCCCGCAGGAGGTCTCCGACGAGGTCTTCGCCGCCGCACCCCGGGCACTGGCCCGGTCGATCAGCCTGCAGCAGACGGTGGCTCTGATCAAGGTCACCATCGACGTGGTGGAGCAGCAGGTCCCGCACCTGGCGGCGCCGGGCGAGGAGCGGCTGCTGCACGAAGCGGTCCTGAAGTTCTCCCGGGAGATCGCCTTCGCCGCCGCCCGGGTGTACGCCCGGGCCGCCGAGTCACGCGGCTCCTGGGACGCCCGACTGCAGGCGTTGCTGGTGGACGCGCTGCTGCGCGGCGACTCGCCGGACGTGCTGGCCAGCCGGGCGGCGGCGCTGGGCTGGTCGGACGCGCCGCCGGTCGCGGTGGCGGTGGGGCGCTCCCCGGGCGGGGAGGTGACCGCGGTGCTGCACACCATCTACCGCGTCACCCGACGGCTCGGGCTGGAGATGATCGGCGGCGTGCACGGAGACCGCCTCGTCGTGGTGCTCGGCGGCGTCGGTGATCCGCTGTCCGCCACCGAGAAGCTGCTCGCCGGCTTCGGCCCCGGCCCGGTGGTGGTGGGGCCGGCGGTGCCGAGTCTGGACGCGGCGACCGACTCGGCGCGCGCGGCGCTGGCCGGTTTCCGGGCCGCGCCCGCCTGGCTGACGGCGCCCCGCCCGGTGGCCGCCGCGGACCTGCTGCCGGAACGGACGCTGGCCGGGGATCCGGAGGCCCGGCGGATGCTGCGGCAGGACGTCTACGCCGCCCTGGTCCGGGCCGGCGGGGAACTCCTGGAGACGCTGGACGCGTTCTTCGCCGCCGGCGGGGTGCTGGAGAGCGCGGCCCGTACGCTGTTCGTGCACCCGAACACCGTGCGGTACCGGCTGCGTCGGGTGGCCGATGTGACGGGGTTCTCACCGCTGACCGCCCGCGACTCGTTCGCGTTGCGGATGGCACTGACGATCGGGCGTCTCGACCCGTCCACGCCGGTCGGACCCACACACGGACATTAACCACCGTTCAGGACAGACGTCCCGGGAAGTCCGTGATCACCATGGATTTTTGTAGGGATCCTACAAAGCTGGTAGTAAGGATTGGTACATCACGGCAAGCACGTCGGAGCCGATGATCCAGCAGAGTCGTAACCGTGCTCGCCGTACTCTCCCCCGGCCAGGGTTCCCAGAAGCCCGGCTTCCTGACCCCGTGGCTCGACCTGCCCGGCGCCGAGGCGCGTCTGCGCTGGTTCTCCGCGCTCGCCGGCGTCGACCTCGTCCGGCTCGGCACCGAAGGCGACGCCGACGAGATCCGGGACACCGCCCGGACCCAGCCGCTGCTGGTCGCCGCCGCGCTCCTCGCCGCCGAACACCTCCCGATGTACGACGTGACGGTCACCGCCGGCCACAGTGTCGGTGAACTCGCCGCAGCCGCCCTGGCCGGCGTACTCACCCAGGAGAGCGCGGTCACGCTGGCCGGCGTACGCGGCCGGGAGATGGCCGCCGCCTGCGCGCTCGAACCGACCAGCATGTCCGCCGTACTCGGCGGCGACCAGGCCGACGTGCTGGCCGCCATCGAGGCACACGGACTGCACCCGGCCAACTTCAACGGCGCCGGCCAGATCGTCGTCGCCGGGGCGGTCGACCAGCTGGCGAAGTTCGCCGCCGAGCCGCCGGCCGGCAGCCGGGTGATCACCCTGCAGGTCGCCGGCGCCTTCCACACCCCGTACATGGCCCCGGCCGAGCAGGCACTGGCCACCGTCGCCGCCGGCATCACCCCGACCGACCCGGCCCGGATCCTGCTCTCCAACGCCGACGGCGCGGCGGTCAACCACGGACGGGAGATGGTGCAGCGCCTGGTCCACCAGGTCACCGCCCCGGTCCGCTGGGACCTGTGCGTGCGTACCCTGGCCGACCTCGGCGTCACCGCCGTGATCGAGCTTCCCCCGGCGGGCACGCTCGCCGGGCTGGTCAAGCGCGAACTCAAGGGCAGCGGCGCCGTACCGGAGATCGTCACCCTGAACACCCCGGACGACCTCGCCGCCGCCCGCGACCTGATCGCCCGGCACGGCGCCCCGTCCGGCCACGAGCCGACCATGCAGTTCCGGGTCGTGGTCGCCGGCACCGCCGGCACCTTCAACCCCGCCGACGAACTGGCCGAGGGCGACACGGTCAGGTCCGGACAGGTCATCGGTCACATCGCCACCCGACAGGGCGCCGTCGACGTCACCGCGCACGCCGCCGGTGTGCTCACCGAATGGCTCGCCAACCACGACGACCCGGTCGCCCCGGGCCAGCCCCTCGCCCGCATCGGAGGACAGCTCTCATGACCGGTCAGCGCGACACCACGGACCGCCGCCGGGCGGTGAACCGGTGAGCCGGATCCTCGCCCTCGGGCACTACCAGCCGTCCCGGGTGCTCACCAACGACGACCTCGCCCAGATGGTGGACACCAACGACACCTGGATCAGGGACCGGGTCGGCATCGTCACCCGGCGGATCGCCGACACCGAGACGGTCTCCGACATGGCCGCCGCCGCGGCCGACAAGGCGCTGGCCAACTCCGGCCTGAGCCCCGCCGACATCGACCTCGTGGTCGTCGCCACCTGCAGTTCGGTGGACCGCAGCCCGAACGTGGCCTGCCGGGTCGCCGCCAAGCTCGGCATCAACGCCCCGGGCGCGTACGACATCAACACCGCCTGCTCCGGCTTCTCGTACGCCCTCGGCACCGTCGACCACGCGTTGCAGGCCGGCGCGGCCCGCAACGCGATCGTGATCGGCGCCGAGAAGCTCTCCGACTTCACCGACTGGACCGACCGGTCGACCTGCATCCTCTTCGGCGACGCGGCCGGGGCCGCGGTGGTCACCGCCACCGGCCCGGGCGAGCCGAGCGGAGTCGGCCCGGTGCTCTGGGGCTCCGTCCCCGAGCGCAGCGAGGCGGTCCGGATCGAGGGCTGGCGCCCGTACATCCAGCAGGAGGGGCAGTCGGTCTTCCGCTGGGCCACCACCGCACTGGCGCCGCTCGCCCTGCATGCCTGCGAACGGGCCGGCGTGGCGCCGGAGGAGATCGCCGCCTTCGTACCGCACCAGGCCAACCTCCGGATCATCGAGGGGATCGCCAAGCGGCTCGGCATGCCGAACGCGGTGATCGCCAAGGACATCGTCGAATCCGGCAACACCTCGGCGGCGAGCGTGCCGCTGGCCCTGTCCAAGCTGGTCGAGCGGCGGGAGGTGCCGTCCGGCGCCCCGGTGCTGCTCTTCGGCTTCGGCGGCGGCCTCACCTACGCCGGACAGGTCGTCCGCTGCCCCTGACCCCCCGGCCGTGGCGGCATCCCGCCCGGCCGACACCGGCGGACCAGTCCGCCGTCGCACCATCCATCCAGGAGAGGAAAGAACCACAATGACCCGTGACGAGATCACCGCAGGCCTCGCCGAGATCCTCGAAGAGGTCGCCGGGGTGAGCCCGGACGACGTCGCCGAGGAGAAGTCGTTCACCGACGACCTCGACGTCGACTCGCTCTCCATGGTGGAGGTCGTCGTCGCCGCCGAGGAGAAGTTCGGCGTGAAGATCCCGGACAACGACGTGCAGAACCTGAAGACCGTCGGTGACGCGGTCTCCTACATCGAGGCCCAGTCCTGATCATGAGTCGTCCCGACGTTGTCGTTACCGGGCTCGGCGCGACGACCCCGCTCGGCGGGGACGTCGCGTCGACCTGGGAAGCCATGTTGGCCGGTCGCTCCGGGGTGGGTCCGCTCACCCAGGAGTGGGCGGCGCAACTTCCCGTACGGATCGCCGCCGAACTCGCGGTCGAACCGACCGAGAAGCTGGACCGGGTCAAACTGCGACGGCTCGACCGGTCGGAGGCGATCGCGCTGATCGCCGCACACGAGGCCTGGGCGGACGCCGGGCTGGCCGATTCGCCGCCGGACCCGGAACGGATCGCGGTGAGCGTCGGCTCCGGGATCGGCGGGGCGCAGACCCTGCTCGCCCAGGACGACATCCTGGAGGCGTCCGGCCCCCGGCGGGTGTCGCCGCACACGGTGCCGATGCTGATGCCGAACGGGCCGGCCGCCTGGGTCGGACTGGAGCTGGGTGCGCAGGCCGGGGTCCACTCGGTGGCCAGCGCCTGTGCCACCGGGGCCGAGGCGATCGCGCTCGGCCTGGACATGATCCGCTCCGGCCGGGCCGACGTGGTGCTGGCCGGCGGCACCGAGGCGGTCATCCACCCCCTGCCGATCGCCGGGTTCGCCTCGATGCGGGCGATGTCGACCCGCAACGACGACCCGGAGCGGGCGTCCCGCCCGTGGGACAAGGCGCGGGACGGATTTGTGCTCGGCGAGGGAGCCGGTGCGATCGTGCTGGAGCGGGCCGACCACGCCGCCGCGCGCGGCGCCCGGGTGTACGCCCGACTGGCCGGCGCCGCCCTCACCTCCGACGGCTACGACATCGTGCAGCCGCACCCGGAGGGCCGGGGCGTGATCCGGGCGATCAACATGGCGATCGCCGACGCGGACATCGACCGCTCCGACATCGTGCACGTCAACGCCCACGCCACCTCGACCCCGGTCGGCGACATGGCGGAGATCGTCGCGCTGCGGACCGCGCTGGGGACCCACCCGGTGGTGACCGCGACCAAGTCGATGACCGGACACCTGCTCGGCGCCGCCGGCGCCTTGGAGTCCATCGCTACCATCCTGGCCATCCGGGACGGTGTGGTCCCGCCGACCATCAACCTCGACGATCCCGACGACGCCCTCGACCTCGACGTGGCCGCCCACAAGGCGCGTCAGATGGACATACCGGCGGCGTTGAACAACGGCTTCGGATTCGGTGGCCACAACGCGGTGCTCGTCTTCGCCCGGGCCTGAGATCCCGCCGGACATGCTCAGCGGTCCGCCTGCCGCGCCAACCGGCCGGCAACTGATTTGGAGGCTTTCGTGACCACCACGTCTGTAAATCCGGCGCTGCCCACCGTGGACCAGCGCGACCCGGAGCTGCGGCTACGGTCACTGTTCGACGCCGGCTCCCTGCGGCTGGCGGTCAAACGCGACGACTCCGGGGTGCTCTGGGCCCGGGGCGAGATCGACGGCACCCCGGCGGTCGCGTACGTCACCGACGCCACGATCATGGGCGGGGCGATGGGCGCCCAGGGCTGCCAGCACATCGTCGACGCGATCGACACCGCGGTCCGGGAGCGGGTGCCGGTGCTCGGGCTCTGGCACTGCGGCGGCGCCCGCCTCGCCGAGGGTGTCGTCTCGCTGGACGGGGTCGGCCAGGTCTTCGCGGCGATGGTCCGCGCCTCCGGGCGGGTGCCGCAGATCTCCGTCGTCCTCGGGCCGGCGGCCGGCGGCGCCGCGTACGGGCCGGCGCTGACCGACATCGTGATCATGAGCGATGCGGGCCGGATCTTCGTCACCGGTCCCGAGGTGGTCCGCAGCGTCACCGGCGAGCAGGTCGACATGGAGCGGCTCGGCGGGCCCGAGCCGCACGGCCGGCGCTCCGGCGTGGTGCACGTGACCACCAAGGACGAGGCGTCGGCGATCAACGAGGCCCGGAAGCTGGCCGAACTGCTCGGCAGGCAGGGGCGGCTCAGCCCGGACGACGTACCGACCGAGGGCGACGCCGGGCACGACCTCGCGGCGAAGATGCCGACCGAGGCCAACCGGGCGTACGACGTCAAGCCGGTGGTCAAGGCGCTGCTGGACGAGCCCGGCGTGGAACTGCACGCCAAGTGGGCACCGAACATCGTCACCACGCTGGGCCGGTTCGCCGGCCGTACCGTCGGTGTGATCGCCAACAACCCGCTGCGGCTCGGCGGCTGCCTCGACGCGTCCAGCGCCGAGAAGGCGGCCCGGTTCGTCCGGATGTGCGACTCGCTCGGCGTACCGCTGGTGGTGCTCGTCGACGTGCCCGGCTACCTCCCCGGCCTCGGGCAGGAGTGGGACGGCGTCGTCCGGCGCGGGGCCAAGCTGCTGCACGCCTTCGCCGAGGCGGTCGTCCCCCGGGTCACCCTGGTGACCCGGAAGGCGTTCGGCGGGGCGTACATCGCGATGAACTCCCGTTCGCTCGGCGCGACCGCGGTCTTCGCCTGGCCGAACGCCGAGATCGCGGTGATGGGCGCCTCCGCGGCGGTGCAGGTCCTGCACCGCAAGAAGCTCGCCGCCGCCCCGCCGGAGGAGCGGGACGCCCTGCGGGAGCGGCTGATCGAGGAGCAGACCCGGGTCGCCGGTGGCGTCAACCGGGCGCTGGAGATCGGCGTGGTCGACGCGGTCATCGAGCCGGCGGAGACCCGCCGCCGGATCGCCGAGGCACTCGCCGCCGCCCCGGCCGCCCGCGGTTCGCACGGCAACATCCCCCTGTAAGGATGTAAGGAAGGGCCCCTTCTTATCGTTTCTCGTATAGGAAGGGGCCCTTTCTAACAGCCCCGACCCGGCGGACCGCGAGGAGCAACACGTGGAAGCGACCGAGATCCGCAAGCTCGCGGCGCTCGAGGACACCCACTGGTGGTACCGCGAACGCCGGGCGCTGCTGGCCCGGGCGCTGCGTCGACTCGCCGCCGACGGCCGGCCGCCCGGGGCGGCGCTGGACATCGGCGCGGCCGGCGGTGGCAACACCCGGGTGCTCCGGGCCCACGGCTGGCGGCCGGTCGCCCTGGAGTACAGCGCCGACGGGGCCGCGATCGCGATCGAGCGGGGACTGCCCGTCATCCGGGCCGACGCCCGGCAGCTGCCGCTGCCCTCGGCCAGCCTCGACCTGGTGGTGGCGTTCGACATCCTCGAACACTTCGACGAGGACCACCTGGCGGCGGCGGAGATCCGGCGTACGCTCCGGCCGGGCGGGACCGCGCTGATCGCCGTACCCTGCGACATGCGGCTCTGGTCGGCGCACGACGTCGCGGTCGGGCACGTCCGCCGGTACGACCGCGCCGGCCTGGCGGCGCTGATGGAGAAGGCCGGCCTGGTGGTCGACGAGTTGTGGAGTTGGAACGTCCTGCTGCGTCCGGTCGCCGCCTGGCGCCGACGCCGTTCCACCGGCAGTGACCTGGACGACCTGCCCGGCCTGGTGAACCTCGGGCTCCGGGCGGTGATCACCGCCGAGCGCTACCTGCCGGTCAGGGCGATGCCCGGGGTGTCGCTGATGCTGCGGGCGCACCGCCCGGCGACGGACGGGGCCGGACCGGTACGGTCTTAGCTCCGGATCACACCGGTTCGAACGGAGGGTCAGATGCTGGCAGCGGCCAAGAACCTGCTCGGCCACGTTTCGCTCTACGTCGCGTTGCAGCGCGGTCTGGGCGCCGACCGGCTGCGCTACCGCTGCCTCGACGAACTGGGGCTCGCCGACGGTGACACGGTGATCGACGTGGGCTGTGGTCCGGCGTACTACTTCGAGCGGCTGCCGCAGGTCCGTTACTACGGATTCGACACCTCCGCGCGCTACATCGAGTACGCCCGGCAGCGCTGGGGCAGCGACCGGGCGGAGTTCCGCTGCGAGGTCTTCGGCGAGCAGCATCTGGCGCAGATCCCGCCCGCGAACGCGGTGCTGCTGCTGGGCCTGCTGCACCATCTGTCCGATGAGGACTCCCGTCACCTGCTCCGGGTGGCCGGCCAGGCGCTCGCGCCCGGCGGGCGGGTGATCGCCGTCGACACCTGTTTCGAGCCCCGACAGGGCCGGGTCTCGCGGTGGATGTCGGAGAACGACCGGGGTGAGCACGTCCGGGAGCCGGAGGGCTTCGTCGCACTCGCCCGGGAGTCGTTCGCGGACGTGGACGGCGAGATCATCGACGACGCCACCCGGATCCCGTCGAGTTTCTGGCTGATGCGGATGCGCGACCCGGTCCTGACCAACCAGCCGGGCTGACACCCGCCGGCGGCCCGCCGACCAGCCTGACCCGCCGCCGACCGGGCCGACCCGCCAGCGCCCGCCGCCGGCTGACCGGCTCGGAAACACCATCCCCTCCGTAGCAAGGGTGTACGCATGACCGGACGACCGACCAACTGGGCCGGCAACATCACCTTCGAGGCGGCCCGGCTGCACCGTCCGGGTTCCGTACCCGAGCTCCAGGAACTGGTCGCCGCCAGCGACCGGGTACGCCCGCTCGGCACCGGACACTCCTTCAACCGGATCGCCGACACCACCGGTGACCTGGTCTCGGTGGCCGACCTGCCGCCGGTGGTCGAGATCGACACCGACCGGGCGCAGGTCACCGTCTCGGCCGGGCTGCGGTACGGCGAGTTCGCCGCCCAGCTGCACGAGGCCGGTTTCGCGCTGCACAACCTCGGCTCACTGCCGCACATCTCGGTCGCCGGAGCGGTCGCCACCGCCACCCACGGCTCCGGGCTGACCAACGGCAACCTCGCCACCGCCGTCTCCGCGCTGGAACTGGTCACCGCCGACGGTGAACTACGGACGCTGACCCGTCAGGACGACGGCTTTCCCGGTGCGGTGGTCGGGCTCGGCGCCCTCGGGGTGGTCACCCGGCTCACCCTGGACCTGGTACCGACCTTCGAGATCTCCCAGTACGTCCACGACAATCTGCCCTGGCACCGGATCGCCTCCGACCAGGAGGAACTGCTCGGCGCCGGATACAGCGTCAGTCTCTTCACCGACTGGACCGGCCCCCGGATCAACCAGGTCTGGGTGAAGCGCCGGACCGACGCCGGCGACGGCTGGCGGCCGGAGCCCGGCTGGCTGGACGCGACGCTGGCCGAGACGCCCCGGCACCCCGTACCGGGGATGTCGGCGGTGCACTGCACGGAGCAGCTCGGCGTACCCGGCCCGTGGCACGCCCGGCTGCCGCACTTCCGGCTGGAGTTCACCCCGAGCAGCGGCGAGGAGTTGCAGTCGGAGTACTTCGTCGCCCGGCACCACCTGGTCGAGGCCCTGGCCGCGTTGGCGGACATCGCGGACCGGATCGCCGCCGTGCTGCAGATCTCGGAGATCCGTACGGTCGCCGCCGACGAACTGTGGCTGAGTCCGGCGTACCGGCGGGACAGCGCGGCACTGCACTTCACCTGGATCGCCGACACCGAGGCGGTGCTGCCGGTGCTGGCCGCGATCGAGGAGCGACTGGCGCCGTACGACGCCCGCCCGCACTGGGGCAAGCTCTTCGGCGTACCGCCCGAGGTGGTGCGTGGACGGTACGACCGGTACGCCGACTTCGTCGCCCTGGCCGGCCGGTACGACCCGTCGGGCCGGTTCCGCAACGACCTGCTGGACACCTACTTCCGGGCCGGGAGGTAGATGTCCAGCGGCTCCGTCCGGGTCCGCACCGGCCGGAGCCGGTCAGCAGCTCAGGCCCGGCGGCACGTCGGCTCGTACGCCGGAGGTCGGAGGTCGGAGGTCGGAGGTCGGAGGTCGGAAAGGGTGTCGGTCCGGCGGCTCCGCCCGGTTCGCCCAGTGTCGCGTACCACCGTTCGTCGCTCCTTGTCATGGTGAGACGCGGTCGGCCCTCGGTGGCCGGACCTCAACGGAGGCGGTAGACCGCCATCCGTCCGTCGTCGTAACGGAGCGCGGCGAGTCGGCGCAGCTCCAGCGACTCCCGGCCGACCTGCCGATCCACCACCAGCCAGCGGACGCCGTGCCGGTCGCGGAGGTCACGCAGGCCGTCCTCGGTCGGGGCGGTGAACACGGCGTCGTTGCGGCGCAGCAGGTCCTGGTCCCAGAACGGGGTGTACGCACCGAGCGCCGCCACCCGGGGCGCGAAACTCCAACCCTCGACCAGCACCCGGCGTTCGGCGTAGGCGCTGAGCCAGAACGAACGCGCGTCGCACCAGCCGTTGGTGACGGCCAGACAGTGCACGTTCGTCGCCAGTACGTCGCCCGGGGCGCTGTGCTCCCGGGTCCACCGGGCCGCGTCGACCCGGGACTTCGGCAGCGGCGCGTTCGTGTACGCGCCGCCGTTCGGGGAACGTGCCGACTTCGCCATGTCCATCACCAGACCGGGCGCGCCGACGACCAGGACCGCGGTGAGCAGCAGCAGTCCTCCCCTGCCGCGCAGGGCGGCGAGCCCCTGGGTCGCCGGTCGCCAGAGCCCGACGGCGAGCACCACCAGCAGCGCCAGCCCGCCGGACCACCAGAGCAGCGGGCGTAGCGAGGCGAACAGCGACGTGTTCGGCGGCGGAGCCGCGTACCGGAGCTGGATCAGCACCAGTACGGCCGCGAACGTGACGGCGGCGAGTCCGACCGCCCACCGGGCCCGACGGCTCAACCCGGCGCGTTCGGCGACCAGGACGTAGCCCCACGCGGAGAGGACCACGGCGAAGCTGAAGCCGGCCCGGGTGAAGTACTGCTGGGCTCCCCCGGGCTGGTCGAGGACCAGGAAGAGCGCCGGTCCGGCGAGGGTACCGCCGAGCAGGAACCACTGCACCGGTTCGAGGGGTTCCCGTCGCCGCCACAGCAGCGGCACGACGCCGGCCACCCGCAGCTGCATGTTGACCACGAACGCGCCGACCACGGCGACGACGGCGAGCAGGCCGACCCACGCCGGACGCTCCCCCGGCAGCGTCCAGTACGGCTCCAGTCCGCCGAACGGCGCGGCCTCGATGCCGTACGCCTGGAAGCGGTAGAGCACGGCGGTGGCGAAGAGCTGTGCGGTGGCGGTGAGCAGTCCCGCCACCACCACCGCCCACGGGATGCGCCGGGTCCTGACGAGCTGGACGACCGCGGTGAAGGCGAGGGCGAGCCCGACCACCGGCAGGGAACTCGCCTTCGCCCCGCTGGAGGCGAGCATCAGCAGCGTGGCGAGGACCACCGCGCCGGTGCGGGGCAACGGCGGGACCGGTCGGTCGGCACGCCGGTCGACCACGTCGGCCAGCACGGCGATCAGCGCGATCAGCAGCACCCAGCTGTAGATCATCGACATGCCGTGCCAGATCACGAAGGAGGCCTGGGTGCCGAACGGCATGTTCACCGGGTCGGTGAAGTTGGTCTCGCCGACGACAAAAAAGAGCACGGCGGCGATCGCCCCGACGTACGGCCGGCCGCTGACCCGCCAGCCCAGTACGGCGGTGAGCACGATTGCCGCCGCGCAGAGTGCCGGGATGGCCAGCCGCAGCGCCACCACCGGCAGGTCGATCTGCCCGATCAGGCTGGTCGCGGCCATGTGCGCGTAGCCGAACCAGTGGTAGTCCAACGGTTCGGCGGCGACCTGCGGCACGTGCAGCGGGAACTGGTGTTTCGCCTCGCCGGCCAGCGAGAGCTGGTAGGCCAGGTCGAGGTACTGGCGGGTCCCCTCGGAGGTGGGCAGGACCGGGTTGCGCTGCAGGAAGGTGACCGAGAGGTAGGTGGTGAAGAACATCACCGCGCCGGCGACGGACCAGGACCAGCCGATCGGGGCCCGGGTCGGGTAGTCCCGGACCACCCAGTGCCGCCGCAGGCCCGGCACGCCGAGGAAGAGCCCGACCAGCACCGCCGGCCAGAGCCACAACCATCCGCCGACGCCGAACGCCGCGAACACGGCCCAGGCCGGCAGTTCGAGCACCAGCCCGACGGCGGCGCCCATCGCGACGTCCTCGACCAGGGTGTGCGGGCGGCGCCGCAGTGCCCGGTAGACCAGGGTGCCGGGCAGGATCAGCGCCCAGAGCAGGTAGGCCGCGTACCGCAGGAGGTCGAGCGGGCTGGTGTCGGCGGCGAGCAGCGCCACGGCGACGTAGCCGACCGCCGCGCCGAGCGGCGCCCAGCGACGTAGTCCGGGCGGGACGAGCGGCGGCGTCGGGCGGGCCGAACCGACGACCTCCCGGACGGTGGCGGTCACCCGGCCGTCCTCGTGCCGCTGCGGCCCCGGCGGGCTGACGCGGCGCCGCTCCGGGCGACCGACGCGGCGCCCCCACCGGTACGGGCCACCGGCGCGCCCGAGCCGGCGCCGACCGGCTCCTCCACCGGCGCACCGTCGACTGACCCGTCGGTCGGCCCGCCCTCGACTGACCCGTCGAGCGGCGCGCCGCCTGCTGACCTGTCGGTCAGCCCGTCGACGGATTCTGGCGCCGGGGCCGCCACTGCGACCAGGTCTGCGGCGTCGGAACTGACGAACAGGTCGTCGGTGTCGGAGCTGACGAAGTAGCTCGGGCGTCCCTGCACGGCGGCGTAGATCCGGCCGACGTACTCGCCCAGCAGCCCGAGACAGAGCAGTTGCACCGCGCCGAGGAAGAGGATCGCCACGTAGAGCGAGGCCCAGCCGGCCACGGTCGAGTCACGCAGGTAGGCGACGAACGCGAAGACCACCATCAGCGCGCAGAGCAGCATGCCGCCGACGCCGAGCCCGGTCGCCACCCGCAGCGGTGCCGCCGAGAAGCTGGTGATGCTGTCGGTGGCCAGCCGGACCATCCGGGACAGCGAGTACTTGGTGCTGCCGGCCGCCCGCTGCTCGCGGACGTACGGCACCTCGGCGCTGGGGAAACCCAGCCAGGGCACGACCAGCCGGAGCACCGGACGCCGCTCGGGCAACTCGCGCAGTGCCTCCACGGTCGCCCGGCTGAGCAGCCGGAAGTCCCCGGCCTGGGCGGGTACGGTGTTGCCGACCAGCCGGCGCACCAGCCGGTAGTAGAGACCGGCGGTGGACCGTTTGAAGGTCGAGTCGGTGGACCGGTCGCTGCGCACCCCGTAGACGATGTCCAACGCCCGCTCCCGGGCCAGGGTCAGCATCTCGACCAGGACCTCCGGCGGGTCCTGCAGGTCGGCGTCGATGCTGGCGACGTAACCGCCGCGGGCCCGGAACAGGCCGGCGGTCAGGGCCGCCTGGTGCCCGCTGTTGCGACGCAGCCGGACGACCCGCAACTGCGGCCAACCACGGCGCAGGCCGGCGAGCACAACCGGGGAGGCGTCGGTGCTGCCGTCGTCGACGGCCACCACCTCGTACGGCTCGCCGAGACCGTCGAGGACCGGCCGGAGCCGCCGGGCCAACAGCGGCAGCACACTCTCCTCGTTGAAGATCGGCACGACCACGGAGAGGCTCGGATTCCGGCTAGTCACCGCCCGTGACACCCCCCGTTTCGTTGACCTTGCCGGACAGCCGAACGCTACCAGCCGTGCCGGTGACCGAGGTCACCAGCGCTGCCCCCGGAATCGCCCGCCGACGTTCCGACATACCGGCACCGACCGGCGTCGATGCCGGTCCGCTCCCGGTCCGCCACGGAGTCCGGTCAGCGCGCCGTACAGGTGGACCGGGGCAGCCCGGACACCGGCACCGGTGAGCGCCCGGTCGGCTTCGCCCGGCCGGCGAGCACCTCCGCCAGGGCCGTCATCGACGCGGCCGTCGACGAGTACGTCGCCAGCAGCACCTTGGAGCGGGCCCGGCCGAGCAGGTACGGGGTGTCCATCCCGACGGTAACCGTGGCGTCACCGCGCAGGTCGCCGACGCCGTCGCCGTACCCGACCAGGTGGACCACCGTGCCACCGGACGGGACCACCTTGACCCCGGCCCGGGTCAGCGCCTCGGTCAGCAGTTCCCGGGTGCGGTCCCGCCCGCCCGAGGAGGTCACCGTCACCGGCCCGGCCACCGGGGCCGCCGTACAGTCGCCGCGCAGCACGGTCACCGCGGCCGCCGCCACCTGGCGGGCCGCCTCCTGGTGTTCCTGGCTGTTCAGCGTGTCCAGCTCCGGCGCGGTACGACCGGCGAGCCGGAACTTCAGCGTCAGTACCCGGGTCACCGCCTCCACCAGCCGGTCCCGGCTCAGGGAGCCGTCCCGCAGGGCGGCCAGCAGCCCGTCGTACGCCTCGGTCACGTTCGGCGGCATCAGCACGAGGTCGTTGCCGGCGTTGATCGCCCGGACCACCGCCTTGCCGGTCGGCTGGTCGGTGACGGCGGCCATGTTCATCGCGTCCGTCACCAGTACCCCGGTGAAGCCGAGTTCGCCACGGAGCAGGTCGATGAGGAGTTTGCGGGAGAACGTCGCCGGCACCCCCGGATCCACCGCCTGTACGTCGAGGTGGCCGCTCATCACCAGCCAGGCCCCGGCGTCGATGCCGGCCGAGAACGGCGGCAACGCGTTCGCCCGCAGTTTCTTCTGGTCCTGGCGGACCACCGGCAGTCCCTTGTGCGAGTCGGCGGCGGTCTGGCCGTGGCCGGGGAAGTGCTTCAGGGTGGCCGCCACGCCGGCGCCCTGCAGACCGCGGACCGCCGCGCCGACCTGCGCCCCCGCCGCCTTCGGATCCGACCCGTACGACCGGGAGCCGATCACCGTGCTCCGGTCCTCGGAGAGCACGTCGGCGCTGGGCGCGAAGTCGACGTTGACGCCGAGCGCGGCGAGTTCACCGCCGGCCGCCCGCCAGGCCTTCTCGGTGAGCGGCGGCTCGCCGGCCGCGCCGAGCGCCATCGCGCTGGGCAGGTTGGTCACGCCGTCGGAGATCCGGGTGACCACGCCGAACTCCTGGTCGATCCCGACCAGCATCGGTACGGCACCGGCGGTCAACTTGCCGGCGGCCTCCTGCAGTCCACCGGTCAGCTTCCGTACCTGCTCCGGGCTGTCGACGTTGGTGGTCGGCTGGTTGCTGCCGGTCGGGTCGTCGGCGGAGAAGCCGACCAGGATCAGCCCGCCGAGCCGGTATCTGGCGATCATCTCGGCGGGGGTGTCCACCCCGGCCAGCTTCCGGTTGCCGGCCGCCGACCCGCTGGAGACCCGGGTCGCCGAGTCGCCGTACGCGTACGGCATCAGCACCTGGCCGACCAGGTCCTCGTCGCCGAGCCGGGCGACGAGTTCGGCCGCCTGGGCCGCCGGGTCCGGCGACCCACCCGGGGTCGGCGAGGCGGTCGGGAGCCCTGACGCCGAGGGCCCCGGGGCGGGACCGGCGGTGCGGTCAGACGTACCGGCGCAGGCGGCGGAGACGATCAGGGTGGCGACGGTGGTGAGCACGAGCGGGAACTGTCGGAGGGGATTCGACACGTCGGCTATCCCATCAGGCCGCCATCAGCCGGGCAACTCGGGCCGCTGCCCGGCCGACGCCCCCGACCCGGGGTCGGCAGGCGTCCGACGCCCGCCGGGGCGACCTGCCGGATCAGCCGACCCGGGTCAGCAGGGTGACCGGCGCGCCGTCCCCGGCGTAGCGGTAGGGCTCGAGTTCGGCGTCCCAGGCGGTACCCATCGCCTTGTCCAGCGCGTGCGCCAACGCCTCGGGAGCCCGCGCCGCGGCCATGATCGCCCGGAGCCGGTCCTCACCGACCTGGATGTCGCCCGCGGCACCGGTGGTGGCGCGGAAGAGCCCTCGACCGGGGACGTACATGAAGCGTTCGCCATCAACGCCAGGACTCGGTTCCTCGGTGATCTCGAACCGGATCATCGGCCACTGCCTCAGCGCAGCAGCCAGTTCGGCACCCGTCCCGGGCCGGCCGGACCACCCGCACTCCGCCCGGCGCGCGCCGGGATCGACGGGCTGGGCCGTCCAGTGCAGGGTGACCGGCGCGGTTAGGACGCGCGCGATCGCCCACTCGACGTGCTGGCACACGGCGAGTGGGGTCGAGTGGACGTATACGACGCCACGCGTTGGCACGGTGACCTCCCGGAGAGCGAGGTGCGTCTTCCCCTACGACCTCGCATCACCGACGGATCACCGCGCAATGCTGAGACACATGATGACGGTTGTGACGGATGGTACGCCAGGGATTCGGGAAACTGCTCGAGGGGAATAGCCGTACCGGTGTAGGTAGTTGGTCCCCATGTCAGCGGCGGTAGCCGACCAGCCAACACCGCCGTCGTGTAAAATTTGCCCGGCGGCGTCTGCCGCTGGCAGCAGGCAGCACCCGGTCGTCCCCGCCCATGGTTCAGACCTCCGTGGTCCAGACCCCCGTGGTCCAGCCCATGGCGTCCACTCATGGCGGAGCCGGCCAGCACGATATGAATCGGCGGCCCGTCCGCCAACTGTCCCCTCGGACTTCCCGTCCTCCCGTACGTCATGCAAGGAGTACCTCCGTGGCGAGCAACACCTCCAAGACCGCGCGCGCATCCGTCCGGGCCGGGCAAGCAGGGCAAGGTGGCGCCCTGAGCGTGCTCGGCGAGTTCAAGTACCTGATCCCGCTCAACGGCGGCAAGCACGCCTACGTGCGGAACCTGCTGAACGGCAAGACCACGCACCTGCGGACCGACTCCGACGCCTTCGTCGAGGAGATCCGGGCGCTGGCCGGCGCCGGCCACGCTGCCAAGATCCGCGCCGAGCTGACCAGCCTCGCCGCCACGCACCCGAGCGACGGGTGGGACCGCTGCGAGAAGCGGCTCGTCGAGGCCGGCGTCTTCGAGGCCTGAGCGGAATCACGGGCGCTCGTAGCACGGGCGCCCGTGGCACGTACCCGGTAACGCCCCCGGCACGACCTCCGTGCCGGGGGCGTTCGCCGTGCTCGTCAGGTCCCTGACCGGCACGTCCGATTCCGCCCGTCGGATTCCTGACCGGGGCGTTCGCCCCTGCCCGTCGGGTTCCTGACCGGGGCGCGATGCCCGGGTTCACCGGGCCGGGGGTGCGGGTAATCACCGCCCGGTGAGACGTGTCGACGCCCGGAATCCGGACCCGCGCCCGCGCCCCGCCGACGGCGGCACTGCTTCGGGCACAATTGTTACCCGTGGGTACGGTTTACCCCGGCTCGATACGGAGGTGGCCATGCCCGACCCCGTCTCGGTACCTCTGCCCGACGGCGTACGGCTGCACGGCGAGAGCTGCGGCCCCGAGAACGCCCCGCTCACCGTCCTGCTGCTGCACGGCTGGACACTCGACCGGCGAATCTGGCACCGCCAGGTGACCTCGCTGCGAAAGACTCTCGGCGACGCGGTCCGGGTGGTCAGTTACGACGCCCGGGGCCACGGCCGGTCCGGCCCGAGCAGCCTGCGCACCGCGACCCTGGCCCAACTCGGCGACGACCTCGCCGAGGTGATCGCCCAGGTGGCCCCGCACGGCCCGGTGGTGCTGGCCGGCCACTCGATGGGCGGGATGACCGTGATGGAGTACGCCCACCGGCACCCCGACGACTTCGCCCGCCGGGTCGCCGGCCTGGTCCTCGTCTCCACCACCGCCGAGGGGCACACCCACACCGGCTACGGAGTCGCACCGCAGCTCGCCCGGCTGATCCGGATCGCGGAGACCGCCGGTGCCGGACTGCTGGCCCGCTGCGGAAGCTGGCGTACCCCCCGCCCGTTGCTGGACGTGCTCCGCCCGACGCTGCGCTGGCTGCTCTTCGGCGACCTCTGCGACCCGGCCGACATCCGGCTCACCACCGCCGCGGTGGCCCGAGCCTCGCTGGTCTCGATCGGCGGGTTCCGGCCGTCCATCGGGGCACAGCGCCGACTGGAGACGATCGCGGCGCTGCACGACGTACCGGTCGCGGTCCTGGTCGGTGACCGGGACCGGCTGACCCCGCCGCCGTGCGCGCGCTCGATCGTCGACGCGCTGCCGTCGACCGAGCTGACCGTCTGTCCGGGTGCGGGCCACATGCTGATGCTGGAGCGCGCCGACGTGGTCACCGCCGCGCTGCTCTCGGTAACCGAACGGGCCGTCGCCGTCCCCGCCGGCCCCGCTGCGGCGACTCCCGGCAGATCACGGGCAGCCGCCGGCAAGCGGACGGCGGCGAGGAGGTCGACAGCGACCGGCGGCAAACCGACCCGCCGGTCCGCCGGCAGAGCCGACCCGGCCGGCAGGGACACGCCGAGGGTGGCGACGGCGGGCGAGGGAGCCGTGCCGCTGCTGGAACAGCCCCGACAGCGTGGTGGGCGGCCGGCCACCCCGTGCCCGTGACCCGGACGACCAGCGGCCCCGACACGACCGTCAGCACTGCCGACACGGTGAGCAGCGGGCCCGACACGACCGTCAGCACTGCCGACACGGTGAGCAGCGGTCCCGACACGACCCCCGCCGCCGCCGACACGGCGGTCGGTGGACGCGCGGGCGGGGCGTACCCTCGCTAGCTGGCACTCGCACGGCGGGCGAGGTGCCGGGTCCGGGAATCCGGGACCGGCACCCTGACCGGAATCCGATCTCCCGGGAGCATGAGCGTTGACCGACCAGACCACCATGCGGCAGGAGATCGAGGCCGAGCAGCACCACCTCGACCGGGTCTACGCCCGGCTGGCGCAGCTGCGCCGCTCCGCCGCCCGGGCGGAGCGGGAGGGTTACCAGATCGCCCGGGTCGGCAACTTCGGTGCGCTCGTCGAACGCGACGCGATGGTCTTCCACGCCGCCCGGCGCCGGCACACCCTCGACGCGGAGCACGAGGGCCTGGTCTTCGGCCGGCTCGACCTGCGCACCGGCCAGGTGCTGCACGTCGGCCGACTCGGCGTACGCGGCGAGCACGCCGAGCCACTGGTGATCGACTGGCGGGCCCCGGCCGCCGCCGCGTTCTACCAGGCCACCGCGGCGGATCCGCAGGGCGTCGTACGCCGCCGGGTGATCTCGTCGAGCGGCGAGCGGGTGACCCGGATCGAGGACGACCTGCTCGACCCGTCGGCGGCTCCGCCCGGGATGCGGGTGGTCGGCGACGGAGCGCTGCTCGCCACGCTCTCCCGCACCACCGGGCGCGGCATGCGGGACATCGTCGCCACCATCCAACGGGAGCAGGACGAGGCGATCCGCTCCCCCGCCGGCGGGGTCACGATCGTCTCCGGCGGCCCGGGCACCGGCAAGACCGCGGTCGCCCTGCACCGGGCCGCCTACCTGCTCTACTCCGACCGCAACCGGTTCGCCGGCGGTGGCGTACTGGTGGTCGGGCCGTCCGCCGTTTTTGTCGACTACATCGCCTCGGTGCTCCCGTCCCTCGGCGAGAACGCCGCCACGCTGCACTCACTCGGTTCACTGGTCGAGGGGGTCAGCGCCACCCGTACCGACCCGACCCCGGTCGCGGCGGTCAAGGGTTCGCTGCGGATGCGCAAGGTGCTGCAGCGGGCCGTCCGCGACCAGGTGCCGGACGCCCCCGGCGAGCTGCGGCTGCTCTACCGGGGCGAACTGCTCCGGCTGCCCGGCACCGAGCTGGAGCGGATCCGGCTGCGGGCGCTGCCGCCGGGTGCCCGGCGCAACGAGGTACGCCGGGCCGGCTTCGACGGGATCTTCAGCGCGCTCTGGGCGCAGGCCCAGGAACTGCGCGTCGGCCGGCTGCCGGACCAGCGGACCTTCGAGGACGACATCGCCGAACGCCCCGAGTTCCGGGACTTCCTCCGGGCCTGGTGGCCCCGGCTGCACCCGACCCACGTGCTGAACTGGCTGACCCGGCCGGAACGGCTCCGCCGGTACGCCACCGGGATCCTCTCGAACGCCGAGATCCGGCTGCTGGTCGAGGCGTACGGCGGGACCGGTGCCGACGGGCCGACCATCGCCGACGTGGCACTCCTGGACGAGCTGGACGAGTTGCTCGGCCGCCCGCCGCGACCCGCCCGCCGCCGGCGGGACCCGTTCCACGTGGCCGGTGGGATCCGCGAGGTGACGACGTACGCCGACCGGCAGCGGGCCCGGGCCAGCCGCGACGCCGAACGGCCGGCGGACTACCGCGAGTACGCGCACGTGGTGGTCGACGAGTCCCAGGACGTCTCGCCGATGCAGTGGCGGATGCTGGGCCGCCGCGGCCGGATCGCCTCCTGGACGGTGGTCGGCGACCCGGCCCAGACCGCGTGGACGGGTGACCCGGCCGAGCTGTCCCGGGCCCGGGACAAGGCGCTGGGCCGACGGCCCCGACACGAGTACGCGCTCACCACGAACTACCGCAACTCGGCGGAGATCTTCGCGCTGGCCGCCTCGGTGATCCGTGAGATCTCCCCCGACCTGCCGCTGCCCGTCGCGGTGCGCCGTACCGGGGTCGAACCGGTGCGGCTGACGGTGCCCGCCGCCGAGCTGCCGCACGCGGTCCGCGAGGCGATCGTCACGCTGCTCGCCGAGGTCGAGGGCACGGTCGGCGTGATCACCCCGGTCCCACGCCGGGACGAGGTCGCCGGCTGGCTCGACCCGGCGGCCGAACCCCGCCTCCAGGTCGTGGACAGTCTCCAGGCCAAGGGCATGGAGTACGACGGCGTGCTGCTGGTCGGGTCCGGCGAGATCCGGGCCGACTCGCCGGCCGGGGTACGCACCCTCTACGTCGCGCTCTCCCGGGCCACCCAACGCCTGGTCACCCTGGACCCGGTGTAAGGAAGGGCCCCTTGTTATCGCTTCTGGTTGTACAAGGGGCCCTTCCTAACCGGTCAGCCGACGGGCGGCGGTCCGACGTCAGGGGCGCGGAACCGCGACCACGGAGTACGGCGTCTCCGGCGTCGGCGTGGTGGTGAACCGCGCGTTCGGCAGGTAGAGCCGGTTGCCGTACGCGGCCACCGTGGTCGGTACGTCGAAACCGGCGTCGGTCACCCGCTCGACCACCCGCCCGCTCCGGCCGGCCCGGTCCAGCCGCAGCACCGCGAGGGTGTTGAGCCGGTTCTGCACCACGTAGAGCGTCCGCCCGTCGAGCAGGAGTCCGTCGCCGTTGGTGAGCAGTTCACCGCCGAGGTCGACGGTCCGGGTGGCCCCGGTCGCCGGATCGACCCGGAACAGCAGCCCGGTGCCGGACTGTACGACGAGCAGTCCCTTCCCGTCCGGGGTTGGGGCGATGCCGTTGGCGTTGATCCCGGTCCCGTAGACGATGTCGCCGCTCAGCGGCACCCGGACCACCCGGTCGGCGGCGGGCAGTTGGCCACCCCGGCCCAACGGCACCCGGTACAGCACCGGGTTGGTGGAGTCGGTGAACCACGCCGACCCGCCGGTCAGTACGACGTCGTTGACGAAGCTGGCCTGGTCGGTGAAGCGGTAGCTGGCCAGCAGCCGGCCGGTGCGGGTGTCCACGACCCGACCGTCCCCGCCGGTGCCACCGGCGACGAAGAGTCGTCCCCGGCTGTCGACCTTCATCCCCAGCGACGGCGTACCCGGGCCCGGGTTGATCACCTCACCGCGGCCGGTGAGCAGGTTGGCCCGGTAGATCGCCCCGGTGGCCCGGGAGCCGAAGTAGCCGAACGGCGTGGCGCCGATCGCGATCCCCTCGGGTTGGAAACCGGCCGGCAGGTCGAGGGTGCGCGGCGCGATCGGCGCCCACCGGGGCAGCGTCTCCGCAAATGCGCCGGCCCGGTCGGCCGGCGCGGCCCGGTCGGCTGGCGCCCCTCGGTCGGTTGGCGCGGCCGACGCGGCGGGGACACCGGTGGCGACCAGCGCACCGGTCAGGGTCAGGGTGGCGGCGAGCAGGACGGGGTTACGTCGGCGACGACGCATGGATTCGGCTCCCTTCACTGCCCGACGGCCACCGGTACCGACCGGACCGGTCACGACCCCGGTCGGCGACACCGGCCGATCCGCACCCGGTGCCGTACCGGCGGCGGCACCGGCCGGTCGGATCAAACCGGTCGACGCTGACCGCTGACCGTCGGACATCGACGAATCTTCACTGAGACCGGGTTCGATGATGCCAGGTGTCCGGCTGTCCGCATCTCGACACGGCGCTCCCCCGCCCACCCGACCCCCGCCACACTGGCCGGATGCGCCCCGCCTGCTCGCCGCCGCCGGGCGTCGATCCGACACCGTCGTACACCGGTCGGTCACCGCGCGTCGAACGGACACCGTCACACGCCGAGCCGCCACCGCGGGTGAACCTGTCGAGATTCCTCCGGCGCCCGGGGCCGGCGGGGTGGCGGTGAGGCGTCCCCTGCTGCGACTGGCCCTCGCCGGGCTACGGGCGCACGCCGTACGGCTCGCGCTGACCGGGTTCGCGGTGGTCGTGGCGGTCGGTTTCCTGGCCGGCACCCTGGTGTACGGCGACACCGCACGCTCGGCGTTCTACACCGACCTGGCCCGGTCGGCCCGGAACGTGGACGTCCTGGTCGAGCCGGACGCCGGACTCGTCACCCCGGCGGTCCTGGAACGGATCCGGGCCGTCGACGGGGTGGCCGAGGCGGACGGGCGGGTGATCGCCTGGCTCGGCGTACTGGACCGCGACGGCCGGCTGCTGACGAGTCAGGAGCACATCGGCTACGCCCTCTCGGTGCCGACCGCCCTGGCGCTGGCCCCGTACGACGTGGCGGCCGGCAGGCTGCCCCGGACACCCGGCGAGATCGCCCTGGACCGGGCCACCGTGTCGGGCGCCGGATTCGCCACCGGAGGGCCGGTGACGGTGCTGGACCAGGCCGGTGTCCCGCACCGGCTGCGCCTGGTCGGGATACTGGACCTGGGGGTGAACCGGCTCTTCGGCGGTTCCGCGGTCGCCGCGTTGACCGACACCGACCTGGTCAGGTTCACCGGCACCGGCGACTACGCCCAGGTGGTGGTCCGGGCGGCGGACGGCACCGATCCGGCGACCCTGCGCGGCCGGGTCGCCACCGCGGTCGGCCCCGGCCACCAGGTGGTGTCCGGGAGCGGTTTCCGGGACCGGCTGGCCCGGCAGGCGGCCAAGTACGTCGACGGCTTCCTCGCCGTCCTCCTCGGTTTCGGCCTGGTCTCGGTCACCGTGTCGGCGTTTGTCATCTACAACACGTTCGCGATGCTGGGCGCGCAGCGTACCCGGGAGTTGAGCCTGCTGCGCTGCGTCGGCGCCTCCCGACGGCAGGTGACCGGCGCCGTACTCCTGGAGGCGACCGTCCTCGGTCTGCTGGCCTCGCTGGGTGGGCTGCTGGCGAGCCTGCTGGTCGGCTACGGCCTGATCCGGGGGCGGGAACTGGTCGCCTCGGACATCCCGCTGCACGCGCCGGTGGTCCGCTGGCCGACGGTGGCGGTCGCGCTCGGCTTCGGCGTCCTGGTCTCGGTGCTGGCCGCGCTGGTGCCGGCGGTGGAGGCGGGCCGGGTGCCACCGCTGGCGGCACTGCGGGACCGGGACGCCGCCGAGGCGGGCGGCGCTCCGCTGCGGCGCCGCCGGGGCCGGGTCGTGGTCGCCG
Source organism: Plantactinospora sonchi (assembly GCF_036422035.1). NCBI lineage: Bacteria > Bacillati > Actinomycetota > Actinomycetes > Micromonosporales > Micromonosporaceae > Plantactinospora > Plantactinospora sonchi. The sequence continues at coordinate 123,044 of NZ_JAZGQK010000026.1, forward strand.
CCGGCCTCGGCGGGGTCGGCGTGCTGCTGGTGCTGGCCGGGCTGCCGCAGGGTTTCCCCGGCCTGCCGCTGGTGCTCGGCGGCGGCATGATCGGCATCCTCGGCGCGGTTGTCGCGGCGCCGTTGCTGGCCCCCGGGGCGGTCCGGCTGGTCGGCTGGCTGCCGGCCCGGGTCTTCGGCCCGGTGGTACGACTGGCCGTCGCGAACGCCCGACGTAACCCGCGCAGGACCGCGGCGACCAGCAGCGCGCTGATGATCGGCGTGGCCCTGATGGCGATGTTCGGCGTGCTGCTGGCAACCGCCCGACAGCAGGCCGGACGTGAACTGACCGAGAACTTCCCGGTGGAGTTCGTGCTGGACACCGTCCGCCTGGACGGCACGCCGACGGCGGTACGCGGCCCGTTGCCGGCCGGACTGGCGCAGCGGCTCCGGGCCGACCCGGCGTTCGCCACGGTGGCCGAGGTCCGTCAGGCGCCGGCCCCGCTGGACCCCCGGGTCCGGGTCTGGGCGGTGCCGCCGGAGCAGTTGGTCGGGCCGATCCGGCCGGAGGTGACCGCCGGCAGCCTGGACCGGCTCGGCCCGGACGCGGTGGCGCTGAGCCGACGGCTGGCGGCCGAGCGGGGGCTCGCAGTCGGCGACCGGATCCCGCTGGGTCTGGGTCCGGCGGACCCGTTGACCGTGGTCGCGCTCTACGACGACGCGCCGACCGACGGTGCCGTCCTGGTCGACTGGGCGGCGTACGTCGCCGGCTACGGCAAGGCCGCCGCGGACCGGATCCTGGTCGACCTCGCCCCCGGGGTGTCGACGGCGGCCGGCCGGCAGGCCCTCGACAGGCTGCTGCACGACCACCCGACGGTTCGGGTCCGGGCCCTCGCCGAGCAGGCCGACGCGCTCTCCACCACCCTCGACGAACTGCTCGGGATCTTCGCCGCGCTGCTCGGCATGTCGGTCCTGATCGCGGTGCTGGGCATCGGCAACACCCTCGCCCTGTCGGTCTTCGAGCGCCGACACGAGTCCGCCCTGCTGCGGGCGCTCGGGCTGGGCCGCCGACACCTCACCGCCCTGCTGCTGGTCGAGGCGTCGCTGATCGCCGCGATCGGCGCGCTGGCCGGGCTCGCCCTCGGGGTCACCCTCGGCTGGGCGGCGGCCCTCGGGCTGATCAGCGCGTACGGGCACGGCCTGCCGGTCGTCCCGGTGGGTCAGCTCGCCCTCTGCCTGGTACTGGCCGGCGCGGCGGCGGTGCTGGCCAGCCTGCCGCCCGCCCGGCAGGCCGCCCGAGCCCCCCTCGTGTAAGGAAGGGCCCCTTCTTATCGCTTTCTGGAGAAAAGGGCCCCCTTCCTAACCACCTACCGGTCGGCGGCCAGCCGCGTGAGCATCGATGGGGCCGACCGCCGGACATATCGCGATCTCGGCATATGTCGGATCACGCTGGACACAGCGGGGAAGGTGTGGACGTGGGGGCAGGACATGACCACGCCGGTGCGGTGACGCGCGCGGCGCAACGGCACCGGGGCCGGTTGTGGGCCGCCTTCGCGCTGCTCGCCGCGCTGATGGTGGTCGAGGCGGTGGCCGCGCTGCTCACCGGCTCACTCGCGCTGCTCTCCGACGCCGGACACATGTTCACCGACGTACTCGGGATCGGGATGGCGCTGGCCGCGATCACCGCGGCCGGGCGGGCGGCGGCCGACCCGCAGCGCACCTTCGGGCTCTACCGGCTGGAGGTGCTGGCGGCGCTCGCCAACGCGGTCCTGCTCTTCGGCGTCGCGCTCTACGTACTGGTCGAGGCGGTACGCCGGTTCGGCGACCCGCCCCAGGTCGCGGCCGGGCCGATGCTGGTGGTGGCGGCACTCGGCCTGCTGGCCAACCTCGCCGCGTTCGGGCTGCTCCGGGCCGGGGCGCGGGAGAGCATCAACCTACGCGGGGCGTACCTGGAGGTGCTGGCCGACCTGCTCAACTCGGCGGGGGTGATCGTCGCCGCGTTGCTGATCATCTTCACCGGCTGGCGTTGGGCCGACCCGATCGTGGCGCTGGCGGTCGGACTCTTCATCCTGCCCCGCACCTGGCGACTGGGCCGTACCGCGGTCCGCATCCTGGTCCAGGCCGCTCCCGAACACCTGGACGTGGCGACGGTACGGACCCGGCTGGCCGCCGTACCCGGTGTCTGCGACGTACACGATCTGCACGTGTGGACGCTCACCTCCGGGATGGAGGTCGCCTCCGCCCACCTCACCCTGGACGCCGGGGCGGAGGTCGCGACCGTGCTCGCCGCCGCCCACTCGGCGCTGCACGATGACTTTCACATCTCGCACGCCACGCTGCAGGTGGAACCCCGTACGACGCCCGGCGCCTGCGGCCCCACCGACTGGTGACCGCGGAGCCGAAGCGGACCTCGGCGTGACGGATGCCCGGTGGCTCGCGCCACGCCTACCCGGAGTAGTTAGCTGGGCCTTAAATTTGCCCCGGCAATCGGTCGAGTTTGTCCGATTAGTTCACCCGGAAACCGCATAATCGGGGCGCCCACACCGGCAACCACGCGTGTCCCCCGACGGCAACTGCCGGTAGGCTCAGCTCCGGCCTCCGCCGGACGGCACCCGCCGAACCGTGGAGACCGCCGCCTAATCGCCACGCGCGAGCCGGGGAACCAGGTACCAGGGGTGTATCCGCGCCAGCGGTAGGGATCTTCCGTCCCGAACCCGTCAGCTAACCCGGTCGGCGACTGACGGAAGGACACTGTCATGCCGTTCCTGGCATCTGCCAGCAGTACCATCCGCCCAGCCACCTGGGCGGTACCGGGATCCGGCCGCGGATCGGCCGCCCGACTGGTTGTCGTACTGACCGCGCTGGTCGCCCTGGGCGCACTCGTCGTGACGCTCGGCGGCTCCCCCGCCACCGCGGCCCCGGCCCCACTCGGTTACGCACCCGGTGACATCGACGAAGGGGGCACCGACGACCTCCGCGAGCAGCTCGAAAAGGCGAGCAAGGGGTACGTCGACGCCAAGACCAAACTGGACCGTTCCGTCAAGCGACAGAAGGAACTGACCGAACAGCTCGGCACGCTACGCACCGAGGTCACGGCCCGGAGCCAGCAGGTCGCCGAGATGGCCGGGGTGGCGTACCGGACCGGCCGGCTCGGTCAGGTCTCCGCCCTGCTCAGCAGCGGCTCCCCGGCCAGCCTGCTGGACCGGGCCGCCGCACTGGACAAGGTGGCCGCCAACGAGAACCGCGCCCTGCGCGACCTCCGGGCGACCCTCGACGCCGAGACCGAGGCCAAGGCCGAGCTCGACCGGGAGATCCGGGAGCAGCGCAAACAGGTCGAGGTGATGGAGACCCGCAAGAAGCAGGCCGAACGGGCGCTGGCCGCGGCGAACAGCGGCGGGGCCAGCGGCGGGGTCAGCGGCGGCAACTCCGCCTCGGCGAGGCCGGCACCGCGCAACTCCGACGGCTCCTGGCCGGCCGAGTCGTGCAGCGTGAACGACCCGACGCCGGCCGACGGGTGCATCACCCCCCGCACCCTGCACGCGCTCAACCAGGCCAAAGCGGCCGGCTTCACCCGGTACGTCTCCTGCTTCCGCAGCGGCGGCAGCGGCGAGCACCCGAAGGGTCGGGCGTGCGACTTCGCCGCCCAGAAGAACGGCTTCGGCGGCGTGGCCACCGGCGGCGACCGGACGTACGGCAACAACCTGGCGGCGTACTTCGTGAAGAACGCCGACCGGCTCGGTGTGCTGTACGTGATCTGGTTCAAGCAGATCTGGCTGCCGAGCAGTGGCTGGCGGGCCTACAACGGGGGCGGAGACCCCTCGAGTGACCACACCAACCACGTGCACCTGTCCATGAACTGACCGACGCACGTCCGCGAAACCACCCGCCGGCACCGCCCGCCACCCCTGGGCAGTGCCGGCGGGTCGCTTCTGTCCGAACGTCACACCGGACACCCGACGACGGCGGCCGTGCGGTCAGCAGCCGATCCGGGCCGAGCCGAGCGCGACGTCGTCGAACCAGAGCGTGTCGGCGCCCTCGCCGTAGCTCTCCCAGCCGAGCCGCAGATCGGTCAGGTTCGGCCGCCAGTTGGCCCGGTTGTGCCACTGCCCGTCGACGTCGTGGGTGGGAGTGCCGTCGGCGGTCAGGCCGGTCACCGCCGTACCGTCGACCCAGGTCTGCAACCGTCCCTGGGTGCCGTCGACCAGGAACTCGACGCAGGTCCACCGGTTCACCGGCAACGGCAGACTGAGCGCGACACCGTTCGGGCTCTGCTCCGGCAGCGTGGCGTCGTCGGAGGCCCGGTTCCACTGCAGGGCCCCGTTCTGGCCACCCATCCGCAGGTCACGGTTGCCGTCGTTGGCGTCCCGCATGGCCAGGAACGTGACGTGCTGGGTCGGCAGCGCGGTGGTGTGCCGGACCCAGAACCGGCCGTACCGGACCGCGCCGGCACCGCTGAGGTCCCGGTTGGACCGGACGAAGACGTGGTTGCAGTAGCCCGCCGTACCGCTGATCCGTACCGACCGACTGCCCTGGTGCGCCGTCGTGCTGTCGATCGAGGCAGTGCCGCTGCCCTGACAGTCGGGATAGTTGACACTCCAGTCACCGGAGGGCGTCGTACCCGTCTGGTTCTCGAAACCGTCACAGAGCACGGCGGTGCCGCAGCCCGCCGGCGGCGGTCCGGTGGTGGGCGGCGGCGTGGTCGGCGGCGGCGTGGTGGGCGGCGGCGTCCTGGGTGGAATCGTGGGCGTCGGTGGCACAGTCGGCTCGGCGCCGTTGCACGGTACGCCGTTCAGGGTGAACCCGGTCGGTGCCGCCGCGCTCGCCGAATACGTGCCCTGCACGCCGAACTCGGTCGAGCCGCCGGCGGGCAGCGAGCCGTTCCAGGCCACGTTCTGGGCAGTCACGGTCACCCCGCTCTGGGTGACCTGGGCGTTCCAACTGCTGGTGATCCGTTGGTCGCCACCGTAGGTCCAGGTGACGGTCCAGCCGTTCACCGCGGTGTCCCCGGCGGTGACCCGCACGGCGGCGGTGAACCCACCGGTCCACTGGTTGACCCGGTAGTCGACCAGGCAGCCGGCGGCGGCCTGGGCGGAGGCGCCGGGGAGCACGCCGACCACGGCGACGGTGCCGACGGCGAGCGCGGTCACCACCGCCCCGGCGACGGACCCACGACGGTACGGTGCGGAGATCCTCATGGGGATTCCTCTCAGAGGCTGCCGGCCGCGCACGACCGCGCGCCGGCGATGCTGCTGCTACGACGACGGTCGACACACCTCGTCGGGTGCGGCCGTCCGACGCCTCCCGCGATCGGCTCCCCGCGATCGACCGGCTCCGGCGGCTCCGGCGGACCGCCCGACCAGCCCGTATCCGGTCGTCCCGCCGGCCCTGCCTGGATGCCGGGCCCGGCTCAGCTTAGAGACGGATATCGATAGATGCAACCAGGGCTCCGGGGCCGGAAGCTGTCCGCTCCCCTGCTGACGCCGCCTCCCGGGTCACATCGGCGCCGCGCCGGACCGCCGGGAGAATGACCGGCATGACCGTGGCCCGTTCGCTGCTACTCTTCCTGCTCGCCGCCGTCGCCGAGATCGGCGGGGCCTGGCTCGTCTGGCAGGGCGTACGCGAGCAGCGCGGACTGCTCTTCGTCGCCGCCGGGGTGCTCGCCCTGGCCGGGTACGGCTTCGTCGCCGCGTTCCAACCCGATCCACACTTCGGCCGGGTGCTCGCCGCGTACGGAGGCGTCTTCGTGGCCGGCTCGCTCGGCTGGGCCGTACTGCTGGACGGGTTCCGGCCGGACCGCTACGACCTGGCCGGCGCGACCGTCTGCCTGCTCGGGGTCGCGATCATCATGTACGGCCCGCGCGGCTGACCGGCCCCGCCGTCGCCCCGCCGGACCGGGGCCACCGTGACCCGCCCGCCCGCCCGCTGTCGTACGTCGAACCGCGTACCTCCGACGTCCACCCTCGTACGACGCCACCGCCACCGCCCGGCGGGAGCATGGCCGGCATGAGACTGTCTCCGCGTTGGCGAAAGGCCCTGCTCACCCTGCACGTGACCACCGCCGTCGGGTGGCTCGGGGCGGACGTGGTGCTGCTGACCCTCGGCGTGGCCGGGGCACGCGGCGTTGATCCCGGTGTGGTCTATCCGGCCGTCGGCCTGGTCGGCCAGGTGCTCTTCGTGCCGCTCAGCGTGCTCGCCTGGCTGGTCGGCGTGGCCAGCGCCCTGCTCACCCCCTGGGGGCTGGTCAGGCACCGGTGGGTGGTGGTCAAGCTGGTGATCACCACCGTGATGCTGGGCGCGGTCCTCTTCGCGCTGCGACCGAACCTGCGTGCCGCCGCGGAGCTGGGGGCGGCGGTGCCGGCCGACGTCCGGGAGGGGCTGCTCGCGGCGCCGATCGTCTCCAGCACCCTGCTGATCGTGGCCACGGTGCTGTCCACGTACAAGCCGTGGGGCCGGACGCGACGCCGGACGGGCGTGCCGGGCGACGGGACCGTCGACGGCGGAAAGCGTGCCCGGGGCGGGCGGGCTGTGCCGCCGGTCGGTGGCGGCGAGGCTGTCCCGGGACGCCCGCTCAGGTCTGGAGGGCGGCGGGCAGACGCTCGGCGAGGACCAGATGCGCGGCCCGGGCCTGCTGGAAGGCGTACCGGAACAGGGGCGTGGGCGCGGTGAGGGTGATCTCGACGTCGACCCGTACGTGTCCGTCGGGTTCCCGGCTCAACCGGGTGTGGTTGTGCACGCTGGTGCGGGGCCACTGCCGGGCGACGATCACCACCTCGTCAGGGCCGATCCGGAGCGTGTCGGCCTGGTAGGTGATGCGGAACCGGAACGGTCCGGCGACCAGTCGGTCGGTGACGAGTTGGCTGCGCAGCACGCCGGGGCGGGGCGGGCGGTGGCGTACCCGGACGATCAGCGGGTGCAGCACCGCCTGGCGTTCCACGTCGGCGAGCAGGTCCCGCGCGTGGGCCAACTCGCAGCGGGCCCGGGCGGTGTACCGGAACGAGCCTGTCCGCGGCACCGATCGCCTCCCGACGGTTATCCACTCGTGCGACGTGCCGAATCGTGCCAGGCGGGCCCCGGCCGGGCAATCGGGTGTCGACTATGCGTAGCGCACCTGACGAGTGACAGATGGTATTAAGAGCTGCGAAGGGGGTATGTAACGGGCATGGACGGACATGTCATGGTCTTCGCCCCGGCGCCTCAGCTCACGGTCACCATCGACCAGCCGGCCGACGAGACCGAGATCCACCTGCATCCCGGCGGCCAGGGCGTCTGGCAGGCCCGGATGATCCGATGCCTGGGCGTCGAGGTGGTGCTCTGCGCCGGTCTCGGCGGCGAGATCGGCCAGGTGCTCGAACCACTGCTCGCGAGCGAGGGCGTCGAGCTGCGGGTGATCCACCGGGAGTCCAGCAGCGGTGGTTACGTGCACGACCGGCGCGACGGCACCCGCGACGAGATCGCCTCCGTACCGGGACACCCACTGAGCCGACACGAGCTGGACGAGCTCTACAACCTGGCGCTCGGCGAGGGCCTGGGCAGCCCGGTCAGCATCCTCAGCGGGCCCGGCCACCCCGCCCTGGTGGCACCGGACATCTACCGCCGACTCGCCGCCGACCTGGGGCGCAACGGCAGCCGGGTGGTCGCCGACCTCTCCGGCCCGCACCTGGCCGCCGTCCTGGACAGCGGTCTGCACCTGCTGAAGGTCAGCCACGAGGAACTGCTCCGGGACGGCTGGGCCACCGACGACAGCGAGGACGAACTGCTCCGGATACTGCACGCGCTGCACGCCGACGGCGCCGAGTCGGTGGTGCTCAGCCGGGCCGAGAAGCCGGCCCTGGTGCTGATCGACGGCGAGGTCTACGAGATCGCCATGCCGCAGCTCGAGGTCGCCGACCCACGCGGCGCGGGCGACTCGATGACCGCAGGGGTCGCCGCGACCCTGGCCCGGGGCGGCGACCTGGAACTGGCCGTCCGGACCGGCGCCGCCGCGGGCGCGCTGAACGTCACCCGGCACGGTCTCGGCACCGGTCGGCCCGACGCGATCGCCGGCCTCGTCGAGCGGGTACGGCTGGCGCCGGTGGGTACCGACCGGCAGGACCGGATGACCCCGGACGAACTGGCCCAGCGAACGACCACGTCATGACGACCCGGGTCCTGGTCACCAACGACGACGGCATCGCCGCCCCCGGACTGCACTGGCTGGCGCGTACGGCGGCGGCCCGTGGCCACGACGTGGTGATCGCCGCACCCCGGGAGGAGGCCAGCGGCGCCAGTGCCGCGATGGGCGCGGTGGAACGGGACGGCCGGGTGGTCGTCGACGAGCACCACATCGAGGACCTGCCGGGCATCTCGGCGTACGCGGTCGCCGGCTCGCCCGCGCTCATCACCCTGATCGCCCTGCACGGCGCCTTCGGGCCGGCCCCGGCGGTGGTGCTCTCCGGTGTCAACCGGGGTGCCAACGCCGGCCGGGCGGTGTTGCACTCCGGCACGGTCGGGGCGGCGTTCACCGCCGCGGCCAACGACTGTCACGGCATGGCGGTGTCACTCGACGTACTGGCCGCGCACGAGGCGACCCCGGGCAGCGGCGGGGCGGCGGTGGCGGTACCGCATCCGGGCCGGGACCAGCGGCGGCACTGGGTGACCGCCGCCCGGGTGGCGTTGGACCTGCTGCCCCGGTTGACCGCCGGCCCCCGGCACAGCGTGTTGAACGTCAACAGTCCAGACCTGCCCTACGAGCGACTGCGTGGGGTTCGGCGGGGAACCCTGGCCGGCTTCGGGCAGGTGCAGATGACCGTGGCGGAGGCGGGACGGGGCTTCGTCCGTACCGCGCTCGAGGAGTCCGGCCAGCGGGTGGAGCCGGGTACCGATGTGGCCTGGCTGGCCGAGGGCTACGCCTCGGTGACGGCGATCCGGGCGATCACCGAGGCGCCGGACGTGGACCTGTCGGATCTGGCCGGCCCGACACAGAACTGAGTCGGGCCGGTACGAGGGATGGGAAACGTCCGGGATCACGTCCCGGGTCGCGGTCAGGCGCCGGGAACCTTTACCTCCTCGGCCGACGCGGAGCCCGCGAAGTAGGGCTCCGGCGCGCCGAAGAGGCCGAGGAGCCCGGTGACCCAGAGCTGCCGGTGGACGAACCGACTCGGCTCGGTGACCACAAGCTTGACGTCGCTGACCTCCGCGGTCTGGAAGCCGGCGACCATGGCGCTGATGCCGACGGAGTCGATGAAGCTGACCAGTCGCATGTTGAGCTCGATCCTGGACGGCCGACCCTTGGTGAGAACCTCGGCGATCGCCTCCCGGACCTCGTACGCCGTATCGACGTCGATTTCTCCACGAGGGGCGATCTCCACAACTCCACCGGGCAGGACCGACTTGACGATCGACAGGCTCACGCGAGCACCTCCACTCGCCCATGTCCGGGCGCCTAATCAGTACGCGGGCCGCGACCGAGAGTATTCCTCCTACGGCCCCGATCGCCACCCTTCCGGCCGGGCAATCTACTCAACGAGCCGACAAACCTACCCGGTAACGGGGCAAACCGCGCCAAATTTTCCGGCGGTCATCAGGATTCGCACCACTGCCCACGATCCTCAGCGTAGCCCTCCGCACAGCGGCGCGACGCCACCGGCCCGCCGTGTCGGGGACCCGACTCGACCCCCGGCAGTAACCGACCGCCGGTTCCCCGCCCGGCACCTCCGGGCTCCCGGCTACCGGCTCTCTCCCCTCGGCTCCCTGCACCCTGCACCCTGCACCCGGCGTGCGGCACGCGGCGCCCGGGCAGCCGAGGGAGTCGACCGCCGCCGGCCCGGTCCGGTGCGACGCCGGACCCTCGGGTGCCCCCTGGTGGATGCGTCGAACCGGGCAACCCCGCCAGCGACCACTTACCATGAGGATTCGATCCCGCCCGTCCCGCGCCGCAGACCCGGCTCGCCGAGACGGGCCGGCGTGGACCCGGGCGGCTCAGGCTCGGGGAGGAACGGAAATGCTGAAGAAGCTGCTTGGACTGGCCGGTGTCGGCGCGCTGCTGGCCCTGGTGCTGGCCTGTGGGTTCGGCGGCGCGGGCGATGACGGCGACGGCGATGACGACGATGATTTCGCCCAGCCTGCGGCAGTTGTCCTGATCCGCTGACCGTACGACCGCGACCGCCGGTGGGTGCACCGTGCCGACCGGCGGGTGCGGTTGTGCCGTACCGGCATCGGGAGCGGGTGGATTCAGGCAGACTTCGGGACATGATCCCGGGTTTGCGGCGAAAGCCGCCGGGGCACCTCCGAGTTAGCAACCCGCAACCGCGCCGAACAGAGCCTCTGTCCGAAGTGGCCGCTTCCGTTCGGCAACCGAGGAGGTAGCACAGATGCTCGGAACGAATTTGCTGAAACAACGCAAGCCCGAGCGCGTCACCGACCAGGCCTGGGATTACCTGACCAGCTCGGTCAACTCGGCCGGCGAGTCGGTGCGGGACACCGCCCGTTCGGCGCGCCGGACCAGTGCCCATCTCACCGGACAGGCTGGGGACCGGGTCGGTGCCGTCGCCGACGAGGCGATGCACCGGGCCAGCCGGGCCTACGACGCCCTCGCCGGTCGCCGTCCGAGCCTGCCCTGGGGTTGGCTCGCCGTCGCCGGACTGGTCGGCGCCGCGGTGGCCTGGGCCGCCACCACCACGGCCCGAGCCGCACTGGCCCGGGCCGAGAACGAACTGCCCGCCACCGATCACCTGGAACTGGTGGACGTCGACCGGCCCAACTCACCGGTCCGGCTCGACACCACCAACTGATCCCGGTCGACGGCCGTGTCGGTGTACGCCGACACGGCCGTCGTTCGCCGGGCCGCCGGTGGGCCAGCCTGACGAGACAGATCGGCCGGACGAGACAGGTCAGCCGAGCCGGAAGACGACGTGGCCGCCGACCTCCTCGCGGCTGACACCGAGCCCGTCCACCGGCCGGGTCAGCACGTCCTGCCACGGCGTACCGGGCAGATACTCCGGTAGTACCACAACGGTGCGGACCCCGAGATCCCGCAGATAGCCGACGCTGGCCTGGTCGGGGAAAGTGGTTGTCATCGCGTGGGTCCGGGCCTGGGACTCCGGGGTGAAGGCGGCCAGCCCGTTGACGATGCGCGGGAAGCCGTCGGTGGACCAGAGCATCACGCTGAACTCCAACGTGCCGTTGGCCGGCAGCACCAGCATCGGCCCCTCCGCCCCGTGCATCGCCACCGGCTGCGGAATCACCGGGGCGTGCGGAGTCATATTGACGCCTTCCACGACAACCAGGGCCAGCGGAACCAGCGCGACAAGCCGGGCCAGCAGCCGGACACCACCCCGGTCCCCGCGAGCCGGCCGACGCGCCCCGTCCTCCTCCCCCGGCGCAACCGGATAGATCGCCGACCGGAGCACCGGAGCAGCGGGCGCGGCCGCGACCACCCCCGGCCCGGCCGCCGTCGGGACTGCGGCCCGGTTGGCCAGTACCGGCTCCGGCGGGCCAGCCGGTGCCCGGCCGGGATCCGGGGACCCGTCCGGACCCGGTACGTCCCGCGCCGGCTCCGGCTGACGGGTCAGCGCGGTGAGCGCCCCGGCGGCCAGGATGCCGAGCAGCAGCGTGGTCCAGAGGACAAGCCGACCGGAGGTACGGATCGCGTCCCAGCCGGGAACGTGCAGCACCAGGGTGGCGTACCCCGGATTGCCGTCACCGCCGAACGTGGTGCCGCTGGCCAACGCGACGCTGACCAGCACGCCGAGCGCGAGCAGCACCCGGTGTCGTACCCGCCAGGCCGAGTAGAACAGGCCGGCGAAGGCGAGCCCGATCAGCACCACCCCCGGCAGCAGCGTCATCTCCCCGACGAAGGAGAGGGTCTCCCGCGCGGCGGCGTGCCGCTCGCCCCACAACCAGTTCTCCGTCGGCGCGGTCAGGAAGCCACGCCACGGTGGGGAGAACATCTCCACCTGCTCCAACGTCCGACGACCGGCCGGATGCCGGGCCACCACCTCCAGGTACGGCATCACCATGAACAGGGTGATACCGAGAAACGCCCCGCCGCCGGCCAGATCGGCGGCGAGCAGTTTCCGCCCGAAAACCGGCCGGCGCCCACGCCGCCACCAGGACCAGAGGAAGCAGGCGGCGGCCACCAGGCAGATCAGTGCGAGGACGTAGCCGAAGGGCAGGCCGATCCCGAAGCCGAGGGTGATCTGCCAGGCCGCCACCAGCCAGCCGGTGAACGCCCAACCCGGCCGGGCCCGCTCCGGCCGGTAGCCGTACCGCAGCGACCAGCCATGTCCCCTGGCCAGCATCGCCAGGGCGAGGGCGATGCCGCCGATCGAGAGCACGTGCAGGTGACCCGCCTGGGCGAGGCGCCAGGGGGCGTACGCGAAGGCGACCCCCGCCACCGCCGCCCCGATCCGGGCCGCACCGAGCTGCCGGACCAGGGCGTACGCACCGACGAACGCGAGCGCGTGCACCAGGACGTACAGGATGTTGTAGCGCACGACGGCGGCAACCGGGCCCTCCCCGATCATGCCTGCCGGGGCGTAGCCGAGCAGGGTGTCGGAGTAGGCGTAGGTGTACGGCTCCGGGTAGAACGTATTCGAATGCCACAGTTGGAGCGGGTCGTGCAGCAGCGCGTGCCCACCCCAGGCGATCTGCCAGGCCTGCAGGGTCGGGTCACCGATGTCCTGCGGGATGGTGCGGGTCAGGTCACGCAGGGTCGGCCAGGTCAGCACGACGGCGAGCAGCAGGCCGCCGAGGACGGCGAGGGTCCACTCGTGGCGGAGCACGCGCAGGACCGCGACCCTGGTTCGGGCCGGGACGGCGCCGTGCCGGGACGGCTTGCCGTCGGCGGCGGCGTCGGCCCTGGGCTCGACCTCGTCCGCGTCGGGGCGGGGATCGGTGGTGGTGATGGAGGGTCGGGGGGGGGGGGGGGGGGGGCCGGGGGGGGGGGCGCCCCCCCCCCCCCCCCCCGCCTGCGGTCCGTCCGGCGCCTCCAGCTCCCGGCCGTCCGGCGCCGCCCCGGCGGCCTCCTGCTCGGTTGTCATTCCTCGCCTCGCCCTTCCGGCCGGGGCCCTCTCCCGCGCCATGTCGGCATCGATGATTCCTGATGCTCGTCGGCTCTGTCACGTCCGCCGCAGCCGACGTTCGGCTCGCCCGTTCCGGGTGAGGAGCCTTCACCCGGGCGCGCGGAAGGGTCGAAGTTGACGGGTGTGGCCGGCAGGGGCACCGGCGGGGCGCAGCCTACCGCCCGCCGCCACGGCAGGGACGGAACCGGTCCGGTCCGTCAGGTACCTGGACCCGACGCGGGGAGGAACGGCGATGGCCACCCGGACGATGATCCACAGCGACGAGGAGATCCAACACGACGTACTCGCCGAACTGGCCTGGGAACCCCGGGTCCAGCCCAACGAGATCGGCGTGTCGGTACGGGAAGGCGTGGTGACGCTCAGCGGCTGGGTGGACAACTACGCGAAGAAGTGGTCGGCCGAACGGGCCGCGCACCGGGTGACCCGGGTCCGGGCCGTCGCCAACGACATCGAGGTCCGGCTGCCGAGTTCCGTGGAACGCCCCGACCCCGAACTCGCCACCGCCGCGCTCCGGGCCCTGGAGTGGGACGCCTTCGTACCGGTGCAGGATCTCGACGTGACCGTCGCCAACGGGTGGATCGTGCTCCGTGGCGAGGTCGAGTGGGAGTACCAGCGGCGTGCCGCCGAGCAGGCGGTCGGTCGGCTGTCCGGGATCCGTGGGGTGACCAACGGCATCTCGGTACGACCGCACGAGACGCCGGTGCCGGCCGAGATCTCCGATCGGCTGCAGAGCGCCCTGGTCCGCAGCGTGGAGACGGATGCGGAGGGGATCGGGGTACAGACCCGGGACGGGGTCGTGGTGCTGGTCGGCACGGTCCGGTCCTGGCTGGAACGGGAGGAGGCCGAGCGGGTCGCCTGGTCGGCACCAGGGGTCACCCAGGTCGACAACCACATCACGGTACGGCTGTGACCTCTCCGGCGGTCCGGCGGTGACCTTCCCGGCGGTCCGTGGTCGACCCGCCCGCCGGCTCACGGCACGGCCGGCGGATCCGCTCCCCGGCCCTCACCCGTTGCGGGTGAGGGCTACTCACCCCGTTCGGTGCGAACCTCCTGACACCACATCGCGCCGTTCGCGCGCCGGGGCCACCGAGGAGCATGAGTGAGCACTCCCCTGCAGGTCACGGTCAGCCGGCTCCGGGTGCCCGTCACCGAGGCCGACCACATCCGAGGGCCGGTGGACGCGCCTGCCACGCTCGTCCAGTACGGCGACTACCAGTGTGTGCACTGCGGCAGCGCGCACGCCGTCCTCGGGGAGGTTCTGCGCCAACGGCCGGAGAGCGTCCGGCTGGTCTTCCGGCACTTTCCGCTGATCAACGTCCACCCGTACGCCGAGGACGCGGCAGAGGTCGCCGAGGCGGCGGCGGCCCGGGGCAGCTTCTGGGAGATGCACGACTGGCTCTTCGAGCACCAGGACCAGCTCGACCCGGTGCATCTCTCGCTCGGCATGCAGCAGCTCGGGCTGCCGGCGGACGAGATCGGCGAGGAGGTCGCCGGGCACGCCTACCTGGACCGCATCCGGGGCGACTTCGTCGGTGCCATCCGCAGTGGGGTCAACGCCACTCCGACGTTCTTCCTCAACGACTTCCCGCACGACGGGTCGTACACGATCGCCGATCTGCTGGCCGCGATCGACAAGGCGGCGAGCGACTGACCTGGCCCGGGTTGGAGCGGGTCGGGGGCGGCTCAGAGCAGGCGGAGTTCGCGGGCCCGGCGTACCGCGTCCCGACGCCGGGTGGCGTCCAGTTTGCGATAGATGTTGCGGACGTGAGTCTTCACGGTGTTGACCGAGAGTGACATCTCCGCGGCTATCTCCACGTTGGACAGAATGCTCTGCAGGTAGCGGAGGACTGTCAGTTCCCGCTCCGTCAGCGGTTCACCCAACGGCGGCACCATCGGGGACGGCCGGCCCGTGACCGCACTGGCACCGATCAGGTCACTCAGCGTCGCCCAGTACCCGGTCCCCGAGTCGAGGTGGGTGGTGAGCAGTTCCCGTACCGACGGATCCGCCCGGGTGAAGACCCGGCGGAAACCTTCGGGCTCGGCCAGCTCCAGCACCCGTTCGACGATCCGGGCGGCGCGACGGTGGTCGCCGGCCAGCCGGGCCGCGCCGGCGTCGAGCAGGCCGGCCTCCAGCCGCAGCGCCAGGGGCCAGTCGGCCGCCGACGTGTCCCACTCCGGCAGCGTACGGACGGCGCTTCGCGGATCGCCCCCGCGCAGGTACGTCCGGGACAGCGCGACCGCCAACGGCGCCACGGGTTCGACGCCCGACTCGACCGCCGGGAGCAGCAGAGCCCTGGCCGACTCGAGGTCACCGTGCGCGGTACGCAGGTCGGCCTCGCCGACCAGCAGCCAGTGCGCCAGCAGCCGTCCACCCGGCGGTTGCCCCGCTCCCCGACCGTCGGGCCGTACGACGGCCGCCGCGCGACCGTCCGGGCGGGCCACGGCGCCTCGACTGTCCGGGCTCGCGACAGCCACCCCGTCGTCGGCGTGTGCGGGGATCGGCCGACTGTCGGGGCGGATCCCCGGGCGTCGTGGGTCGGGCCGCTCGGCCAGACTTCGTCGGGCGCCGTCCAACACCTGGTGGGCTCCGCCGAGGTCGCCACGGTCCCGCAGCACCTGCGACCGGAGCAGTCCGAGCAGCACGACAACCAGCGGTTCGTCCACGTACTCGGCCGCTCGTGCGGCCAGTGACAGCTTGACGTCGGCCTCGTCGGTCCGGTCCCGGTGCAGGGCGACCAGTGCCTGGGCGAGGTGGGCGTGCACGCCGTCCGCGGGTCGCGCGGGTACCCCGAACGGCCCGCCGCTCAGCGCCGTCCGAGCCGCCTGGTCGGCGGCGCGCAGCTGCCCACGCAGGGCCCGGACCAGGGCAAGCCGTCCCAGGCAGAGCCGGCCGGCCCGGGACAGCCCGGCCGCGTCGGCGTCGGTCAGCCCGTCGGCGAGGTCCGCCTCCGCGCCGAGGTCGCCCGTGCCGAGCCGCGTCCCGGCGCGGACGATCCGGGCGACGGCCACCCCGGCCCGGTCCAGCGCGAACCGTTCCGGATCGGCCCTGGCGACGTCGATCGCGCCGACGCCGATCCCGTCGTCATCCGTGGTGACCCCACCGGGTCGGTCGGGGTCGACCCGGTGCAGGTCCAGCAGGCGGGCGGTCTGCGCCTCGACGGCCGGACCGTCTCCGACCGACTGGGCCGAGGCGAGCCGCAGCGCGGTGCCGATCCGGCACAGGCGGTAGCGACGGGCCTCGTCGTCGAGCCGGTCCGCGAGGTCCGCCGCGAGGTCCAGGTAACCGCTCGCGGATACCGGATCCCGTGCGTCCAGCCGGTCCGCCGCGCAGGCCAGGGCGAGTTCGGGGGTGGTGCGGAGCATCTCCGGAGGCGGTGGTGGCGGGTTGGTCCGGGCCGGACCGGTCTGGCCGTACGGCACCAGGTCCGGCCAGTGCCGAAGCAGCAGGGTCGAGGCGTACTGCCAGTCGGCACCGGCGAGTGCGTGGCGGAGCGCCTCGTCGGGCAGATCGTGCCCGGCGGACCAGACCGCCGCCCGTCGGTGCAGCTCGGCAAGCTGGTCAGCGGGCCGCCGGGCCAGCTCCGCACGAAGCAGTTGCGCGACCATCGGATGGATCCGGTACGTCGGCGGTCTCCCGCCGAGCGGAATCACGAACCCGCCGTGCCGACCGAGTTCGCCGAGCAGCCGGTCCCCGTCAGCACGCTCGCCGTGCGCGTGGTCCCCGTCAGCACGCTCGGTGCGCTCGGTGCGCTCGGGGTGGTTGTGGCGGTCGGCGCGGTCGACGCTGACGCTGCGGTCGGAGCGGTCGGTCAGGGCGGTGATCAGGTCGGCGGAGAAGGCCGCCGTCACCGAGGCGCGGCACAGCGCCTCCCGCGCCTCGGCGGAGAGGTTGGTGAGCAGTTCCTCGGTCAGGTAGTCGGCGACGTCCGGATGCTCTCCGGTGAACTCCTCGACGAACCGGGCCGGATCGGGATGCCCGGCTCGGGCAAGTGCGGCGAACCGCAGGCCGGCCGCCCATCCCTCGGTACGGCCCCACAGCCCGTGGGTCTCGTCGGCCGACAGCGGTACGCCGTACGCGGCGAACAGTTCGGTCACCTCGTCGGGCCGGAACGCCAGGTCGGCGGCGCGGACCTCGGTCAGCTCGCCGCCGAGTCGCCAACGGTGCAGGGCGAGCCCGGGATCGGTGCGGCACCCGATCACCAGTCGGAGTCGACCCGCCGCGTGTCGGAGGAGGAACTCGAGTCCGTCGGCCACCTGCGGGTCGTCGACCTGGTGCAGATCGTCGAGGACGAGGGTGACCGGTACGGTCCGTCCGGCGAGTTCCTCGGCGAGGTGCGGCAACCCGTACCCGCTGTCTGGTTCGTCCCGCCCGTCCGGGGCGTCGGTACGCAGCGCGGCGGAGAGGTACGTCCAGAGCCGTTCTCCGCCGTCGCCTGGCTCCACCGACAGCCACCCCAGCGAGGACCGCTCCCCACCGCCGGTGGATCCGATGCCGTCCGCACCGCCCGTGGACCGGTTACCCGTCGCGCTCCGCGCCTGGTACGTCGCGCTCCGCGCCTGGTACCAGGAGCTCAACAGCATCGTCTTGCCCCAGCCGGCGGAGGCCGAGACCAGCGTCAGCGGGCCGGCCGTTCCGGCGTCGAGCAGTTGGAACAGCCGGGGCCGGGGCATCACCACCGCGCCGGACGTCGGCGCGACCGCAAGCTTCGTGCTGAGCAGTGGCTCCCTCGACACGTCCACCTCCTCCCACGGCTCGCCGCGTGCCCTGCGGCGGCGGATACCCCGCCCACCGGGCTTCACCCCTTGCGGACGAGCCCGGTTCACCCGCCCGCGCCGGAGGCTGACGGCCCGGGCGACCAGCGCCGGACCGACGAGGTGCCCGGACGACCACCCGCGGGGCCGCCGGCGCTGCCGCTACCGGTGCGGGGCACGGTCCGCGGCGGTGACGTCACCGGGCCGGGGACGGTCCGGCGGATGGCCGGGGGTGGCGGCGTCGAGCTGGGAGGGCACGCGGATGGCCTGGTTGACCGGGGGTGTGGTGGCGGTGGCGACGGTGGCCGTGGGGGTTCTGGCGCGTCGCCGGTCACGGTCGAGGTCGTACACGGTCACCATCGATCGGCCGCCGGCGGAGCTGGCGCCGGGTGGCCGGCTTCCCCCGGCGGTGGCGAGCCTGGGCTCCGGGGTGGCGGTCACGCTACGGGCCGCACCGGACGGCCGGGGTACCGAGTTGGTGGTCCGGCTCCGGGAGGGGGAGCCGAGCGTGTTCGCCGTACTGTGCGCCTGGCTCACCGGCGAGGACCGGCACACGGCGGTACGGTCCGCGCTGCGGCAGGCCAAACAGCTGGCCGAGGCGGGCGGGACGGGTCGCTGACGCCGAGGCGGACGGCGCCACCCGGCCGTGCAGGGCTGAGGCGGTGCCGGCCGAGGGCTGAGGCGGGGCCGGCCGAGGGCTGGGGCGGGGCCGGCCCACGGGCCCTTCGCGGCCGAGCGGCCGGGAGGGGGTGCCGTGGGCCGGGGTACGACGTCAGTAGACGAAAACGCTCTTGCCCGGGAAGCTGAAGCCCGGGTTGCTACCGCTGAGCAGCAATGGTCGTCCCGTGCAGTCGTCGTTCGGGAAGAGGGTCGCGGCCCGGCTGTTGGTGTTGACCGACGAGTGGGCCCGGTCGGCCCAACCGTGCTCCACCAGGTCGACGCAGGTGCCGACGTCGGGGTTCAGCGCGGAGACGGTGAACCTGGCGCCGGTGTGGCCCGCGCCCTCGAAGAGGCACAGCGCGCGGAAGAGGTCACAGGTGTCGGTGGCGGCGGTGTTCGCCGCCGACGGTGCGGCGGTGGCGGGAGTGGCGATCGCACCGCCGGCCAGCACCGCTACGGCCAGCGGCACCATGAACCGGGAAATCGTACGCCTGATGCTGTGGTTACCCATGTTTCGCTCCCTGTTCTCGGACGAGCACCAATAGCGGCGAGCGACGTCGGTTTCGGAGGATCCGAAAAATACCGACAGGGAATCGACCGTTGCGACAACGGACAGTGGAACGCCGACTGATCGTGGCAGTCGGCGGCGAGCGAACCGATACGGCGGTGGCCGTGGTTCGGCAGGTCGGGGGCCGTTACGTCGGCGGTCCCACGGCGGCACCTTGGCACGCGAGGCCGGCCAGCGGCCTTCTCACACTCACGGCGCCCCCGTACGCGGTCAACTGTGGAGAAACAGAATCGCTCGCCAATACATAGAAGAACGCCGATAGGCTAGCACGCACTCCGCGATCTCCACAACGACACGTAATCGATGTCGCCATCCACACCAACCGCGATTGCCGACACACATCTGGCCAGTCCGCCCGAAGCTCGGACAGATCCCGCCAGTCCGCCGTTCCAAAACAATCCTAACCTGGCCGACAATGCCTTTTAATTCATTTTTGTCCGTCAATGTGTTGCCATCCGCCGTCGACGTCGTACGACGAGGGCGCCGGGTCCGGTGGCGGGGCCCTCCCGGCCGGCGGTTGACCCTCGACCTGGTCGAGGGGGCAGAATCGCCGGACGTGGAGGCCGGAGACGAACTGCTGAGCATCGGCGAGATGGCCCGGGCCAGTGGCCTGACGGTCAGCGCCCTGCGGTTCTACGACGGTGCCGGCGTGCTGGCGCCCGCCCTGGTCGACCCCGCCACCGGCTACCGCTGGTACGCGACGGACCAACTCCCGGAGGCCCGCCTGCTGGCCGGACTCCGCCGGATCGGCATGCCGCTCGCCGAACTCAGCCGACTGCTCGACCTGCGCGGGTCGGACCTGGCGGCCGCGTCGAGTCTGCTCGACGCCCACCTGAGCCGGCTGGAGGACGGGCTCGCCGACGCCCGGCGGGAGATTTCCCGGCTGCGCGCGCTCTTCCTCGCCCCGGCGCCGGAGGACAGCGTGTACCCGGCGGAGAGGTCCGGACGGGCCGGTTTCCGGGTCCGGCTCACCGTGCCGGACGCGGACCTGGCGGCGGCGGTCGACGCGGTACGGTTCGCGGCCCGGCTGAACCCGGCGCTGCCGGTGCTGGGTGGCGTCTGGTTCGAGACCGACGGGCACGTCCTGCGGCTGATCGCCACCGACCGGTACCGGATGGCCGTTGCCGAACTCGACGCCGCGCCGACCCGGGACGGCCCGACGCGGGCGGTGATCGCGCCGGTCGGCTTCGTCGACGAGGCCCGCGCGCTGCTGGCCGGGAGCGGTCCGACAACCGGTGGGCTGACGACGGTCAGCCTCGGCACCGGCAGCATCAGCCTGCGGGCCCGGGGTCGACGGATCAGCGCCACGACGCTCGACGACGACGTCCCGGACTACCGGCGGCTGCTCCGGGAGGCAACCGGCGATCCGGAGCACCGGCGGGTCACCGTGGACGCGTCCCGACTGCGCCAGCACCTGGCCACCGCGCCGGCCAGGACGGTGGTACGCCCCGCCGACGGCGCCCGGTGCGCGGTCAGCGTCCTCTCCGTCGACCCGACCGGCGAACTCACCATCGGAGACCACCCGACCGGCGAACTCACCACCGGCGCCGACCCGACCCGCGAACTCACCACCGGCGCCGACCCGACCGAGCCGCGATCCGGGTCGGACGTGGTACGGGTCGGGGTGAACCGGGAGTTCCTGCTCGACGCCCTCGACGCGCTGGACGCCAGTGACCCGACCGGTAGCGGTCAACTGCTCCTCGACCTGAACGGCCCGATCCGCCCGCTGGCCGTACGCCGGGCTGACGACAGCCGCGCCTTCTCGATCCTGATGCCGATCCGGCTCTGAGCCGCCCGACCGCGTCCCGCACGGCGCCGGGTGGGACGCTCGCGCGGACGGCGGTCACTCCCCCGGTTCGGTGAAGAGCGTCAACTGCAACCGGCCGGGGGCGGTCAACCGGGAGTTCACCGAGTTCCACGGGGTCCGGCGAGGCTCGGCGAGCACCGTCGCCCCGGCGTCGGCCAGCGTCGCGGTCACCGCCGCCGCGTCGTCGACCTCCAGGGCGACCCGGATGTGTCCGGCGACCCGCTGCCCCACCTCCACCTCGTCGACGTACTCGGCGTGCCCGGGATCCGCGATCTCCAGGGTGGCCTGGCCCGCCTCGAGGATGACGACCCGGCCGTCCGGGGACGAGAAGGCGTTGCGCTCGGGCAGACCGAGGACGTCCCGGTAGAACCGGACGGCCTCGTCGTAGTCGGCCGCGGTGACCACGAGCCGGAGTTGGCGGACGGCGGGTCGATCGGTCATCACCCCAGTCTGGCAGCCGGCCCGGGCGCTCCCGGTACCCGACGTGACGTCGAGGGCTCGGGTCACCGTGGACAAACTGCGGTTCATCGGCGCGGACACGCGCGGACGATCCACCTGACCAGGCAGTTCCGACACTTAGAGTTACTACATGGGCTTCGTCCGGTTAAATCCGTTTGCTCCTGGTCGGCTGCGTCGGCGTACCGCCGTCGTCGCGCTCGCCGTACTCGGTGGGCTGCTCGCCACGGCGCTGGTGGTGGGCGGCGTGCCGACGCCACGACGGACAGCCGGGCCGCCGCCCGGCGGCGAACCGGGCCGACCCACGGCCGGCCCGACGCCCGGTGCCGGGTTCTCCGGCGACGCGGCGCCGCTGCCTGCGGCCCCGCCGCCGGCCGACCTGCCGGTGGTCGACTACGGGCCGGCGCCGGGCGGTTTCCCGGCCGACCCGGATCCGATGTCGACGGTACGACTCGGCGAGGGCCTGCGGCCGATCCGACGGGTCGTCGCGTACGACGCACCGGGTGGCCGCCCCCGCGCCTGGCTCGCCCCGACGATCAGCGGTGTCGAGGTCACCATGCCGATCGTCGAACGCCGTTCCGGTTGGTTCGCCGTGCTCCTGCCGTCGGCCAACCGGACCATCGGCTGGGTCCCGCCCGGCGCGTGGACCACCATCACCCTGCCCGACCTGGTCATCGTCGACCGGGGCGGCCGGCGACTGCACTGGTACCGGGACGACCGGCTGGTCGCCTCCTGGCCGGTCAGCGTCGGCGCCCGAGCCACCCCGACCCCGCTGGGCCGTACCTTCATCCTCGGCCGCTCCTCCCTGCCCGGCCGGGTGTACGCGGACACCGAGGTGTTCGCGCTCGGCGCCGTACCCGACGAGCCGGAATCGGTGCCGACCGGGCTGCGTGGCGCGCACATCGGACTGCACGCCTGGTACCGCGACGCCGAGTTGGGCCGGACGAACAGCAACGGCTGCGTACGGATCACGAAACGCGCCCAGCAGCGGCTGCTCGCGGAGTTGGGTCCCGGCACCGAACTGCTGGTGCTCGACCGGTTCACCGCCCCCGCCCGGCTGCCCGGCCCACCCGCCGTCTGACCGACTTCTATCGTGTCCGGATGACGATCGACTGGAAGACCGTCGTCCGTACCGACCGTCCGCCCGATGCCCGGGCGGTGGCCGCCTCACACTCCCGGGTCGGGTGGGTGGCCGAGGAGATCACCGAGCCTGCGGTGGTCGCCCTCATCCGTGAACTCCAGCGCCTGCGTAGCACTGACTTCGTCCAGGTCGCCCGTTTCCGGCCGACGGTCCACGACGACACCCTGAGTTGGTTCGTCTCGCGGAACCGACCGTACGAGTGGGATTTCTTCCGTCACCTGCTCGGCCACCGCGCCACCCGGACAGTCCTGCCGGACCTGGGCATCCCCGATCCCCTGCGCGAGGTCCCCGGCCTGACGGCGGTACGTCTGCACGCCCTCGACGGGGAACTCGGCGCGGAAATCAACGCCGGGTCGGTCTACACCCGCTACGACGGCACGTTCTGGGAGGCGAAGCGGCTCGGTTTCGAGTTCCTGCGCGGGCTGGTCGGCGACCGGCCGGCCGACTTCGCCGCCTACTTCACCTCCGAGGCGTGGACGTCGTGGTTCAGCGCGCCCATCCCCACCGACCGGACCTGGGTGATCATCGACCGGGGCGCGGCCCGCGTCCTGGTCATCTGCCTCACCGACAGCGACTGAGGACACCGGTTGTCCACCACCAGTGCCGGATCAGGTAGACGACACCCGTCCCGGCTGAGACGACCCGTCAGCGGATTACGTGGCGCCGTACCGTCTGATATCGATGTACGGGCCCGCGTCGACCCGTCTGGTCGTCGCAGCGCTACCGAAGGGCGGTCTGGTGGAGTCTGTGCTGCTCAGAGTTCCGATCGAGGACGGCAGTGACGAGTTCGTGGAGGTGGAGGCGGACTTCGAGGACCAGGAGGAGTCGCTCCGACTCGCCTCGGCGCACGACCGGCGGGCCCGGGTCAGCGCGTTCTCACTGGCTTCGGCGATGGACAAGGTGATGCCGGTGCTGCGGACGATCGTGCGTCGGGTCCGGTCCACCGAGCACGCGCCCGACGAGATCGCCATGGAGCTGGGTCTGAAGGTCGGCGGCGAGCAGGGCTTCATCCTCACCAAGGGCACCGCCGAGGCGACCCTCACCCTGACCCTGACCTGGCACAAGCCGCCAACCACACATAGTGGATCGTGAAGGCGTCGCGGCCGGTGCCGGTCGACCGCTGACCGGGCGGTCCGAGCGGGGCGTGCCGACGCCCCTACCCGGTCGGCCACCTCGTGCGGCACCGGAACAACCGCTGCGACGACCGGAATCGTCTGACGGACCCGGATGCCGAACGGAAAGCCCCGCCGTCCGCGCTGGGAACGACGGGGCCTGATCTTCTGCCGGCCTGTCCGGTGCCGCGTCTCGCGGCCGTCGCCGCTGTCATCAGCCTGCGACCACCCGGTTGACGAAGGCGTTCAGGTTGGTCATCGTCCGACCGATCCGCTCCTCCAGGGTGAGCGTCTCCTCCCGGCGGACCAGGCGCGTCTTCGGCTGGCGCTTACCGCGGAGGTAGAGCGAGCAGGCCAGATCCGTGCAGAGGTATTCGCCGACGGTGTTGCCCTGCCGTCCGGCGGCGCCGGCCAGTGGCGCCACGAACAACGACACCCCCGAACCCCCGTGGTCGGTCAGACACACCTGGCACATACTCGACCGCATCGCGGTGACCTTGCGAGTCTCCGGCCGGCGCAGCACCAGACCGGTGGGACCGTTTTCCCCGGGCACGACCAACAGCGCCCGCAACTCGGCCCCCGGGTCGGCCCAGCCTAGAAAGTCCAGGTCGGCCCAGGGAACGCCGCCTTCGGCGAAACCTGGGGGCAACCGGACCCGGCCCGCCTCACCTTTGCTGCAGTTTACGAACGATGCCCGGATCTCCCGTTCATCAATTGGTTCCATGGCGGCGAAGCTAGCCGACCTGTCACCGCAGGTCACCCCTATTTGCGGCGCCTGAGGGCGGCGCACTCGCCCACGGTGACCGCGATCACCGCCGGCAGGCTCGGACAGGCCCGGTCAGTGGGCGCCGCCACCGCGCCCCCGACTCGTCACACCTGCCACCCGGCAACAAGCTCGTCAACACCATAGTTGTGCCACCATGTGGGCCTGTGCTTGCGCAACGCTCCGTCGACTCGCGTCAGCAACAGCCAATTCCCGTTCAGCACAAAGGCCGCGTCTTCCTTCCGGGCGGCCAATATCCGAGCCACGGTAGCCACCATGTTCGGCGTCGCGTCATCCCTCGGCTCGTCCTTGCCCATGCGGAAGCCGACATTCACGTATGCTTCCGGCTCCCACTCCCAGTGGGAGCCGTCGTCACGTTCGGCGTCGTAGTACCCGTGGCGGCCGCCGTAGACACTGATTGCGTACCCGTTCCGTTCATACAGGTCGGCGGTCAGCACTCGTGAACGTCCAGGCGAGGCGGGGGTTTCAATGGCTTCTGGGGCAGCGAGACTGGCCACCTCCTCCAACGGGATGTCGCCCGCCAGGGTCAACCGATACTCGACGGCCATATGTGCCCCTCCTCATTCTCGCCGCACGATCTGAAGGATCGCGCCGCCGCGTACCACTGCCACCAACTCTTTCAGGTCGGGTATCGGCCAGTCATCAAACTGCTTCTGCAGGGCCCGCATATCGCCGCGCCAGTCTTCGAGGTTCAACACGATCCGCTGGGTCTGCTGGGCGGCCACCTTGTCGCTGACCTCCGTCCAAACGCCCCGAACCGGCTTCGCGGAGGTAGGAGAATAGCAGTCGATTATTGCTCTTCGAGCAGATAGTCCGGCTTACTGTCTGACTTTCCCACGTCACCGGTGCTCCGGCGCGCCTCCGCGATCTCCTGCCGCGTGGGGTTCTGATGAACCCGGTAGCCCTGTTGGGCGACGGTGTCGGCGCACCTGTTCTCCAGGTCCAGCGCGCGCCGGACATCGGCATCTTCCCGGCGGCCGATCCTGGTCCGCGGTCCGGTCCGGGACTGGCCAGGAATACCGCTGGGTCGCCTGCTCCACGGCGTTCCTGGAACGCTGATCGTAGGGACGGCATCCCCCGATCCGGACGACGTCGGTGTCAGTTCACCGGCGCTGGCAGGCGCAGGGCTGGCAGGTACGGGTCCGCCAGCCCCGGTCAGTTTCCCGAGGAGCCCAACTGTCGGGCCCGCACGATCGCCACGTCGGTGGACTGTCGAGCGTTGCTCATCCGTTGGGTCAGCGGCACCAGGACCTGCGTGATGTTCTGCAGCGCGGAGAGCATCGGTCCCGGCTGTCCGCCCTGCAACGTCACGGTGACCAGCCGTTGCGTCTTGTCGACCTGCTCGATCGTCGCGGACGCCGCCTCCCGGGCCCGGTCCAACCGTTCCTGCACCGGCGTCAGTCCGGCGATCGACTCCTGTGGCGAGCCCTCCTGCGGAACGGCCGCCGTCGCCTTCGCCGCCTCGCCGATCAGGCCGCCGAGGTTGCCGAGTCTGCCCTGGATTTCGCCGATCGCCTGCTGCACGGCCAGCATGCCGGTCGCCACCGCGACGAAGCCGGCGCCGGCCGCCTGGCGCGCCACCTCCTCTGCCTGCCGGCCCGCCGCAGCGGCCTGACCCTGCGCCTGTTCGACTCCTGCGGTGAGCGCACCCAGCTCAGTAGCGATCTCCTCGACCTGAGACACCTGACCGACCTCACTCGAATCCGTTGCAGATGGGTGATCCAACGCTACGACATGAGCCGGTCAACTCCGGTACGCGATCAACGCGGAGTTCGGTGTCGAGTCAGGTCAGTCGTCGCAGCCGTAGCCGTCACCGTCCCGGTCCAGGTCGTAGATGTCCCGGCCGATCACTTCCACCGGCCCCTCGACGTACGCCGGGCCGTTGCCGCTGCCGCCCGCGCAGTCCACGTCGCTGGCGACCGGTACGCAGCCGCTGTAGTTCGGGTCGCAATTCCGCGTCTCCCGGGTGCCGACCGCGACGACCTGGGTGACCGGCCTCCTGGTCACCTCCTCGTCGACCAGACGCTTCCCGGTCTGCACCCCGTTGGTGTACGTCACCTCGTAGGTCAACGTCTTCCGCCCGGGCACGCCCTTGGTCCGTACCTTGCGGGTGCCCTTGGCCAGCGACGAGTCCTGCACGGTTCGCTCGCCGAAGGGGATGTTCCGGGTCTCGGTGGTCGTCCGCTTCTCGACGGTCGGCCCCGCCGAAGGCGTGGTCGGGTTGGCCGCCGGTGTGGTGACCTGCGGTCCGGCCTCCGCAGGTTCGGTCGGAGCCGACCCGGCCGGCGTACCGGAGTCCGACGGAGCGGAGGAGATCGCTGTAGCGGAATCGGCGGCCCGCGGGTCCCGCGCATCCCCCGCCGAGGTACCGGCTGCGGTCTGCTTGGGGTCCTCGGCGCCGCTCCCGATCGCGACCAGCCCTCCGCAGCAGAGCAGGAGTGCCAACACCGGAGCGCCGACGATCAGTGCCGCCTTCTGACCCGGTCCGAGCCGACCCGGTCGACGTACGGGTGGACCGGCCGGATAGCCGGGTCGGTACGGCACCGCCGGCATCGGTTGGGTCGGGTAGCCGTGCCCGGACGGCTCGTACGGCGTCTGAGAGGTCACCGGGGCAGTCTGGCGCCCTGCCGAGATCATCCACAGTGGTCGTTGATGGGACCCTGCCGCACTGTTCGGCTGTGGACGACCACGTGGACCGATGTCCCGCCCGGTCGGCCGGCCCTGGCCGGCTGCTGGACGGATCAATCTCGTCGGCCGATCGGAGCAGCAGGTCAGCCGTACGACACTCGTCGACTCCCCAGGTGAGGGCGTGACCCGCTCTTCCGCCACCGACGGTCGCCGCCGTACCCGAACAATTCCTGAACCTGGCCTGAACCCCGCCGATCAGGATGAACCGGTGGTGAGCACCGAATTCCTGGAGGACAGATGCGCAGCTGGATCGGTCGTCGGCCGCTACTGCTCAGCACGATGCTCGGCCTCGCCCTGCTGGGGGGTGTGACCGCCTGTGGCGACGACCCGGCCCCGACCGTCGACTCCGGCGGTACGGAGGGCAGCGTCCCGGACGGCAGCGGCACGCCGGGCGGCGACGCCGCCGAGCCGGGGGGACCGGCCGGCGGCACCGGCAACCTGAGCATCGTCGCCGACGGCAGGACATACCGCTTCGTCACCGACGACTGCGCGACCGTCGAGGTGCCGACGAAGCTCTTCTCGCTGAGCACCGAGGACGCGAGCATCGAAATGTCCCTGCCGTTCGCACCCGGCCCGTTCGACCAGGACAGCGACGGGGCGACGGTGCCGCTGACCCTCGGCGACGCGGACGAGACGTACCAGACGGTGGCGTTCACCGGCGAGCGGACCGAGAGCGGCGACCGGACCTCCGGCGCGCTGAAGGGTACGGCGAAGCACGCCATCACCGGCGCTGAGGTCGAATTCAGCCTCGACTTCGACTGCCCGCTGAGCCGGGACTGACCGGCTACGAGCGTTCACCTGGCCGGGCTGCCCGCCTGCGACCACTCGCACCGAGTCGGAGTGGCCGACCTGCGCCGGGTTGACGGACAGGGGCCGAACCCGCGCCGTCCCACTCTGGAGCGTGCCGGCGTCGACAGGGCCGGAGGCGTACGGTCGGTCCGTGTCCAGGTTCCGATCCCCCCAGGTCATCCTGTTCAGCGAGAACGTCGCCCGGGCGGCCGCCTTCTATCGTGGTCTCGGATTCACCGAGACCTTCCGGGTGCCCGCCGAGGGCGAACCCGTCCACGTCGACCTCGCCCTCGACGGCTACAAGATCGGCATCGCCTCGGTCGCCTCCAGCCGCGACGACCACGGACTCGACCCGGTCCCCGACGGGCAGCGGGCCGCCGTCATCCTCTGGACCGACGACACCCGCGCGGCGTACGCCGAGGTCACCGCGAGCGGGGCGCCGGCCCTGGCCGCACCGTACGAATGGCTCGGTCGGCTGTTGATCGCCTGGACCGCCGACCCGGACGGGAACCCGGTCCAGCTCGTCCAGCCGCTGTGATCAATTCCCGGAACGCTCCGCCCACCCAGGCTCCCTCGAAGATCATCATGGGCGATCCGTTCGCTCACCTGCAAGAATGTCCGCCCGGGGCGAGCATTTCACAGGGAAGTTGATCAAGATGGTGACGATTCGCGCGATCGCCGACAGTGACCACGCCGAGCTGCGCGGGCTGTTCGGTCGTGCCTGCGCGGACGCCCCCTCCGCTGCCCTGTGGGGGCACGAGGAATCCGAAGCGGCCATCTACCTGGACCCGTACCTGAGTGCGCACCCGGGCTCGCTCTTCGTCGCCGTGGCCGACGGCGAACTGGTGGGTTACCTCGCGGGTTGCCTCGACAGCTCGACGATTCCCAGCGAGAGCAAGCGCATGGAGCAGGCCATCAGGACGCACCGGCTGGTGTTCCGGCCGAGGCCCGCGGCGTTCTTCGCCCGGGCCATGGTCGATCTCGTGGTGGCCGCGGCCCGGCGAGAGCCCACCGCCGGCGGCTTCGACGACGTCCGGTGGCCGGCGCACCTGCACATCAACATGGCGCCTACGGCACGCGGCACCGGTGCCGCCGCCGAGCTGATGGCGCGATGGTTCGACCGGCTCAGAGAGACCGGCACCCCCGGCTGCCATCTGCAGACCCTGGTCGAGAACACCCGTGCGGTGCGGTTCTTCGAACGCATGGGCTTCGTCAGGCATGGTGCGACTCCGCTGGTCCCGGGCACGCGGAAGGGTGGCCGGCGGCTCCACCAGCAGACGATGGTGTGGAATCCGTGACCCGGTGACCGGAGGGGAGGCCACCGGGCCGGCGGGTCAGCCGGCCAGGTGACGCCGGAGGAAGGTCAGCATCAGCGCCCACTTGAACGCCAACTGCGCGTTGTCGGCGGCGGCTCCGTGCCCGCCCTCGACGTTCTCGTAGTAGGAGACGTCGTGACCGTACCGGCGTAGTCGGGCCGCCATCTTCCGGGCGTGGGCGGGATGAACCCGGTCGTCGCGGGTCGAGGTGACCAGCAGGACCGGCGGATAGCGCCGGTCGGTGCGGATGTTGTGGTACGGCGAGTATTCGCGCAGGAACGCCCAGTCGGCCGGATCGTCCGGGTCGCCGTACTCGGCCATCCAGGAGGCGCCGGCCAGCAGCCGGTGGTAGCGGCGCATGTCCAGCAACGGCACCCGGGCCACCACCGCACCGAACAACTCCGGATAGCGGGTCAACATGACCCCCATCAGCAGTCCGCCGTTGCTGCCGCCCTCGATACCGAGCCGGGCCGGCACCGTGACGCCCCGCTCCACCAGGTCGGTCGCGACGGCGGCGAAGTCCTCGTACGCCCGGGGTCGGTTCTCCCGCAACGCGGCCCGGTGCCAGCGCGGGCCGTACTCGCCGCCGCCCCGGATGTTCGCCACCACGTAGCAGCCGCCCCGGGCCAGCCAGCCCCGCCCGATCACCCCGCTGTAGGCCGGGGTCCAGGAGGCTTCGAAGCCGCCGTACCCGGTCAGCAACGTCGGCCCGCCGTCGTGCCCGGGCGGGCTGACCACGAAGTACGGCACCCGGGTCCCGTCGGCGGAGCGGGCGAAGTGCTGCCGTACGTCCATGCCGGCCGCGTCGAAGAACGCCGGCTCCCGCTTCAGCGTCTCCACGGCACCGCCGACCGTGCCGTGGTGCAGCGCCGTCGGCTCCAGAAAGCCGGTGCTGGCCAGCAGGTACTCGTCGCTGTACTCCGGGTTGGTGTCGACGACCATGAGATGACGCCGCTCACCGGCGGCCTCGACGATCCGGCCGGTGTCGCCGGCCGTGCCCGCGTCGGCCGTGCCGCCGACCCCGGCGGTGTGGCTGGAACCGGCGGTGTGGCCGGCATCGCGGACCTGGTCGGTCCCGACCGCCGGCGGTGCCGTCGCCGCGTCACCACCCGGCAGCGGCACCCGCCGCCAGCCGTCCGAGGTCGGGCTGAGCACCTCGATCCGGCTCCGGACGTCGACCAGGCTGCTCAGGATCAGGTGGTTGCGCGTCCAGGCGTGACCGCTCAACGCGGTGTCCGGCGCCGGCGTGAAAACCACGGTGAGGTCCCGTTCCCCGGCGACGAACCGGTCCAGCCGGGTGACCAGCAGCGCGCCGGACGGGTACGTCCGATCGGCCACCGTCCACTCCGAGCGGAGCTGGATCAGCAGCCACTCCCGGTGCACGTCGGTCTCGGCGTCCTCCGGTACGTCGATCAGCACCAGTCCGCCGTCGGCGGTGCGGAGGAACTCCTCGCGCCGGAAGAAGTCGAGCCGACGCCCGAGGAAGTCCCGGACGAAACCGGGGGTGGGATCGTGTACCGCGTACACGGCCACGTCCTCGTCACGCCCCTGGTGCACGACGGTGGCCTCGGCCAGCGGGGTGCCCCGCCGCCAGCGTTTCACCACCCGGGGATAGCCGGAGGCGGTCAGCGAGCCCGGGCCGAAGTCGGTGCCGACGTAGATGTGATCCGCGTCGATCCAGCCGACATCGCTTTTCGCCTCCGGCAGCACAAAACCGTCGGTGACGAAGGAGCGGGTCTCCAGGTCGAACTCGCGTACCACCCGGGCGTCGGCCCCGCCCCGGGCCAGTCGGATCAGGCACCGTCGGTGCTCGGGGCGCTGTACCACCGCGCCCTGCCAGGTCCACGGTTCGCCCTCCGCCTCGGCGAGCGCGTCGACGTCGAGCAGCACCTGCCACTCCGGCTCGGCCCGGCGGTACTGCTCCAGCGTGGTCCGGCGCCACACCCCCCGGGGGTGGGCCTCGTCCTTCCAGAGGTTGTAGAGGTGTGCGCCGTCCCAGTGCACGTACGGCACCCGGTCCGCGGCGTCGAGCACCTGCCGAAGTGCGGCACGCAGCGTGCCGAAAGAGGAGTCGTCGGCGACGGCGGCGAGAGTCTCGGCGTTACGGGCCCGGACCCAGTCGGCCGCCGCCGGGCTGGACAGGTCCTCGAGCCATCGAAAATCGTCGTCGGAATTCGGAGGCACGGGCAGATTACTACCATACGGCGTCAACGATGTTACCGATCAGTCGGAGAACAGATTGAACCTTTCCGGCCAGCCGACCGAACTATCGAAGGTGGCAGCGCACCGGATCGACCGTTCCTCCGTCCGTCGGGGCGTACCCCGCTCCGGACCCGGACTGTCCCGGCCGGCCGCGCCGGCGGGCGGACCGCTGGCGGGCCTGCTGGGCGGGCTGCTGGTGATGCTGGTCGCCGGGCTGGCCGGACTGGCCGTGCTGATCGGCCCGGCGCGGCCGGCGGCGGCACACGCCGCCGTGGTCTCGACGGTGCCGCAGCAGCGGGCCGTGCTGGGCTACTCCCCCACCGAGGTCACCGTCACCTTCAGCGAGCCGGTAGCGCTGCTGCCCGGTCGGGCCCAGGTGCTCGCGCCGGACGGCAAACGAATCAACGCCGGGGAGGCGACCGTCCGAGGCGCCACGCTGCGGATCCCGGTCCGGGTCGCCGACCGTCCACTCGGGACCTACCTGGTCAGCTACCGGGTCGTCTCCGCCGACAGCCACCCCGTCGCCGGTAGCTGGACCTTCTCCGTCGGCGCCGCCTCGACGGGCCCACCGGAGCCGACCGACGCCGGGGTGCAGCCGGTCGTCCGGGTCGCCGTCCCGGTCAGCAGATACCTCGGGTACGCCGGACTGGTCCTGACCATCGGCCCGACCCTGCTGCTGGCCCGGCTCTGGCCCCGCCGGCTCAGCCGACGCGGGGCGGCCCGGCTGGTCCGGGCCGGACTCGTCCTGCTCGCCGCCGGCACCCTGACCGGGCTCTGGGTACAGGCGCCGTACACCAGCGGCGCCGGCCTGTTCGACGTCTCCACCCCCGAACTCGCCCAGGTGCTCAGCTCCGACTTCGGCCTGGCCCTGACCGCGCGACTGGCCGTCCTGCTCCTGGTCGCCGTCCTGCTCGCCCCGGTGCTACGCGGCGACAACCGGCGACGCCAGCGACCCGTGACAACGGTCGACCCGGCGCGGCAACGGCCGGTCGCACGCCTCTCCGGACGGTGGCGGGGCGCCCTGCTGCTCCTGCTCACGCTCGCCGGACTGGCCACCTGGCCGCTGTCCGGGCACGCCGCCGCCGCGCCGGTGCCGCTGGCCAGCGGGTTGGCGAACGTCGTACACCTGGCCGCCATGTCGGTCTGGCTCGGCGGCCTGGTGGTGATCTGCGGATTCCTGCTGCCGGCGGCCCCACCCCGTGTCCTGGGCGTGATCCTGCCGGTCTGGTCCCGGTGGGCGGCGCTCACCGTACTCTGGCTCGTCGTCGGCGGCGGGGTGCTGGCGCTGGTCGAGATCGGTGACCCGGGGCAGCTGACCGGCACCGGCTACGGGCGGCTGCTGCTGGCGAAACTGGGCCTGCTGGCGCTGGCGCTGACCGCCGCCGGGTACGCCCGTCGTACGGTCCAGCGGTTAGGAGGGGGCCCTTCCTATACCGAAAGCGATAAGAAGGGGCCCTTCCTTACCGGGGTACGGCGGGCGGTCGCGGTGGAGGTGGTGCTCGGGCTGGTGGTGCTCGGGATCAGCGCCGTGCTGGTGCAGACCACCCCGGCCCGCAACGCCGCGATCGAGGCGACCGCGGCGGCCTCGGAGGGGTTCGCCCAGACCCTCAACTCCCCGCTCTACACGCTGCAGTTCGACATCTACCCGGTGCAGCTCGGCGAGGCCAACACCGTGCACGCGTACGTCTACACCCCGGACGGCACCCCGTTGCCGGTGGTGGAGTGGACGGTGAGCACCGCGTTGCCCGAGCGGGGCATCGAGCCGACCGAAGCGCCGATGCTCGGCGTCACCCCGCACCACGCGGTCGGCGCGTTGAGCTTTCCGGTCCCCGGCGACTGGGAACTGCGGTTCACCGTCCGGCTCTCCGAGGTCGACCAGGCGACGGTGCGGACCGTCGTACCGGTGCGCTGACCCCGGCCGGTTCCAGGGCTCGACCAGGCCGGTTCCAGGACTCGACCAGACCGGTTTCAGGGCTCGACCAGGCCGGCCCGGATGGCGTACCGGGTGAGGTCTATCCGGTCCCGCATGCCGAGCTTCTGCAGGATGTTGGCCCGGTGCCGGTCGACCGTCTTCACGCTGATCACCAGCGCCTCGGCGATCTCCTTCGCCGAGTTCCCCTCGGCGATCAGCTTGATGATCTCCTCTTCGCGCGGGGTCAGGATGCTCTCCGGCAGCCGCTCCCCCTGCCGGTCCCGGTGCAGGTAGTCGCGGATCAGCGCGGTGACCGCCCCCGGATAGAGGAACGGCTCGCCACGCATCGCGGCGCGGCACGCCTCCAGCAGGTCGCGGTCGGCGACGGACTTGAGCACGTACCCGGAGGCGCCGGCCCGCAGCGACTCGAAGAAGTACTGCTCGTTGTCGTGCATCGAGAGAATCAGGATGCGGATCCCGGGCGCGCGGCGGGAGATCTCCCGGGCCGCCTGGAGGCCGGTCATCCGGGGCATCGCGATGTCGAGGATGGCCAGGTCGACGTCGGGCTGCTTGGCCGCCTCCACCGCCTCCGCACCGTCGGCGGCCTCGGCCACCACCGTCAGGTCGGGCTCCGCGTCCAGGATCAGCCGGAGCCCCCGGCGGACCAGCGCGTGGTCGTCCGCCAGCAGAATTCGGGTCTTGGCCGTAGACACCGGGGTCAACTCCTCTCGGCCGGGACCGGCACGACCAGTCGTACGTCGGTACCCCGTCCGGGGACCGCGTCGATCCGCAGCCGTGCGCCGACGAGCAACGCCCGTTCCCGCATGCCGCGGATCCCGGCCCCCTCCTCGCGTACCTCACCTCGACCGTCGTCCGCGACCCGCAGCAGCACGTTGTTCTCCTCGGTCTGCAGCGACAGCTCGACCCGGCCGGCCCGGGCGACGTTGGTGAGGCTCTCCTGGGCGATCCGGTAGATCACCAGTTCCATCTCGGCGCTCAGCGGCGGCAGGTCCGGCTTGAGCTTCCGGGCCACCGGCACTCCGCTGACCTGGGAGAACTCGGTCGCCAACGCGGTCAGGGCGCTGAGCAGGCCAAGATCTTCCAGGACGTCGGGGCGGAGTCGGCGGGCGACCCGGCCCACGTCGTTCAGGCTGGACCGGAGCGTCTCCTGTACGGCGTGCAACTCCTCGCGCTGCTCCTCGGGCGCCCGGTCCACCGCCCGTTTCAGCCCGAGCAGGACCACGGTGAGGCTCTGCCCGATCTCGTCGTGCAACTCCCGGGCGATCCGCTGCCGCTCGCCCTCCTGGGCCGCGAGGGTGTGCGCGCTGCTCGCACTGCGTTCGGCCTCCAACCGGTCCAGCATCGCGTTGAAGGTCTCGATCAGGTCGTGGAGGTCGCCGTTGCCGCTGTCCGGCAGCCGGTCGCCGCCGCGCAGCAGGTCCACCCGACGCATCAGGGTGGTGAGCGCGTCGAGCGGAGCCAGACTCGCCCGCAACAGCAGGGCGTTCACCGCGATGATCAATGCCAGGCCGACGGTCAGCACCGGTATCTCGGTGAGCAGCACCGGTGAGGAGACCGTCACCGGAGAGAGCGCGAGGACCAGCGTGCCGACGGTGAAGACCAGCCCGTTGAGGAGCAGCAACCGCCGGAACAGCGCCCTCGCCGGCGGCCGGGGCAGCGCCCGCCAGGGGCCGGTGTCCCGGCGCTCCGGCGGAGCGACCCGGTCGGCGGTGTTGGTCATGCTGCCAGCTTCGCCGTAACGCGGCGGGTTTGTCCATCTGGTCTGACCCCCAACCGGGAGCCCGCACCCCCACGCTGAGCAGCGAAATTTACATGTTCCACCCCGGCTCGAATGGGTGCTGCGCCCGATGGTCGGCGGCGCCGGAATCTCGGAGTCTTGGGACCTGGCCCGGGAACGGAACCGGACATCGGTGGCGACCCCGGGTCGGGAACGGAACCGGACATTGGTGGCGACCCCGGGTCGGGAACGGTCCGGGCGGAGGCCACCGCCCACGGACACCAACGCCGGAACCGGGTCGGGGCCGGCGGGGCCAGCGGACGGGCTGGCCCCGCCCCGACCTCCTCCGTCAGCCCCGTCCGGTTCCGTCAACCCACCCGGGTTCCGTCAGCCCCACCCGGGCTCGTCACGCCCCCAACCCGAGCGAGGAACAGTGGATATCACCCGGACCACCGTCCCCGGCGTCGGCATCGTGCATCACCTTCTGACCCGGAGCGGACAACGCTTCGGCGTACTGGTGGACAGCGCCGGTCAGCGGTCGCTGCTGTGTTACGGCCCCGGCGATCCCGACGTACCGGCCGAGCGCATCGCGCTGGCGCACGACGAGGCCGACCAGTTGGCCGAGATCCTGCACAGCAGCCCGGTGGCCGACCGGCTGGCCAACCTCGAACGGCGGCTCTCCGAGCTGCTCGGCGAACCCGCGTGATGGGGCGTACGCGAGGGCCCGGGGTGGTCGGATCCGGCATCGGAAGGACCGCCTGTTCACCACTGACGGAAATCCCGGCGCCGGGAGAGGTGACCGGCGTCCGGTCGTGGTCGAATCGATCGAGAGCACTGGCTGAGACTGGGCCCTGCGCCAGGGGAAGGTGTCATGCAAGCAGGACAGATCGCCGTGGACGTCCCGACGGTGACCGTTCAGGATTCCGTGGCGAGGGCACTGCGCCTGATGGCGCTCAGCCGGCTGCCCGGGTTGATCGTGGTGGACGGGCGGGGTCGGCCCCGTACCGTCCTGCCCGGCACCCAGGTGCTCCGGCTGGCGGTGCCCGGCAGCTACCAGGAGGACGCGGCGCTGGCCCGGACCATCGACGAGGCACACGCGGACCTCTTCTGGGAGGAGCTGGGCAGCCTGACCGTCGGCGACTGTCTGGTCCGGGAGATGGCCCGACCGGCCAGCGTCGGACTGGACGCGACGCTGCTGGAGGTGGCCGCCCTGATGGCCCGGCAGCGCAGCCCGCTGGTGGCGGTGGTCGACGGTACCGGAGGGTTGTTCGGGGCGATCACCCTCGAGCGGCTGCTCGGCAAGCTCGCCCTGCTCGCCCCGGACGTCTGACTCCACCGGGGCGCGTCCCGGCGGCTCCGGCGGGGTGGGCCCGATGAGCTTCATCATCGCGCTCGCCATCTTCGTCGTGGCGTTCTTCTTCATCGCCACCGAGAAGGTGGACAAGGTCAGGGTGGTGCTGATCGCCGCCGGCCTGATGCTGGTGCTCGGGCTGGCGCCCGGTGCCGAGGTGTTCTTCTCCGAACACGAGGGGATCGACTGGCGGGTCATCTTCCTGCTGCTCGGCATGATGATCATCGTTGGCATCATCAAACAGACCGGGGTCTTCGACTACCTGGCGATCTGGGCCGCCAAGAGGTCGTCCGGCAAGCCGTACCGGCTGATGGTGATGCTGATGGTGATCACCGCCGTCGCCTCGCCGTTCCTCGACAACGTCACCACCATCATGCTGGTCGCCCCGGTCACCGTGGTGGTCTGCAACCGGCTGCACATCCCGGCCCAGCCGTACCTGATCGCCGAGGTGCTGGCCAGCAACATCGGTGGCGCGGCGACGCTGATCGGCGACCCGCCGAACATCATCATCGGGGCACGGGCCGGGCTGACCTTCACCGACTTCCTGGTGCACATGGCACCGGTCGTCGTGGTGATCTTCGTGCTCTTCGTGCTCCTCACCCGGGTGCTGTTCCGCAAGTCGTTCCGGTACAACCCGGAGCACGTCGCCGAGGTGATGTCGCTGCAGGAGCGGCGGGCGATCACCGACGTACGGCTGCTGGTCCGCTGCCTGATCGTGCTCGGCCTGGTCGTGATCGGGTTCGGGCTGCACGCCGTACTGCACATCGACCCGTCGGTGATCGCCATGGTCGGCGCCGGGGTGATGCTGCTGGTCTCCAAACTGGACGTCGCGGACGTACTGGAGGAGGTGGAGTGGCCGACCCTGGTCTTCTTCATGGGGCTGTTCGTGATGGTCGGCGGGCTGGTGCACACCGGTGTCATCGGCGCGATCGGCAGCTGGGCGATCGACGTGTTCGGCGACAACTTCTTCGCGGCGGCCACCTCGTTGATCTTCGGCTCGGCGGTCCTCGGTGCCTTCTTCGACAACATCCCGTACGTCGCGACGATGGCGCCGGTCGTCGAGGGGCTGGTCGCGCAGGCACCCGACCCGCAGACCGGCCAGGCGCTCTGGTGGGCCTTCGCCCTCGGGGCGGACTTCGGCGGCAACGGCACCGCGGTCGCGGCCAGCGCCAACGTGGTGGCCATCGGCATCGCGGCCCGTACCGGGCACCGGATCTCGTTCTGGCAGTTCACCCGGTACGGCATCGTCGTCACGATCCTGAGCTGCCTGATCGCCTGGTTGTACGTCTGGCTCCGTTACTTCCTCTGACCGCTGCCCTCCCCGGATCCGTCGCGGTCGCGGACACCCGGGCCGGGCGCGGTTCGCGTCCGGCCCGGTCCGGGGTGGAACGGCCGGGCCGGTCGAGGTGAGTCGGCCTGCCCGGCCTCCGGAGGTACGGGTGCGGCACGGCCTCCGGGCGCGGGGCGCCGGGGGTCAGCCGGGGTCGCCGAGGAGCCAACCACGATCCTCGGCGATCCGGACCGCCTCGGCCCGGGTCCGCGCCCCGGTCTTGCCGATCGCGGCGGAGAGATGGTTGCGGACCGTCCCCTCGGACAGGTGCAGCCGGCGGGCCAGGTCGGCCGCGGTGCCGCCGGCCCGGGCCGCCCGGAGCACCTCGGTCTCCCGGTCGGTCAGCGGACTCTCACCACTGGCCAGGGTCTCCGCCGCCAGGGTCGGGTCGACCACCCGCAGCCCGGCGTGCACCCGCCGGACCGCGTCGGCGAGTTGCCGGGCCGGGGTGTCCTTGACGACAAAGCCACCCGCGCCGGCCTCCATCGCCAGGCGCAGGTAACCGGGGCGGCCGAAGGTGGTGACCACCAGCACCCGGCACCCGGGCAACTCGGCCCGGAGCAGGGCGGTGGCGGCGATCCCGTCCAGGCCCGGCATCTCGACGTCGAGCAGTGCGACGTCGGGTCGGGCACGGCGGGCCGCCGCCAGTACCTCGTCACCCCGCCCCACCTCGGCGACCACGGTCAGGTCCGGCTCCAACGAGAGGAGCGCGGCCAACGCGCCCCGGACCAGTGCCTGGTCGTCGGCGAGCAGCAGCCGGATCGGCTCGGTCACGACAACGCCCCCCGGAAACGCCGCACCAGCCACCTCGACCCCGTCACGACACCGACTCCCGGAAGCTCAGCACCAGCCGGAAACCGTCGCCGTTGGCGCCCCGGCCGACGACCACCCGGGCACCCGCCTGCTCAGCCCGTTCCCGGAGCCCGAGCAGCCCGTGTCCGGCACCGCCGTCCGACTCCGCCGCCGGGCCCCGACCGTCGTCGCGCACCTCGATCTCGTCCGGACGTACCCGGACGACGCAGCGTCGGGCGCAACTGTGTCGTACCACGTTGGTCACCCCTTCCCGGACCGCCCAGGCGAAGAGTTCCCCCCGTCCGGGCGGGAGCGTGGGAACGGTGTCCGGCAGTTCGGCCTCGATGCCCGCGGCCCGCAGCGCCGTCCGGGCGCTGGCCAACTCGGTGGCGAGGGTGATCTCACGGTACGCCCCGACGGTGGACCGCACGTCGGCGAGTGCCTGCCGGGCCAGCCGTTCCAGGTCCGCGACCTCGGCACCAGCCCGGGCCGGGTCGACCTCGAGCAGCCGACCGGCCAGTTCCGCCTTGACCGTGATGACGGTCAGCGAGTGGCCGAGGATGTCGTGCAGGTCCCGGGCGGTCCGGGCACGTTCCTCGGCGACCGCCAGCCGGCGGATCTCCTGTTGGGCGTCAACCAGCCGGATCTGCCGGTCCACCAGGCGGCTGAAGCCGAAGACGGCGACCCCGGCGAGCAGTACCGCGAGCGCCACCCCGGACTCCGGTTCCCAGGCCGGGACGAAGTGCGGCGCGATCACCGGCACCGTGGCCAGCACGGCGACCAGGACCAGCGCCACCCTGGTCGGCAACAGCAGCGTCGCCGCGGCCGAGAGGTAGACCAGGGTGACCAGCCAGTCGCCGCCCGCCGCCGGGATGGTCAGGGTGCCGACGAGGAACAGCCCGGCCAGTGCCAGCGCCGCCCGGGCCGGCGGGATGCGGTCCCGTCGCCACACCGCCTGGCGGACCCAGCCGAACAGGGCCACGTAGCCGGCGCCGAAAACGGCGATCGCGGCGAATCCGAGGTCCCGCGCGGGCCCGTGCGGATGCTGCCAGACGGTGCCGAGTGGCTGCCCCAGGTAGATGAGCCACACCACGGCGACCAGCCAGCCGAGCCGTCCCCGACCGCGGCCGACACCGAGGCTGCCCCGGAAGTCGGTGTCAGGTCCGGGGCGACCCGGACCGGGTCCGGTACCGGTCGCGCCGCTGGCCCCCTGCTCGGTCACACCGGCCACGCTATCCGCGCGGTCCCGGCCGGCAGACCGGATCGGTGTCCGGGTGGCCCCGGTCACCGACGTGTCCGGCCGGTCGGCTGGCCCCGTGCCCAGCCGACGACCGAACGGGTCCGGGTTCCCGCTGCCGGCGGTCATACCCGGGTGGTGTCCCGGCGGAAGAGCCGGCTGGCACCGAAGCCGAAGGCGGCGGTCCAGAGCACCAGGTTGAGTACCGCGCCGGCACTGACCCCGTCACCGGTCAGCGGGGCCCGGGCCAGTTCGCCCACCCCGTACACCGGGGTGAATTTGGCGATCTCCTGCATGACGTGCGGCAGCACCTCCAGCGGCACGAAGAGACCGCCGAACATCGCCAGGATGGCCAGGATCGGCCCGAGGAACTGCATCACGTTCTCGGCCGGGGCGAGGTAGCCGACGAAGAGGCCGAAGGCGGCGAAGACCAGCGAACCGAGCCAGGCGGCCAGGCCGGCGAGCAGCCAGACGTGGGCGGGCATCCGTACCCCGGAGGCGGCGCCGACGACAAACTCGACCAGTACCGCGAGCAGGCCGAGTGCCATCGCGGTGAGGACCTTGGTGGCGACGTACGCGGCGGGCCGGAGCGGCGTCAGCCGGAGTTGCCGGCTCCACCCCTGGGCGCGTTCCACCGCGACCATGCCGCCACCGCTGGTGGTGGCGACCATGGCGCCGTAGACCGCGAGGCTGATCATGATGTAGCCGGTGACCTGGGCGCCGTTGTCCAGCGTCTGTCCCTTGTTCGGCAGGCCGAAGAGCAGGAAGAAGACCGCCGGCATGATCAGGATGAAGACGAGGGTACGGCGGTTGCGCAGCACCCGGCGGATCTCCATGATCAGATTCGCGGTGTTGAACCCGCCGAGCGGCGGACGTCGCCGGTTGATCGCGGTCGTGGTCATCGGACGCTCCCCTGCAGGCCGTGGCGGTTGGTGTCGGTCCGGGCGGCCGTGCCGGCGCCCTCGGTCGCGGTGTCGGTGGTGAGGGCCAGGAAGGCGTCCTCAAGGTTGCGGGCGGTGATCTCCAGATCCCGTGCCGCCGTCTGGTTCAGCAGGTACCGGGCCACCACGTCGGAGTCGCCGGCCTGCACCAGCACGCTGTCCCCGCGTACCTCGACCGATTCCACGCCCGGCAGCCCGGCCAGCGCCATCTGGTCGGCACCGGGCAGGGTGGCCCGGACCAGCCGACCCGAGGCCAGGTTCTTGACCTCGGCGGTGGTGCCGTCGGCGACGATCCGCCCCTGCCGGATCAGCACGATCCGGTCGGCGTACGCGTCGGCCTCCTCCAGATAGTGGGTGGCGAACAGGACGGTACGGCCGTCCCGGGCGTCCCGCCGGATCGCGGTCCAGAAGTCCCGGCGTCCCTCGACGTCCATCCCGGTCGTCGGCTCGTCCAGCACCATCAGGTCCGGGTCGGGCAGCAGCGCCATCGCGAAACGCAGCCGCTGCTGCTGGCCGCCGGAGCACTTGCCCACCCGACGCCCGGCGATGTCGGTGATGCCCGCCCGGTCGAGTACCTCGGCGACCGGGCGGGCGTGCGGATAGAAGTTGGCGGTCATCTGCACCGTCTCGGCGACGGTCATGTCCTTCAGCAGGCCGCCGGTTTGCATCACGGCGGCGATCTGGCCGAGCGCCACCGCGTCGGCGGGCGCCTGGCCGAAGACCCGTACGCTGCCGGCGGTCGGCCGGGCGAGCCCGAGCAGCATGTCGACGGTGGTGGTCTTGCCCGCGCCGTTCGGGCCGAGGAAGGCCACCACCTCGCCGGGTTCGATGCGCAGGCTCAGTCCGTCGACGGCGGTCACCGCGCCGTACCGCTTGATCAGTCCGGTCAGTTCGACCGCGGGTGTACTTGTCGGCATACCCGCAATGCTGCGGGCCGGCGGGCCGCCCCGACCGGCTCGCGCGTCACGTCCTGACCATGACAATTGTCAGTGATGATCTTCCGCCGGCCCGCGGCCCGCCGTTGCCTGGCGGCCCCGGCCCGCGGTCGCCTAGAGGTTGTAGCCGCCGGAGACCTCGATGTTCTGCGCGGTGATCCAGCGGCTCTCCTCGCCGAGCAGCGTTGCGATCACCATGCCGATGTCGTCGGATTCGCCGACCCGGCCGAGGGCCGTCTTCGCGGCGAGAGCGGGAATCACCTCGGGGTGGCGGGCGAAGGCGTCACCGGCGATACGGGTACGGGTGGAGCCGGGAGAGACCGAGTTGACCCGGATGCCGCGCGGGCTGAGTTCCTTGGCC
This sequence comes from Plantactinospora sonchi, assembly GCF_036422035.1. Lineage (NCBI taxonomy): Bacteria > Bacillati > Actinomycetota > Actinomycetes > Micromonosporales > Micromonosporaceae > Plantactinospora > Plantactinospora sonchi. The sequence continues at coordinate 164,955 of NZ_JAZGQK010000026.1, forward strand.
AGGTAGCGGGTCAGCACCACCAGACCGCCCTTCAACGAGCCGTACGCGGAGTAGCCGGCTTCCATCCCGGAGAGCAGCGCCGCGTTGCTGGTTACGTTGACGACGGCGCCGCCGTCGGCCAGCAGCGGCAGCAGCGTCTGGGTCAGGAAGTACGGGCCCCTGAGCAGGATCCGGGTGAACCTGTCGAAGAGTTCCTCGGTGGTCTCCTCGAACATCGCCATCTGGCCGAACCCGGCGTTGTTGACCAGAGAGTCGAAGGAGTCCCGCTGCCACGTGTCGCGCAGGGCCGTGACGACGGACTCCCGGAAGGCCGGGAAGGTCTCGCTCCGGCCGACGTCCAGCGGCAGCGCGACGGCCGTGCCGCCCACCTTCTCGATGTGTGCCACGGTGTCCAGTGCTCCGGCCTGGTTGCTGCTGTAGGTCAGGATCACCCCGGCCCCACGCCTGGCGATCTGGATGGCTGCGCTCTGCCCGATGCCGGAGCTGGCGCCGGTGACGATGACGACCCGCATGACCCGCCCACCTGTTCAATCGTGGAGCAGCTGCCTGCCCCTGGGATCTGTTCCTCCCATCAAACTGCTGCGAGCGGGGCAAACGATAGAACGATGCTCCCTACTGCTTGCCTGATCCTATCTTTGTGGCGAGCATCGTTTGATGCTTCAATGGCCGCATGGCCCTTGACGAACTGCGTGCGTTGCTCGCCCGGCACGCCCGGCCCGACGGCACCACCGCCATCGACGGTGTCCTCGCCTCGAAGGTCGAGCAGCCGTACCCGCCGTCGCCGTCGATGTCCGGCACGGTGCTGGCGCTCATCGCGCAGGGCGCGAAACGCCTCGCGCTGGGCGACCGCGTCTACGAGTACCGCGCCGGGCAGTACCTCATCGCGTCGGTCGACCTGCCGGTCACCGGCCACTTCATCGAGGCCAGCCCCAGCCGGCCGGCGCTCGGGTTCGGCCTGACCCTGCATCCGGCCACCGTCGCGGAACTGCTGCTGCAGGCCGCTCCCGGAGACATCCCGTCCGGCAGCGGCGGCGCACCGTCCAGCATGGCGGTCAGCGACGCGCCCGACGAACTGGTCGACGCGGTGATCCGGCTGCTGCGCCTGCTCGACCAGCCCCGGCACATCGCCGTACTCGCACCGCTGATCAAACGGGAGATCCTCTGGCGGCTCATCACCGGCGAGCAGGGCGCCGTCGTACGCCAGCTCGGTCTCGCCGACAGCAACCTCAGCCACGTCGCCCGCGCGGTCCGGTGGATCCGCGACCACTACACGCAGTCCTTCCGGGTGGAGGACGTGGCACAGCTGTCCGGGATGAGCGTCTCCGCCTTCTACCGCAACTTCCAGGCGGTCACCGCGATGAGCCCGATCCAGTTTCAGAAGCAGATCCGGCTGCAGGAGGCCCGGCTCCTGCTCGCCACCCACCCGAACGACGTCACCGGCGTCGGCATCCGGGTCGGCTACGACAGCCCCTCACAGTTCAGCCGCGAGTACCGCCGCCAGTTCGGCGCGCCTCCCAGCCAGGACGCCGTCCGGCTCCGCGCCGCCACGCCCCGCGCCGCGTCGACCCTGCCGTGACGGCACGGCCCGAACCACGGGCCGTGCCGTCAGCAGGTCGTCGCGTCGTCCCGGTCCGGGTAGGCGGCCACCCGGCCACCTGAACACCGGCGCTCAGTGCCCGCGGGCCAGCCATTCATCCAGGTGGGGTGCCTCGGCGCCGATCGTGGTGTCCGCGCCGTGCCCGGTGTGCACCACCGTCTCGCTCGGCAGGCTCAACAGCCGGTCCCGGATCGACCCGACGATGGTGCCGAAGTCGCTGAACGACCGGCCGGTGGCACCCGGTCCCCCCTGGAAGAGGGTGTCACCGGTGAAGACCGCGCCGAGTTCGGTGACGTGGAAGGAACAGGCACCGGGGCTGTGCCCGGGAGTGTGCAGCACCCGCAGCACCGTCCCGGCAACGTCGATCAACTGCCCGTCGCGCAGCTCGCCACCGGGCGCGGTGTCCGGATGCACCATGTCCCAGAGCACCCGGTCCGCCGGGTGCAGCAGCACCTCGGCCCCGGTCGCCCTGGCCAGTTCCGGCGCCACCCGTACGTGGTCGTCGTGCGCGTGTGTCGCCAGGATCGCGCGTACCCGCCGGCCGCCGACCAGTCCGACGATGGTGTCGACGTCGTGCGGCGCGTCGATGATGACGCACTCGGTGTCGTCGCCGACCACCCAGACGTTGTTGTCGACGTCGAAGGTCTGGCCGTCGAGGGAGAAGGTGCCCGAGGTGACCCCGTGGTCGATCCGGGCCGCCATCAGAAGATCACCACAGAGCGCAGCACGTCCCCGTGGTGCATCTTGCCGAACGCGTCCTCGACCTGGTCGAGGTTGATCTCCTCGCTGACGAAGGCGTCGAGGTCGAGTCGGCCCTGCAGGTAGAGCGAGGTCAGCATCGGGAAGTCCCGGCTCGGCAGGCAGTCGCCGTACCAGCTGGACTTGAGGGCACCGCCGCGACCGAAGACGTCGATCAGCGGCAGGTCCGGGATCTTCATCTCCGGCGTCGGCACCCCGACGAGGACCACGGTGCCGGCGAGGTCGCGGGCGTAGAAGGCCTGCTTCCAGGTCTCCGGCCGGCCGACCGCCTCGATCACCACGTCGGCGCCGAAACCGCCGGTGAGTTCCCGGATCGCCTCCACCGGGTCGGTTTCCCGGGCGTTGACCGTGTGGGTGGCGCCGAAGCCCCTGGCCCACTCCAGCTTCCGGGGGTCGGTGTCGACGGCGATGATCGTGGTCGCCCCGGCCAGCGCCGCACCCGCGACCGCGCCGTCACCGACCCCACCGCAGCCGATGACCGCGACCGAGTCGCCCCGGGTCACCCCGCCGGTGTTCACCGCCGCGCCGAGCCCCGCCATCACCCCGCAGCCGAGCAGTCCGACCGCGGCCGGCCGGGCCGCCGGGTCCACCTTGGTGCACTGTCCGGCGTGGACGAGCGTCTTCTCCACGAAGGCGCCGATACCGAGCGCCGGGGAGAGTTCGGTGCCGTCGGCCAGGGTCATCTTCTGCTTCGCGTTGTGGGTGGCGAAGCAGTACCACGGCTTGCCCTTCCGGCAGGCCCGGCAGTTGCCGCAGACCGCCCGCCAGTTGAGTACCACGAAGTCGCCGGGCTCGACGTCGGTGACCCCCGCGCCGACCTGCTCCACGACGCCGGCCGCCTCGTGGCCGAGCAGGAACGGGAAGTCGTCGTTGATGCCTCCCTCGCGGTAGTGCAGATCCGTGTGGCAGACGCCGCACGCCTGCACCCGTACCACCGCCTCACCCGGGCCCGGGTCCGGCACGACAACGGTGGTCACCTCGACCGGCGCGCCCTTGGCCCTGGCGACAACCCCGCGCACTTCCTGGCTCACGCTGCCTCCTCAAGATCCGGGATCAAGATCCGTCGTAGCTTGTCACGGTCGTCCGGGCCGACGTCCGGGCCACGCCGACGTAGGGCTCGGCACCGGGACACCCTCCGACCGGTCCGTGCCCGGTCGTGACCGATCCGTCGAAAGCGCACCAGGAAATCCCGCCGACCACAACTCCCGTTCTGTCCGGCGGAACGCTGCTCCCCGGATCCGGTGGCCCGGTCGGGGGTTCGGGTCGGGGAACATCCGCGGGCGGGTCGCGGTTGTATCCCCCGTACGACCGCAGCAGCGGGCGACATCACCGGCCTGTCCCGGCGTTTGTGGCCGGATGGGTGTGGTGTCCGGTTTCCGGGTCGTGATCGACTCGGCCGGGTGGGCGGATCCGTGGAATGCCCACCACCCGCCGACGGTTGTATCCCCGGTACGACCGCAGCAGCGGGACAGCCCCTCCGGTTTCCCCACCGAGAGCAGGGCATCCTCTTCTCTCCCGTTTTCGACCCACGCTCCCTGTCGGGGGTGTTCGGGTCTTTCATCCCCGGAAAATGGAAGGCGACCATCATGACTTTCGTCAACCGGTGGCTACCGGCCATCACCGAAACCCCGATCCGTAAGACCGCGCTCGGCATCGCCGGACTCGCCGTCGTCGGCGGCGCGATCGCCGGCCCCGCCGTCACCATGGGCACCCCGGCACCGTCGATGGACATGACCCCCACCGCCGTGACCCAGCAGATCGGCGACCTGGACAAGGGTCAACCGTCGAAGGTCCTCGACGTGAACTACGAACCGCAGTCGACGTACTTCTACTGCGCCCCGGCCGCGACCCGGATCGCACTGTCCGCGCAGGGACACACCCCCAGCCAGGACGACGTGGCCCGACAGCTGGGCACCACCGAGGCCGGCACCAACTCGGCCGAGGACACCACCCGCGTGCTCAACAACGCCGGCGGCAAGGACTACCACACCGTCGCCATCCCGGACGAGACCGCCAAGCCCGCCGAGATGGACCGACTCCAGGTCGACGTCGTACACGCCATCGACAACAACCGGCCGGTCGTGGCCAACATCAAGGGCACCGCGGTCGACACCGACGGCATGGCCCACTCCTACGAGGGCGGGCACTACCTGACCGTCGTCGGCTACGACGACCACGGCCGCAAGGTCAAGATCGCCGACCCGGCCGAGCCGAACCACAGCGAGTACTGGATGAGCACCATCAACCTCGCCAACTGGGCCGCCGAACGCGGCTACTCCGCCTGACCGACAAACCCGCACCACCACAAACGGGCCGGCTCCCCACCACGGGGAGCCGGCCCGTTCCGTCGTACCG